>NZ_JNZR01000023.1:0-101024 GCF_000717585.1 Micromonospora globosa
GGGGTGCGGCGCCCGGCCTTGAACTACTGCGTCAGCGCTGGTCGAGGTTGCCTGCGGTGTCCTCCTGGTAGCTGGCGCCACCGTTGACCTCGCTGGTCAGCGGCTTCGCGCCACCCTCGGGCGGACCGGCCAGGCTCTGCCCGGCGGCCAGCTCGGGGAACTTCGCGTCGAACGCCGGCCGCTCGGAGCGGATGCGCGGCATCCGGTCGAAGTTGCGCAGCGGCGGCGGGGAGCTGGTGGCCCACTCGAGCGAGTTGCCGTGGCCCCACGGGTCGTCGACCTCGACGACCGGGCCGGTCTTGTACGACTTCCAGCAGTTCCAGATGAACGGCAGCGTCGAGATACCGGTGATGAACGCGCCGATCGTGGAGATCGTGTTCAGCGTGGTGAAGCCGTCGGCGGCCTGGTAGTCGGCGTACCGGCGCGGCATGCCCTCGTTGCCCAGCCAGTGCTGCACCAGGAACGTGGTGTGGAAGCCGATCATGGTGAGCCAGAAGTGAATCTTGCCGAGCCGCTCGTCGAGCATCCGGCCGAACATCTTCGGGAACCAGAAGTAGATGCCGGCGAACACCGCGAACACGATGGTGCCGAAGAGCACGTAGTGGAAGTGCGCCACCACGAAGTACGAGTCGTGCAGGTGGAAGTCGAGCGGCGGGCTGGCCAGCAGCACACCGGTGAGACCACCGAAGAGGAACGTCACCAGGAAGCCGATCGAGAACAGCATCGGCGTCTCGAAGGTGATCTGGCCCCGCCACATGGTGCCGATCCAGTTGAAGAACTTCATACCGGTGGGCACGGCGATCAGGTAGCTCAGGAAGCTGAAGAACGGCAGCAGCACCTGGCCGGTGGCGAACATGTGGTGCGCCCAGACGCTCATCGACAGGGCGGCGATGGCGATGGTGGCGGCCACCAGGCCCTTGTAGCCGAAGATCGGCTTCCGGGAGAACACCGGGATGATCTCGCTGATGATGCCGAAGAACGGCAGCGCGATGATGTACACCTCGGGGTGACCGAAGAACCAGAACAGGTGCTGCCACAGCATCGGCCCGCCGGTCGCCGGGTCGTACACGTGGGCGCCCATCAGGCGGTCCGCGGCGAGCGCGAACAGCGCGGCGGCCAGCAGCGGGAAGACCAGGATCGCCAGCAGGCTGGTGACCAGCATGTTCCAGGTGAAGATCGGCATCCGGAACATGGTCATGCCGGGCGCGCGCAGGGTCAGGATCGTGGTGATCAGGTTGACCGCGCCGAGGATCGTGCCCAGACCGGAGATGGCCAGACCGACGACCCACATGTTCGCGCCCACGCCCGGGGCGTGGTCGGCGGTGCTCAGCGGCGTGTACGCGGTCCAGCCGAAGTCGGCCGCGCCGCCCGGGGCGATGAAGCCCGCGGTGGCGAGCGTGCCACCGAACAGGTACAGCCAGTAGGCGAAGGCGTTGAGCCGGGGGAACGACACGTCCGGCGCGCCGATCTGCAGCGGCACCACGTAGTTCGCGAAGGCGAACACGATCGGCGTCGCGAAGAACAGCAGCATGATCGTGCCGTGCATCGTGAAGAGCTGGTTGTACTGCTCGGGCGACAGGAACTGCAGGCCCGGTCGCGCGAGTTCGGCGCGCATGATCAGGGCCATCAGGCCACCGATCATGAAGAACACGAACGCGGTGACCATGTACATGATCCCGATCTGCTTCGCGTCCGTGGTGCGCAGCAGCCGCGCGATGGCCGACCCCTTGACCGGCTCCCGGACCGGCCAGGGCCGGGTCACGACCGGCTTGGGTGCGACGGTGGTCACGAGTGGCCTCCGGTTCTGGTTGTCCCGCTCGGCGCGCTGGTCATCGGCGCAGCCGTCATCCGTAGGGAGGATAGTCCCCGGTAGGTGGCCTCGCCGCGTGGGGTGGGCGGCTACGATCTCCCGCCTTTCAGAGCGGGCCGGTCAGGAGCCGGTAGTGCTCCCGGAAGATCCGGCCGCCGCGTCCGCGCAGCAACGGGTCGCGCAGCGCCGGCGGCACGTCGCGGGTGCGGTTGCGGTCCCGGGTCCGGTCCCGCACCCAGCGGGTACGCGGCCGGCGACGACTCTCGTACGCGAGCAGCGCGGCCTCGACGCTGCCGGCGGCCCGCAGCGACTCGGCGAGCACGACGGCGTCCTCCAGCGCCATCGCGGCGCCCTGGGACAGCGTCGGCGCGGTGGCGTGAGCGGCATCACCGACGAGCAGCACCCGGCCGTGGAACCAGCGTCCCAGCTCGACCTCCTCGGTGCGTTCCACTGACACGGTCTCCAGCGCGGCCAGCACCTCGGGCACCGGGCCGCCGTACGAGCCGAACAGCTCGTGCAGGCGGGCGAGCGGGTCGGCGGGCAGTTCGGTGCCGGCCTCGTCGGCGTAGCAGTAGAGCCGTCCGGCGCCGAGCGGCACGACCAGGAACCCGGCCCGCTGGCCGAGCAGGGCGGTCCAGTCCGCGATCCGGGGGCCGCCGCGCACCAGGGCGCGGTAGACCACCTGCCCGGCGGGGCGTGGTGGTCCGCCGAGCGCGGCGAGCGTCCGTACCGCCGAGCGGGGCCCGTCCGCGCCGACGACCAGGTCGTACTCGCCGCTGGTGCCGTCGGTGAAGCCGACGGCGACCCGGCCGGGCAGCAGGTCGACGGTGCTCACCTCGGCACCGTGGCGCACCGCGCCGCCGGCGCCGGTGAGCAGCACCCGGTGCAGTTCGGCCCGGGGCAGCGCCCGGCACTCCCCCACGCCGGCCCAGAGCGCGTCGAGGTCGACCTCGCACAGCGGTGCTCCGGCGGCGTCCAGGAAGCGCTGCCGGTGGATCACCTGACCGAGCGGGCGCAGCGGCCCGTCGAGGTCGAGCCGGCGCATCGCCCGGGCGGCGTTGCCGGGCAGGTAGAGGCCGGAGTCGATCGACTCGGTGGGTGGCAGCCGCTCGGTGACGTCGGGCCGGAACCCCGCCAGGCGCAGCGCCCGGGCCACGGCGAGGCCGGCGATGCCCGCGCCGACGACGAGGATGCGCAGGGGGGAACCACCCATCACGGGGTACGCCTCCGGAGGGGGATCGGAACGCGTTGGAGGCAAGACATTACTCGCCGCAACCAGGCGGCGGAAGTGCCCATGCGCCCTGGCGCGGGCCGCCGGTCGGCGGCACACCCCGTCCCACCGGCAGGAATCCCGCCTCCATCTGGGGGAAGGGGGCGGTCGCGGCTCTCCGCCGTGCCACCGGCCGGACGCGGAGCGTTAACGAGCCCGGCGCAATTGCGCAATGATTTCAGACATGTAAATGTATTCCTTGCATCGTGGGAGCGCTCCCGCCCGTATCACCGACCGAACCGGCGCCGTCCCGCGCCGAGCCAAGGAGCATCATGAAGCGTCCACTCAGGGCCCTCGCGGCAGCCGGACTGCTGGCCGCCGGCACCCTCGTCGCCGTCGCGCTCGGCGGCACCGCCTCCGCCGACACCCAGATCTGCGAGCAGTACGGCTCGACCACCATCGGCGGCAAGTACGTGGTGCAGAACAACCGCTGGGGCACCAGTGCCCAGCAGTGCATCAACGTCACCTCGACCGGCTTCTCGATCACCCGCGCGGACGGCTCCGCGCCGACCAACGGGGCACCGGTCGCGTACCCGTCGATCTTCGTGGGCTGCCACTACACCAACTGCTCGCCCGGCACGAACCTGCCGGTGCAGGTGAAGAACATCAGCAGCGCACCGTCCAGCATCAGCTACAACTACGTCAGCGGCGCGATCTTCAACGCGTCGTACGACATCTGGCTCGACCCGTCGCCCAAGCGCGACGGCGTGAACCAGATGGAGATCATGATCTGGCTCAACCGGCAGGGCTCGATCCAGCCCATCGGCTCGCCGGTCGGCACCGCCAGCATCGCGGGCCGCACCTGGGAGGTCTGGCGCGGCAGCAACGGCTCCAACAACGTCATCTCGTACCTGTCGCCGTCGGCCATCCCCAGCTTCAGCTTCGACGCGATGGCATTCATCAACGACACCCGTAACCGGGGTGCGATCACCAACGACTGGTACCTGACCAGCATCCAGGCCGGCTTCGAGCCGTGGCAGGGCGGCGTCGGGCTCGCGGTGAACTCGTTCTCGCAGAGCGTCAACACCGGCTCGAACCCGCCGCCCACGTCGGCTCCGCCGACCACGTCGGCGCCGACCACGCCCCCGCCGTCGGGCGGCGCGTCGTGCACCGTCACCTACAAGGCGGCGAACGTGTGGAACAACGGCTTCACCGCCGACGTGACGGTCAAGAACACCGGCTCCGGCACGATCAACGGCTGGACCCTGAACTACAACCTGCCCTCCGGGCAGACAGTCACCAACGCGTGGAACGCCACCGTGAGCCAGAGCGGCTCGGCGGTGACCGCCCGCAACGCCGGCTACAACGGCACGCTGGCGCCCGGCGCGTCGACCAGCTTCGGCTACCAGGCGACGCTGAACGGCAGCTACTCCGCGCCGAGCAGCTTCACGCTCAACGGCTCCACCTGCGCCCGCGGCTGACCACCGCACGCGGAAAGGGGCGCGGTCCGCTGCGGACCGCGCCCCTTTCCGCGGGTACGTCTCAGCCGGCGAGCGCGTCGATGTCGCGCATCTCCTCGGCGGTGAGCGAGAACCCGAACACGTCGACGTTGGCACGGATGCGCTCCGGCGTGACCGACTTCGGGATGACCACGATCTCGTGGTCGATGTGCCAGCGCAGCACCACCTGGGCCGGTGACACGTCGTGCGCCTGGGCGATGCGGACCAGCACCGGGTCGGACAGGTCGCTGGCCTTGAACGGGCTGTACCCCTCCAGCGCCACGCCCCGGTCCCGGTGGGCGGCGTGCGTGTGCCTGTCGTACAGCGACGGGCTCCAGCGGATCTGGTTGACCGCCGGCGTCTCCTCGGTGGCCTGGATCAGCTCGTCGATCTGGCCGATCGAGTAGTTGCTCACCCCGACCGTGCGCGCCATGTTCTCGTCCCGCGCGGCGAGCATCTCCCGCCACACCGGGATGCTGTCGCCGGGCGCGGACGGCGGCCAGTGCACCAGCCACAGGTCGACGTAATCGGTGTCCAGGGCGGCCAGGCTGGCCTCGATGGTCTCCCGCTCCCGGCCCACCCGGTCCGGCGGCAGCTTGGTGGTGATGAAGACGTCCTCCCGGCGCAGCCCGCTCTCCTTGACCGCCCGCCCGACCTCCTTCTCGTTGCCGTACATCGTGGCCGTGTCGATGTGGCGGTAGCCGGCGTCCAGCGCGGCGAGCACCGCCTGGCACCCGGCCTCGCCGGTGGCCTGCCACGTGCCGAAGCCGAGCAGCGGGATCCGGACGTCGCCGGCGAGCGGAAGGGTGGGCTGGTCGCTGTCCATGTCCCCCGTTCTACCCCGGTTCGCCGCACACACACCGGCATCCCGGCGCGCACGGCGCGTCTGGGGGAGGATGCGGGGATGGCGGACCGGCTGGAGGAGTACCGGCGGAAACGGGACGCCGCGCGTACCCCGGAACCGGTGCCCGAGCGGGCTCCCGGGCGGAAGCGGTCGGCGCGGCGCGCACCCCGCTTCGTCATCCAGCAGCACCACGCCCGGAGCCTGCACTGGGACCTGCGGCTGGAGCACGACGGCGTGCTGGCCTCCTGGGCCGTGCCGCGCGGCCTGCCCCGCGACCCGGGCCGCAACCACCTGGCCGTGCACACCGAGGACCACCCGATGGAGTACCTGACGTTCCACGGGGAGATCCCCGCCGGGGAGTACGGCGGCGGGCGGATGATCGTGCACGACACCGGCACCTACCGCGCGGAGAAGTGGCGCGACGGCGAGGTGATCGTGGTGCTGGACGGCGAGCGCACGAAGGGCCGGTACGTGCTGTTCGCCACCGGCGGCCGGGGCCGGGACTGGATGATCAGGCGTACCGACCCGGCGCCGGAGGGCTGGACGCCGATGCCCGAGCTGGTCCGCCCGATGCTGCCCGCCGAGGGCGGGCGGCTGCCGCGCGACGCCGCCTCCTGGGGGTACGAGCTGCGCTGGGCGGGCGTGCGCGCGATGGCGTACGTCTCGGGCGGCCGGCTGCGGCTGCTCGACGGCGACGACACGGAGGTCACCGGGGATTACCCGTGGACGCGGGCGATGGCCGAGGCGCTGGCCCCGGCCGAGGCGGTGATCGACGGCGTGCTGGTAAGGATCGACCCGGCCGGCCGGGTCCGTCCGCCGACCCGGCGCGACGGGCAGTTCCTCGCCGTCGACCTGCTCTGGCTGGAGGGCGTGTCCAGCCTCGACGTGCCGTACGCGCAACGCCGTGACCTGCTCGACGGTCTGGCGCTCACCGGTCCGCACTGGCAGACTCCGCCGTGGTTCCCGGGAGTCGGCGCGGACGCCCTACGGGCCGCCCGTGAGCAGGGGCTCCCGGGAGTGGTGGCGAAACGCCTCGACTCCCCGTACGAGCCGGGCCGGCGCAGCCGGCACTGGCTGAGCATCGACGCGAGCTGAGGACCACCGTGCACCTGACGCACCTGGAGTGCCCGCGCTGCGGCAGTGAACACCCGGCCGACGTGTTGCAGAACCTGTGCGGCTGCGGATCGCCGCTGCTGGCCCGCTACGACCTCGCCGCGGTGGCCGCCACGGTCGCCCCGGAGCAGTTCGGGCTGCGCCCGGCCGACCTGTGGCGCTACCGGGAGCTGCTGCCGGTGGCCGATCCCCGCTTCGTCACCACGCTGGGTGAGGGCTGGACGCCGATGTGGCGCGCGCCGGCGTACGGCCACGAGATCGGCATCGCGGACCTGATCGTCAAGGACGAGGGGCTGACCCCGACCGGGTCGTTCAAGGCGCGCGGCGCGTCGGTGGGCGTGAGCCGGGCCCGGGAGCTGGGCGTGAAGCGGATCGCCATGCCCACGAACGGCAACGCCGGCGCGGCCTGGGCCACCTACGCGGCGCGGGCCGGGATGGGCGCGACGATCGCCATGCCGCTGGCCGCGCCGACGATCTGCCGCGAGGAGTGCCTCGCCGCCGGCGCCGACCTGCGGCTGATCGACGGCCTGATCAACGACGCGGGCCGGGACATCGCCGAGCTGATCGCCGGGTCGGACGGGGGGATCTTCGACGCCGGCACGCTGCGCGAGCCGTACCGCCTCGAAGGCAAGAAGACCATGGGGTACGAGATCGTCGAGCAGCTCGGCTGGCAGGTGCCCGACGTGATCGTCTATCCGACCGGCGGTGGCGTCGGGCTGATCGGCATCCACAAGGCGCTGCACGAGCTGCGCGAGCTGGGCTGGGTGGAGGACCGGCTGCCCCGGCTGGTCGCGGTGCAGTCCACCGGGTGCGCGCCGATCGTGCGGGCGTTCGCGGCCGGGGAGGAGCGCGTCACCCCGTGGGAGGACGCGCACACCGTCGCATTCGGCATCACCGTGCCCGCACCGCTCGGCGACGAGCTGATCCTGTCCGCGCTGCGGGACAGCGCCGGCACCGCGATCGCGGTGGACGACGCGGAGATCCTCACCGACCTGCGTGACTTCGCCGCCCGGGAAGGGCTGCTGCTCTGCCCGGAGGGCGCGGCCTGCCTGACCGCCGCCCGGCACCTGCGCGCGGGCGGGTGGATCCGGCCCGGGGAGCGCGTGGTGGTGCTCAACACCGGCGCGGGCCTGAAATACCCCGGCCTGGTGCAAGGAGGGGCCCCTTCTTAACGTCTCCGGTAGAGCAGGGGCCCCCGCTTAACACGTGCGCACCGGGCGTCAGGACGTCGGCGGCTCGTCCTCGCCCGCCTCCTCGGCGGCGTCCGCCTCCTCCTTCGTCTTGTGCACCGCGCCGTCGGCGTGCTCCGGCGGACCGTAGACGGTGTAGAGGACCAGCGGGTTCGGCCCGGTGTTGACGAAGTTGTGCTTCGTGCCGGCCGGCACGACCACCAGGTCGCCGGAGACGACCTCCTTCTTCTCCCCGGCCACCCGCGCCTCGCCGGTGCCGCTGACGAACGTGAGGATCTGGTCGATGCCCTCGTGGACCTCCTCGCCGATCTCGCCGCCCGGCGGAATGGTCATGATGACCAGCTGGGTGTGCTCCCCGGTCCAGAGCACGCGGCGGAAGTCGGGACTCTTCTCGGCGACTGTCGCGATCGTGAAATGCTCCATGGTCCGCTCATACCCCGATCCCACGCCCGCCACGCCGGGAGTCGCAGATGGTGGAATTCCCCACGCCGATCCGGTTTGGATCCCCTGAGAGGGGGCATGTGCTGCCGACAAGACCGGTGCGGGCTGGGCCGGTCGAGCCAGGTCCCCGCCGGCGTACCGCCGTACGGCTGCGGTGGTGGGAGACGGCCGGAGCGCGGCGACGTTACGACCGGAGGTCGTGCGGCGCCGTGCGCTCGTCTGCGCGTCCGGTCAGGCCAGCACGGCCAGGTGGAACGGGCGGTCCGCGTGCCCGCTCGTGCCGTGCGTCTCGACGAACACCGCGTTGGCGATGCCCGAGCGCGGCGCCACGGTGATGACACCCTGCGGGACCAGCCCGTTGGCGGTCGCGGGGCCGACCGTCCCGACGTACGCCGCTCCGGCCACGTCCTGGTCGAACGAGACCTGGTACATCCCGGCGGCGAGCCGGGTGGCCGAGGTGGCGCCGAGGCCGCGGACGAGCCTTCCGTTGGCGTCGACCACGGCGAACAGCATGCGTGCGGTGGCCGGCAACCCGACCGGCGAACACGAGTTGATCTCGGTGTCGGCGCGCGCGGCCTCCCGCATGCTCGGGATCGGCTGGCCGGTGGTTTCCCTCCTAGCTCTACGGCTGGGCATGGTGATCCTCTCTCCCGCCGGTACGCCGGCAGGAGGCGTTCGTACGCGTCCGGGCGATCGTCGGCGGTCCCCCTCGGTGATTCCGACGCTATGTCGGCGAACCGCCCGGCAACCAGCCGGAGGACTGTCCGATCACTGACAGTGGACAGCTCTGAGCTGCGGAAACGTCGGCCTTGCGGTCGATTCGCGACCGGCTCCGCCGACCCCTGCGACGCCCGCTCCGGCACCGGAGCCGATCGGAAACCATGACGCAGCGCAATCGTCTGGCTACATTGAAGTATGGTGCCGCCGCTCCGAGGTCGATCTCCGGTCTACCGCCCGGTGCTGGCCGCACGGCGCGGGGAACTGGAGGCGCTGGCCCGGCTCGACGACGCCTCCGCCGCGCTGCTCGCACCGATCCTCGACGTCCCGGCGGACGCGACGTCCATCGTGGACTCCCTGACCCGGCTGCCCGCCGGGCTGCTGCCCGCCGTCGACGTGTCGGCGCTGCCGGACGCCACGGAACACGACCCGGTCCGCTGGGGCGTACCGCTGGTGCCGGTCATCGGTCTCGCGGACAGTGACCGGCGGCTGGCCGCGCACGGCGCGGCGGCCCGGGTCTGGGCACACCACGCGGTCGTCCGGTTGCGCGTCGGTCCGGACCGGGCCGGGCCGGACGCCGCAACCGCGGCCGCGGAACGGGTGTGGCGGGTGACCGGCCTGCTGCCCGAGCAGTGCGACCTGCTGCTCGATGCCGGGGACGTGTGCTGCCAGGCCGACGTCCGGCTGGCCGAGCCGAGGGTCCGGCGGGCGGCGCAGTGGGCCCGGCGGCACGCCTGGCGCTCGGTGACGGTGGCGGCCGGCGGGATGCCGCCGGCCCTGTCCCGGCTGCCGGTGGACGAACCGGTCCGCCTGGAACGGTACGACTGGTCGCTCTGGCGGCGTCTGGCCGATCTGCGCCTCGGGTACGGCGACTACGGCGTCGGCTGCGCGGTACGCGACGCGGACGAGCCGGGCGACCGGACACCGACGCTGCGCTGGGCAGCCGACGACGCGTGGTGGGTCTACCGCTGGTCGCGGCGGGGTGGGCGGGGCGACGAGCGCTTCGCCGACCTGTGCCGCACACTCACTGCCGCGCCGCACTGGTCTTCGGCCGGGGCCGGCTTCTCGTGGGGCGACCACGAGATCGTCCGGCGGGCCCGGCGGGGCGCCGGCGCGGGCTCACCCGCCAACTGGATCGCGTGGAGCACCTCGCACCACCTGGCGCACGTGCTGGCCGCGCTGGTCCGGCCGGAACCGGACCAGCGCGCCGGCTGAGCTCACTCCTTCTCGGTGAACCCGAACTGGACCACGCCCTCCTCGTCGACCATCGCGTCCACCGACGTGTCGTTGAGCAGCTCGGCCGCGTCCGAGTCGAGGAAGATGCGCGCACCCTCGGTGTCCACCACCTGGTCGCCCTGCACCGGCTGCGGCACCAGCTCGATCGAGAGCGAACCGGCGTCGGTGTCGGCGGCGATGCGCAGCCCGCCGGCGTCGGCGACGTCCTGCTGGGCGGCGAGGTCACGGATCACCAGGACGGCGTTGTCGGTCATGGTCAGCATGGCTGAACTCCTCATGGCTGGATGTCGGGTTTCGCGGGCGACACGGCCCACGCGGTCGGCTCGCGACCCGGAAGCGGGCGAGACACGATCTCGCCGCGCTGGAAGCAGGGCGGTTCCACCGCCCTCACCCCCACCGTGCCCGCTGCCAGGTCATCCGTCAAACGGAACCCGGCGATCGGCCGCTCCCCGGTGAACAGGTGTTTTCCCCGAGCCGTACCGGGAACACCGGGGGTTTGCGGTGACCGCATCGGCGGCCGCAAATAACCTTTCGCGCCGGAGCCTTTCCCGCAGGAAATCTCCGTGGCAGCATCTTCCCATGCATCGTCGCCTATTCCCCCGGGCGCTCGCGGTGCTGGCGCTGGTCGCCACCGCGGCTGCCGCCGGCACCACCACCGCCACCGCCGAAGCGCCCACCCCCGCGCAGACCCGGCTGAACGCCACCATCGACGCCGTCCTCGCCGACAGCCGGCTCAACGGAGCGCAGGCGGGCGTGGTCGTCGTGGACACCGCCACCGGCCGCACGCTCTACGACCGCAACGGCACCCGGCGGCTCATCCCCGCCTCCAACACGAAGCTGCTCACCTCGGCGGCGGCGATGGAACTCCTCGGTCCGGGCCACCGGTTCACCACCGAGGTGAGCGTCGACGGGCCGCGGCGCGCCGGGATGCTCTCCGGCGACCTCTACCTGCGTGGCGGCGGCGACCCCACCATCCTCGCCGCCGACTACGACCGGCTCGCCGAGCAGGTCGCCGCGGCCGGCGTACGCGTGGTCGCGGGCGATCTGATCGCCGACGACACCCGGTACGACAAGGGCCGCCTCGGTCCGGACTGGACCTGGGACGACGAGCCCTACTACTACGCCGCCCAGGTGTCGGCGCTGACAGTGGCCCCGGACACCGACTACGACGCCGGCACCGTGATCGTCCACGCCGCGCCGGGCACCCGGGCCGGCGCCCGGCCGAAGATCACCATGACGCCTGACAACGGCTGGCTGCGGATCGACAACCGGGCCGAGACGGTCGCCGACGGCGAGACCACCATCTCCTTCGAGCGCGAGCACGGCGGCAACACGGTGGTGGTGACCGGCCAGATCGCCGTCGGCCAGGCCGCCGAGAGCGACTGGGTCACCGTGTGGGAACCGACCGGGTACGCCGCCGACGTGTTCCGCTCCGCGCTGCGGCGGCACGGCGTACGGGTGCTCGGCCGGACCGTGCTCGGCACCGCCACCCCCGACACCGCCAAGCCGCTCGCCCGGCACGACTCGATGCCGCTGGCCGACCTGATGGTGCCGTTCCTCAAGCTCTCCAACAACGGTCACGCCGAGGTGCTGACCAAGGAACTGGGCCGGCAGCTCTCCGGATCCGGCACCTGGGCCGCCGGGCTGTCAGCGATCAGCGGGTACGTGGGCGACGCCGGAGTGGACACCGGCACGCTGCGCCAACGCGACGGTTCCGGGCTGTCCCGGCGCAACCTCGTCCCGCCGGCCCAGTTCGTCACGCTGCTCTCGGCGGTCCGCGCCGAACCGTGGTTCGACACCTGGTACGCCGCGCTGCCGGTGGCCGGCAACCCGGACCGGTTCGTGGGCGGAACGCTGCGCAGCCGGATGGGCGGCACGGCAGCAGCGAACAACGTGCACGCCAAGACCGGCAGCCTGACCGGCGCGTCAGCGCTCTCCGGCTACGTCACCGACGCCGACGGGCGGCTGCTCGCCTTCTCGATCGTGCTGAACAACTACCTCACCTCGTCGGTGAAAAGGCTGGAGGACCAGATCGCCATCGCGCTGGCCTCATACACCGAGAAGGAGACGGCGACCGCCCGGCGGACGGTGCCGGCCGCGCCCGAGTCGCCGCGCGTGCCGGAGGGCCGGGAGTGCTCCTGGGTGAAGCCCGCGCTCTGCTGACCGGCCCGTGCCGCCCCGGTGCTCAGGCGCCGGGGCGGTACGGACGCGGGTCGGCCGCGGGATCGCCGCGCTCGACCAGCGCGTCGATCTCGGCCGACGGCAGCCCGCGCAGCGTGAGCACCCGGCGGCCCCACACGTGCAGGCGGCACGGGTGCGGGCTGGCGTCGTTGCGGCAGATGGTCCCGCCCGACCAGGCCCGCGGCGCGTGCACCACCACCGCCCGCACCGCGAACTGGACGTCCTCGACCGTCACGTACGGCGGCATCGGGATCTCGCGCAGCACGTCACAGTCGGTGCGCGGGCGGGCGGGGGCGACGGGGGCAGGGCCGGTCATCGGTCGGGCCTCCACAGAGGATGGTCGGACGGGACAACCGAAACGTACGACGCCCGGCCGGGTACGCGACGGACAAACTGTCCCCGCTCAGCGCAGCGCCACCGCCTGGAGACTGACGTTGCCGCAGTCGCCGAGCGACTCCTCCACCGTCCAGTTCATCAGCAGCTTCGCGCCGCGCGGGGCGCGGAACTTGATCGTGAACTCGGCGGTGAGCGCGGTGTGCGGATCCTCCATCCGCAGCGTGGTCACCGGGCCGCCGCTGGAGACGCGCACGTCGAGGCGGCCGCGGGCCATCCAGAGCCCGGCGTACAGACGCACCGTGCGCTGCTGCCCGTCGGCCGCAACCGCGAGGTTGAACCCGCTGCCCCGGTTGCAGGTGTAGACGCCGGACATGGTGCCGCTCGCCGACGCGACCGGGTTGCCGTCCCGCCAGGCGTACGCCTCGGGGTTGTTGCTGAAGCTCTCCCGCCGCCCCCGGCCGCCCTCGTCGCGGATCTCGCCGGAGCCGCCCCGCTTGCGGACCGTCCGGTCGGCACCGGTGAGCCCCCAGTGGACCCAGTCGGTGGGGCCGGCGGCGGTGAGGTCGACAGTGGCGGGCACCTCTGCGCGGGTGACGGTGACGGTCGGCGGCAGCGCGGGCGTCGGTGACGGCGACGGCGTGGACGGCGACGGGCTCGGCGACGGCGGCCGCTGCCGGGGACGCAGCCCCGGGTTGACCACCGAGTCGCCGGCCTCGTTCGGCAGCCCGACCCGGCCGGGCGGCGCCACCGGCACTCCGGCGTGCTCCTCGCGTGGCGTGTCGTGCCGTTCGACGCCGAGGTAGACGGCCAGCGCCGCCAGGCAGAGGACCGCGGCCAGCCCTTCCAGCATCAGCCGCCGCCGGCGGCGCAGCCGGCGCAGCGCGGACCGGGTACGCGGAAGGCCGTGCCGGTGCGAGCCGGGGCCGGTACGCGGACGGTCCTCCTGGCCCACCACACCCTCCACTTCGGTCACGACACCGCCGGAAACGACAGGTGCGCGACGGGCTTCACGGTGTCACCGCACGGCTCTTTGCGCCATATGTCGAGTGACGGGCGTTTCCAGTTCGTTACCTGACGACCGCCCGCCGGACCGGCCGCTCAGCTTACCGTGATCGCCTGCAACGCCACCCCGTCGTTCTGCCCCCCGGTCACGGTCAGGGCGTGCCACCTGATCAGCAGCCGCTCCCCGGGGGCCGCCCGGAAGCGGATGACGTACTGGTAGAAGCGGTCGCCCGCGGCGAGGGCGACCTCGCGGACGGCGGGATCGCCACCGCTGGACAGCGACAGGTCGAGCCGCGCACCGGCCGAGAACGTGCCGACGAACAGCCGGACCGTACGCACATCCCCGCTCCCGGTCACGCCGAGCGTGAAGCTCTTCCCGGCGCCGCGCTGGAAGACACCCGCCCGGGTGCCCTCCTGACGCGCCGTCGGCGTGCCGTCGGTCCACTGGAGATCACAAGCGCCCGCGTTGTGCTCCAGCCGCTCGCCACCCGGATCCTGGATCTCGCCCGTACCGCCCGCCTTGCGATGGAAGCTGTCCGCGCCGGTCCCGCCCCAGTGCCGCCAGTCCCGCGTACCGAGGTCGGTGAGCGACAACGACCCCGGCAGCGGCGCCAGGTCCACGTCGAGCAGCGGCCCGCCGGGTGCGACCGGGTCGCCGGTGGCCGGTGCCTGGTCGCTGGGTGCTTGTCGGCTCGGCGCCTGGCCGCTGGGTGCCTGGTCGCTGGGCGCCTGGTTGCCGGGTGGCTGGTTGCCGGGTGCCTGGTTGCCGGGTGCCTGGTTGCCGGGTGCCGCCACGGGCGCGGTCTCCCGGGTCAGCGGGGGTGGCGTGGACGACCGGGCCGCGTACGCCAGCGCCGCCACCAGGCCGGTCACGGCCACGGCCGCCAGTACGGCGCGCCGGCGTCGACGCCGCGCCCGGGCCGCGGCGACGCGGGTGGCCGGGGCGTCGGGCGGGGGGCGCATCGGACCGGCGATCGGGGCTAGGGTCCGGCTCAGCCGGGCCTTGGCCGCTCGGGCGGCGGCGCGCAGCCGGGCGCCCATCCCGCCGGTCACGTCGGACAGGCCGCCGGTCAGGCCGGCGAGGCGTGCCGGGATGCTCTCCCGGGCGGAGTGCCGGCCGGGTCTCGCCTCCGCCTCCTGAGGCAGACCGGAGCCGGCCGGCTCGTCGGCGGCGCCCGGCCGGACCGGTGACGGGCCGGACAGGTGCAACCCGATCGGGGCCGGCCCGACCAGCGGAACCCGGCCGCCGGGCGGACTCGGACGCGGCTCGGGCACCGACGCCGACGTCCCGGAGGCGAGCGGGCCTGGCCCGAGCGTCCGGGAGGTTGGCGGGCCTGGCCCGAGCGTCCGGGAGGCTGGCGGGCCGGAGCTGGGCGGAGTCGACGTAGGAGGGCCGGGCGCGGGAGGGCCTGCGGGGAGCGTGCCGGGCACGGGCATGTTGGCTGGAAGCGGGCCTACGGCGGGAAGATCGGGAGTCGGCGGGCCGCCGGTACGCGGAGGCGGCCAGACAGCGGTACCCGGCGGTTCCAGGTCCCCCACGGAAACCCGATCGTCCGCGTCGGCCGCTGGGTGCTCGCCGTCCGGCGGGTTCACCGTCCGGGGCGTGGCGGGATCCGTGTCCCCAGGGAGGCGGCGTGGACCGGCGGGGCGCTCCGGCGCGTCGACCCCGTCGTCCGGTGTGGGCAGCCAGCCCCCGACCCGGATCCCGGTACGCGCGATGTCGTCCTCAGCCACCGACCCTCCCTCGGCCACCGGCGGCGAGCGGCCCGGCCCCGTGGCTCGCCGTAGGGAGGATGACACAGAACGCGATCTTGCAGAAGGCATCAGCCCTCGCAATTCCCACGCCTGCCCGGCGCCGGCCATCCCAGCAGGACAGATCTTGGAGGATTTCCGCCCCCGCAGGGGCCATTCCGTACCAAGATCTCCCGTACTCAGCCACGGCGGACCGCGCCCACCCGAGACCGTCGGGTCGATCATGAAGTTGGCGGCGGCAAAACGGGCATCCAAGGCCGCTAACTTCATGATCGACGCGTGTCAGCGGGCCGGCGGGGCGGTGGGGCGGCGGGTCAGTGGCGGGTGCGGCGTTCGAGGCCCCGGGTGGGGTGCCAGCTCTCGATCACGAGGTGGTCTGGTGGGTCGCCCACCCGGGTGAGCACCACCTCGGTCAGCTCGATCCGGAAGCTGTGCGAGCCGTCCTCGGCGGGCGGCTCCTCGTGCGCCCGGCCGGCGATCTTCGCGTCTCCGTCCCAGGTGGACGGGTCGTCCGGCGGGGCGTCCTCGGTCGGGCTGTGCAGCGCCACCCGGGGATCGCGGCGCAGGTCGAGCGCCTTGACAGCGCCGGCCATGCTGCCCAGCCGCAGCTGCCCGTCGTCACCGAAGTCGAACTCGGTGCCGCTGATCCGCGGCGAGCCGTCCCGCCGCAGTGTCGCCATCGTGCCGTGCTTGCGGACCGCGAAGCGGGCGCGTACCCGCGCCGCGAACTCGGGCTCGGCCGCCACCAGGTCGGACCACCATGTCATACGCCCGAGTGTGTCCGGAAAACCTGACAACCCGCGGCACATTTCCCAGCGGACTCAGCCCACCTGGAAACCGAGCGCCTGGGCCAGCATCACCGCCTGCTCGGCGTCGATCCGCGCGCCGGAACGCTGCACCGCGGTCGGGTCGAGAGCGGACAGGTCGCTGCCGCGCAGGTCGGCCCGGATCAGCTTGGCGGCGTGCAACTGGGCGCCGGAGAGGTCCACGCCGGTCAGCGTCGCGCCGGTCAGGTCGGCCCCGGTCAGGTCGACCTCCCGCATCCGTACGTCGGTGATCCGCGCCCCGCGCAGGTCGGCGCCGGCGAGCGTGACGAAGGACCAGTCGCCCCGGTCGACCCGCAGCGGGCGCAGGTCGCAGCGGTCGAACGTGCTGCCGACCAGCTTGCAGCCGGTGAACTCGGCCTCGAAGAGGTTGCACTTGCTGAACGAGCACCTGGTGAACGCCGAGTCGGTGTGCCGGGAGGCGTTGAACGCCACGTTGCCGAACACGCAGTCGGTGAAGACAGCGCCCCGGCTGACCGCCTCGGTCAGGTCGACGTGGAAGAACTCGCATCGCACGAAGTGCCGGTCGGCCAGCTCCTCGGCGTACCAGTCCTGCTGGCGGTAGGTGACGTCCTCGACCGGCTCGGGCATGCCACCGACCCTAATGACACTTCCGGGGCCGAGGTACCTGCGGGTAGGTTCGCGTCGTGAGTGTCACGGTGAGCACCGATCCCGGCCGCGTCGGTTTCGATCCCGCCCGGCTGGGGCGGATCGACGAGCACTTCGCCCGGTACGTCGACGACGGCCGGCTCGCCGGCTGGCAGATCGTCGTCAGCCGCCGGGGCGAGGTCGCCCACTCCTCGACGTACGGGCTGCGGGACCGGGAGGCCGGTACGCCGGTCGAGCCGGACACGCTGTGGCGCATCTACTCGATGACCAAGCCGATCACCTCGGTCGCGGCGATGATGCTCTGGGAGGAGGGCCGGTTCGAGCTGAACGACCCGGTCAGCCGCTGGCTGCCGGAGTTCGCCGACGTACGCGTCTACGACCGGGGTTCGGTGCTCAAGCCGTACACCGTGCCGGCGGTCGAGCCGATCCGGATCTGGCACCTGCTCACCCACACGGCCGGCCTGACGTACGGCTTCGCCCAGGTCTCGGTGGTCGACGGCCTGTACCGGGCGGCCGGCTTCGACCTGGGCGTGCCGGCGGGCGCGGACCTGGCGGCGGCCTCGGCCGGGCTGGCCCGGCTGCCGCTGCTGTTCCAGCCGGGCACGAGCTGGAACTACGGCGTCTCCACCGACGTGCTGGGCCGCCTGGTCGAGGTGATCTCCGGGCAGTCGCTGGACGCGTTCTTCGCCGAGCGCATCCTGGGCCCGCTGGGCATGACGGACACCCGCTGGTGGGTGGACGCGGCGGACTCCAAGCGCCTGGCCGCCCTCTACGCCCCGCACCCGGCCACCGGCCAGGCGGTACGCGCCGACGGGGTGGGCCGGGCCGCGCTGGCGGAGCCGACCTGGCACTCCGGCGGCGGCGGGCTGGTCTCCACGGCGGCCGACTACCACCGGTTCACCCAGTTCCTGCTGCGCGGCGGCGAGCTGGACGGGGTCCGCCTGCTCGGCCCGCGCACGGTGCGCTTCATGACCCGCAACCACCTGCCGGGCAACCGGGATCTGGCCTCGTTCTCGCCGGAGGGCTTCGCCGAGACGATCCTCGACGGGATCGGCTTCGGGCTGGGCTTCGCGGTGGTGCTGGACCCGGTGCCGTCGCGGGTGCCGAGCAGCGTCGGCGAGTTCTACTGGGGCGGCCTGGCCAGCACCGCGTTCTGGGTGGACCCGGTGGAGGAGGTCACCGCGCTGCTGTTCACCCAGCTGATGCCGTCGAGCACGTACCCGCTGCGCAGCCAGTTGCGCCAGCTCGTCTACTCGGCGATCGTCGACTGAGCCGGTTCGGCGGAACTCCCGCCGCCCGCCCGTGGGCTGCCTAGCCTGTGAGGCATGAGCGACATCGTCGTGTTCGGCGCCGGCGGGACGGCGGGTTCGCGGATCGCGGCCGAGGCGGTCGAGCGGGGGCATCGGGTGACAGCGGCGGTGCGGCGTCCGGAGGCGGTCGGCTACCTACCACCCGGCGTACGCACGGTGACCGGCGACGCCACCTCGGCGCGGAGCGTACGCGAATTGGCCGAGGATGCGGACGTGTTGGTGGTGGCCATCGGCGGCGGCGAGCGCGAGTTGTGGCGCGACGCCGCGCGGACGCTGGTCGACACGCTGCGTGAGTTGCCCGACCCACCTCGGGTGATCCACGTCGGCGGCGGCTCGACGCTGCTCACGCCGAAGGGCACCCGTTACCTGGACGAGCCGGACTTCCCGGAGGAGTACCGGGACTCGGCGCACGGCCAGGCCGACGCGCTGGAGTTCTACCGCACCAGCGCGGACGGGGTGACCTGGACGTACGTCTCCCCACCGCCGCTGGAGTTCCACCCGGGTGAGCGGACCGGGCACTACCGCACCGGCACCGACCAGCCGGTGACCGACGCGCAGGGCCGGTCGGTGCTCACCTACGAGGACCTGGCGGTGGCGATCGTCGACGAGATCGAGAATCCCCGGTTCGGCAACGCCCGCTTCACCGTCGCGTACTGATCCGGCGCGTACTGATCCGGCGCGTACTGATCCGGCGCGTACTGATCCGGCGCGTACTGATTCAGTCGGCCAGCCGGGCGGGGAAGCCGCCGGTGGCGATCGGACCCCAGGACTCGATCGTGACGCGGATCAGTGACTTGCCCTGCGCGACCATCGCCGACCGGTACTCGTCCCAGTCCGGGTGCTCGCCGGAGATGCTGCGGAAGTACTCGACGAGCGGCTCCAGCGCCTCGGGCAGGTCGAGCACCTCGGCCACGCCGTCGACCTGCACCCACGGGCCGTTCCAGTCGTCGGAGAGCACGCACGCGGAGACGCGCGGGTCGCGGCGGATGTTGGCGACCTTGGCGCGTTCGGGATAGGTGGAGATGACCAGGCGGCCCTCGGCGTCCACGCCGCACGCCACCGGCGAGGACTGCGGGCGCCCGTCGGAGCGGGTGGTCATGAGCACGACGTGGTGGCGGGGGCGGAGGAACTCGATCAGGGCGTCCCGGTCGACCCGGGTGTTCTTCGCGATGCTGCGTGCCATGCCCTCGGTTCTACCAGGCCGGCCGGTCGATCTCAGCGCGGACGCCCGGCGGCCCGCTGCGCCGGGACCTGCTCCGGCACCCGCGGGCGGGCCGAGGGCCGCCAGGCACGGCCGTTGGCGTAGATCACCCGGAAACCGAGGTACGCGGCGAGCGGCGCCCAGTGCGCCGAGCGCATCCGCACCTCGGCGGCGTTGTGGCGCTGACCGTTGGCGAGCACGTCGAGCAGCACCGTCTCGAAGGCGGCCGACTCGACCCAGTCGACCTCGCGGGTGAAGCCGCAGATCAGCGCCGCGCCGGTGACGTCGAGGAACTCGCGCAGCGTGGCGTCGGAGGCGCGCAGCACCGAGCAGCTGCCGAAGTAGAGGCGGCGGCCCTCGCAGCGGCCGGCCATCCGCTCGGCCACGTCCGACAGCTCGACCGAGTCCCAGTCGGTGAGGCAGAGCCGGCTCGGCTCGCCGTGCATGGCGAAGAAGCCCACCCGGTGATCCGCGTACTGCTTGAGCAGCCACCTGTCGACGAAGTAGAACAGCTCGTCGCGGGTGGCCGCGTCCTTGTGGATGTAGCGGATGCGGCCGAGCCGTTCGAGCAGGTCGAGCGTGGGCAGGACGGATCCTCGTTCGTTGAGGTCGCGGTGCCACTGCCCCTCGACGCAGAACACGCCGCCACGCGCCAACGCCCACCTCCCCGCCCGTCGAGGTCGCCGCCCGGGTCCGGGAGCAGACGTTACCGCTCACCCCCGACGGGCGACACCCGGCGGCGCGTTCGCAAACAGGCACTATTCACAGCCGATATCCAGCAAACGCCCGATGTGAGAACAATTTCAGCTAATCACCACGAAGAATCCTCTCACCTGTCACGGTGAGAGAGACGGGACGTACCGGTCGATGTGCCCGTCCAACCCCAGTTCCGCTCTGACATCGGGAGGACTCTGTGCGCGTCAACACCCTGAAGCGGGCGGCGGTCGCGTTCGCGCTGGCCCTGCCCGGGGCCGCCGTGGCAACCGTCGTGGCCGCGCCACCGGCCCACGCCGACGGCTGCTACACCTGGAACCGCATGCTGTCCCAGGGACAGTCCGGCTCCGACGTACGGCAGCTCCAGATCCGGGTGGCCGGCTGGGCAGCGTACGGCGGCATCGTCCGGGTCGACGGCGTGTACGGCCCGGAGACGGCCGCCGCTGTCAAGCGCTTCCAGGCCGCGTACGGGCTGCGGGCCGACGGCGTGGCCGGACCGAAGACGTTCGCCAAGATCTACGACCTGCAGAAGGACAGCGACTGCACGCCGAAGCACTTCAGCTACGCCGAGCTGGACAACGGCTGCGGCAAGGGCGGGTGGGCCGGTGGCCCGCTCTCGTCGTCGGCCACCCGGGAGAACGCGCTGCGCACCATGTGGAAGCTGGAGGCGCTGCGGCGCAGCCTCGGCGACAAGCCGCTCTACGTGACCAGCGGGTTCCGCAGCATCGCCTGCAACCGGCAGGTCGGCGGCGCCGCGGACAGCCAGCACCTCTACGGCAACGCGGCCGACCTGATCGCCAAGCACCGCAGCCTCTGCGACATCGCCCGTTCCGCCCGTGACCAGGGCTTCAGCGGCATCTACGGCCCCGGCTACCCGGACCACGACGACCACACGCACGTGGACTCGCGGCGGGAGAACAACCGGGACAAGGTGGCGAACACCAGGGACTGGTCCGCCCCGGACTGCGGGGTCGAGTAAGCGGTGACGGCGGCCCGGCACGGGGGTGGGGGCTCCCCGGCCGGGCCGCCGTCGGCATGCTCCGGCACGACCGACGCCGCTCCGCGACGGGGCGTCGACGCGACCGGAACCGGGCGCCAAGCGTCAGCTCACCCCGGGCCGGAGGGGCCGGGTGAGCGGGCCCGGGGACCGGGCGAGGCGTGGCGTCACCTCGCCCGGACCGGGCGACGGGTCGGATCGCCCGGGGCCTGGCGACGGGGTCAGCTCGCCCGGGGCCAGCGGGGCCGGGCGGTGGGAGCCGACCGGGCGGCGACGGGTCGCAGACCGGGCCGGACCGGCGGCGCGGCGACCCGCGGGACCGGACCGCGCGCCGCCTGAGCCGCGGCGGCCGGGCGGACGGCCTGACCCGGCACCGCCCGCGCCGGCTGTCCCGGCACCGGACGTCCGGCCTGCCCGGCGGCCGGACGGGCGCCGGACGGGCCGGTCAGCACGAACGGGAAGGGCACGTGCACGAACGGGTTGCCGTGCCGGATCAGCGCGTCGATCTGGCGGTCGTTGAGACCGTGTGTCTCCAGCACGCGCCGGCCCCAGCGATGCAACCGGCAGGGGAACGACGAGCCGTCGTTGCGGCACTTCGGCCCCGCGGGCCACTCCTCGGCGGCGTGCACCACCACCGCCCGGACCGCGAGGCGGACGTCCTCGGGGGTCAACGGTGCCGGTACCGGCACCTCGCCCAGGATCTGGTCGATGGGATCCGTCGACTGCTCACCAACTCGCACGGCAGGCCTCCCGCAGCTCGGCAGCGGTGCGGCGGAACGGCCGCACCACATCCTCGACCACTGGTACGGCCGGGAAACGGCAGCAGTTCAATCCCGCCACGCGGCGAGCAGTTCGGCCGGCCCGATCGCCGTGACACCGTCAACCGCACGGCCACTGCGCACCACCGCGACGACCGGCGTCTGGTCGTCGGCGCCCGGTAGCTGGGCGCGGTGGTGAAGCAGCCGGGCCAGGTCGTGACCGTCGAACGCGCCGTTCTCCAGCCACTTGACCGAGCCCACGAACGTGATCCGCTTGGCCACCGGGCTACGGTCACCGCCGACCAGGTCGATCTCGGGATCGTTGATACGCGTCCAGTACCCGCCCACCACCGCCGTCTCGAACGGCAGGTGCCCCGGCGGCAGCCGGCGCAGCGACTCCCGGATCACCGGCTCGACCGCACGTCCCCGCCATGAGGTCCAGGACGAGTGGATGCGGGCGAGGGTCAGATCCCCTCTGCCGCGCTCGATCTCGGCGAGGTAGGGATCGAGGAAGGCGAGCCAGAAGCGGAGATACGGATCGGGACCACGTACCGGGTCTCGCGCGAAGGACGGGTGGACAGCGGGAGGGTGGCCTCCACGATCCGTTTGTCAGCCAGCAGTCGGAGCGCGCGGTGCAGCGAAGCCTGCGGGATTCCGCCGGCGGTCCGCGCGATGGAGGAGGCGGTGCGCTCCCCGGAGCCGATGGCGCGCAGCACCACGCCCGGCTGGGACTGCGGCGGGAACTCGGCGGCGAGGGCCCGTTCCCCGCTGACGAGCAGCGCGGAGGTGGGGTCCGGGACAGCCTTGGCGAGGTAGTCGCGCACGTTCTCGCCGGGGGCCCAGTCGTCGAGGACGAGCGGCAGGCCGCCGGTGACGAGGTACGCATCGATGGCATCCGCCGACGGCAGCTGGAGCATCTCGCCCACGTCGCCGGGGCTCAGCGGCGGCACGACCATTTCGGTCGCGCGTTGGTGGAACGGCCGACCGTGGTCGTTGAGCGCCTCCATCATCGCCAGGTCCGAGCCGACGCAGATCAGCAGGACCGGCCTACGGGACAACTCCCGGTCGAAGACCTTCTGGAGGGTGCCCTCGAAACCTGGATCGGTGGCGATGAGGTAGGGCATCTCGTCGAGCACGACGACGCTGGTCTGGTCCGCGGGCAGCGCGGCGGCGAGGAGGGTGAGTGCCGCGTCCCAGGTGGCCGGCGCCTGCCCGGCGAACAGACCCGCTCCGGGAAGTGTCGAGCCGGCCGCCGCCGCAACGAAGAGCCGCAGGTCGGCGGCGGGTGTGGGTTGCGCCGAGGCGGTGAAGAAGAGGTGAGGTACGCCCGTACGCTCGACGAACTCCTCCACGAGGCGGGACTTGCCCACCCGGCGACGTCCTCGCATGAGCACTGCTCGTCCGGGCCGTCCTGCGCGTCAGACCAGGCCGGCGTCCTGGACCAGCAGGGCCACCTGCACGCGGTTGTTCAGGTCGAGCTTCGTCAGCAGGCGCGACACGTACGCCTTCACCGTCGCCACGCTCATGAACAACTCGGCGGAGATCTCCGCGTTGGTCCGGCCCCGTCCGAGCAGCACCGCGACCTCCCGCTCCCGCTCGGAGAGGCCGTCGAGCAGCCGCACCGCCCGCTCCCGCTTCGGGTCCGGGCTCGCCACCGGCGCGGTGCCGGTGACGTGCGCGATGAGCTTGCGGGTCACCGCCGGGGACAGCGTCGCCTCCCCCGCCGCGACCCGGCGTACCGCCGCCACGATCTCGGCCGGCGGGGTGTCCTTGAGCAGGAAGCCGCTCGCCCCGGCGCGCAGCGCCCGCAGCACCTGCTCGTCGGCGTCGAACGTGGTGAGCACCAGCACCTCGGGCGGTTGCGGGGTGGCCCGCAGCGCCTCGGTGGCGGCCAGCCCGTCGACCCGGGGCATGCGGATGTCCATCAGCACCACGTCCGGGGCGTACGCGGCGACCGCCGCCGGCACCTCGGCGCCGTCGGTGGCCTCGCCGACCACCGCCAGGTCGGGTACGCCGCCGAGGATCATCGACAGCGCGCCGCGGACCAGCGGGTCGTCGTCGACGATGAGCACCCGCACCGGCGCGCTCACTGAGCCACCGCCCAGGGCAGCCAGGCGGTCAGCCGGAAACCGCCGTCGGCGTCCCGCCCGTGTTCGAGGCGCCCACCGGCGAGCGTGACCCGTTCCGCGATCCCGACCAGCCCGGTACCGGCGCCGGGAATGGCGGTGGGCGACGCGCCGACCGGCCACGGGTTGTGGATCTCCACCGCCAGCCCGTCCCCCGGGCCGCCCGCCAGCCGGACCGTGACCACCGCGCCGGGCGCGTGCTTGCGGGCGTTGGTCAGCCCTTCCTGCACGATCCGGTACGCGCTGCGCCCGATCGCCGCGGGCACCGCCTCCGGCTCGATCACCTCGTCGACCACGGTGACCCGTACCCCGGCGTCGCGGCTCTCGGCGACCAGCGCGGGCACGTCGGCCAGCGTGGGCTGCGGCCGTTCCGGCGTGGCCTCGGAGCCGACCTCGGCCCGCAGCACGCCGATCACCTCGCGCAGGTCCTGGAGCGCGGCGTGCGCGCTGGCCCGGATCACCCCGGCCGCCCGCGCCACCTCCTCCGGCGGCGCGTCCGGCCGGAACTCCAGCGCGCCCGCGTGCAGGCTGAGCAGGGAGATCCGGTGGGCGAGCACGTCGTGCATCTCCCGGGCGATCCGGCCGCGTTCGAGCTGCCGGGCCTGGTCGAGCCGGAGCTGCTGCTCGGCCTCGGCCCGCTCGGCCCGGTCACGCAGGGACAGCACGAGCTGGCGGCGGGCGCGGACGAACAACGCCCACGCCACCACCACGCAGATGAACAGCCCGGTCCACACGGCGGAGGCCCAGACCGGCAGCGTCGGGTCGGGCCGGACCGCGAGGTAGACCGGCAGGCTCAACAGTTGCCAGGCCACCAGCGCCAGGCCCACCGGCAGCGGCCGGTGGACCAGCACGGTGAACACGATGACCAGCAGCGCGACACCGCCG
The DNA here is from genome assembly GCF_000717585.1 of Micromonospora globosa. Taxonomy (NCBI): domain Bacteria; kingdom Bacillati; phylum Actinomycetota; class Actinomycetes; order Micromonosporales; family Micromonosporaceae; genus Micromonospora; species Micromonospora globosa. The sequence goes on from NZ_JNZR01000023.1 coordinate 24,756, forward strand.
GTGACCGAGAAGAGCGCCAGCGGCGCGGTCGCCACCGCGAGCCCGACCGGCCAGCGCCGGCGCAGCCAGAGCGCGCCGCTGACGAGCAGGCCGACGAGCAGGTCGACCTCCTCCAGCCAGGCCGGACCGGCGTTGAGGCCGAACTCCGGGGTGGCGCTGGTCACGTCGCCGTGCGCGATCAGCACCCAGAGCAGCGAGGCCACGAACAGCACGCCGTCCACGAACCAGTCCCGCGGCGTCCGCCGGGCGGCTCGGGCGGGCACCAGGGAGCCCGGCAGGAGCCAGGGATGATCGGGTACGGCGGCACTGGTCACCCGTCCATGCTAGGAAGCCCTCCGGACCGGCTACCAGCTACCAAAGTCGACGCCTGCCGTGAACCGAGGTCGACGGCGGCGCAGACCGCCGGCCGCAGCGCGTGACCGGTTGGCCCCGGCAGGCTCGACGGCATGATCGAAGTCGACCAGCTCACCAAGCGGTACGGTCCGCACACCGCCGTCGAGGACGTCACGTTCCGGTGCGAACCGGGTTCCGTGACCGGTTTCCTCGGGCCGAACGGCGCCGGGAAGTCCACCACGATGCGGATGATCTGCGGGATGACGCCGCCCACCTCGGGCGGCGCCACAGTCGGCGGACGCCCGTACCGGCACCTGCCCAACCCGGGACGGGAGATCGGCGTGCTGCTCGACGCCTCGGCGCAGCACGCCGGGCGTACCGGGCGGGAGACGCTCACGCTCGCCGCCCGCACCATGGGCGTGGACCGGGGGCGGGTGGCGGCGGTACTCGACCAGGTCGGGCTGAACGACACCGCGGCCCGGCGCCGCGTCGGCGCGTACTCCCTGGGCATGCGGCAGCGGCTCGGCCTGGCTCTGGCGCTGCTGGGCGACCCCCGGGTCCTGATCCTGGACGAGCCGGCCAACGGCCTCGACCCGGAGGGGATCTTCTGGATGCGCGGCCTGCTGCGCGACTTCGCCGACCGGGGCGGCACGGTGCTGCTCTCCTCGCACCTGCTGCGCGAGGTGGAGGCGGTGGCCGACCGGCTGGTGGTGATCGGCGGCGGCCGGGTGGTCGCCCAGGGCGGCAAGGACGAGCTGCTCGCCGGCGCCGGCACGCTCGTGCGCGCCCGCGACGCGCACGCCCTGCGCCTGACGCTGGACCGGGCCGCGCTGCCCGCCACCGCCGGCACCGACGGCGGCTTCGTGGTCCGGGCCGAGCCGGGCCAGGTCGGTCAGGCCGCGGCGGACGCCGGACTGGTCCTCACCGAACTGCGCCCGGCCGGCAGCGGCGGCCTGGAGCAGCTCTTCCTCACCCTCACCGCCGGCGCGTCGACCAAGGAGGCCGTCCGATGACCACCACTGCCGTTCCGACCGCCCCGCCGCGGCACGAGCCGGCCGTCGCCGGTCCTTCGCTGGCCCGGCTGACCGCCGTGGAGCTGCGCAAGCTCGCCGACACCCGGGCCGGACGCTGGCTGCTGATCACGATCGGGCTGATCGCCGCCGCGATCGTGGTGGTGCAGCTGTTCGTCGTCGACGCGCCGGACCAGACGTTCACCGCTTTCTTCACGCCGTCGCTGCTGCCGGTCGGGCTGCTGCTGCCGGTGCTCGGCATCCTCTCCATCACCGGCGAGTGGTCGCAGCGCAGCGCGCTCACCACGTTCGCGCTGGTGCCCCGCCGCGAGCGGGTGATCGTCGCCAAACTCGCAGCGGTGGTGCTCGCCGCGCTGGCCTCGGTGCTCGTCAGCCTGGCCGTCGCCGCCGCCGGCACGCTCGCCGCCCGCGTCACCGGCGGGGCGGGCGCCTGGACGTTCGACTGGCAACTGCTGCCGCACGCGGCGGTGTTCCAGGTGGCGAGCGTGCTGATGGGCGCCGCCTTCGGCCTGCTGCTGCTGAACACGCCGCTGGTGATCGTCACCTACCTCCTGCTGCCGACCGTGTGGAGCCTGCTCGCCGCGATGATCTCCGCGCTGCGTGAGCCGGCCCGCTGGCTGGACACCTCGTACACGATGGAGCCGCTGCTCGGCGCCGAGATGAACGGCGGGCAGTGGGGCCGGCTCGGCGTCTCGCTCGCCGTCTGGGTGCTCCTGCCGCTGGTCGCCGGTCTGGTGCGCACCATGCGCCGGGAGGTGTCCTGACAGTGACCGCATGGCAGCCCGGTGAGGACGTCGTGGTCGACGGCGGACGCGGCGAGCTGGTGCTGATGTGGGCGGGGTTCCCGCTGCTCGGGGCGGGGCTGGGCGCCGGGCTGACCGCGGTGTCCGGTTGGATCGCCGGGCTGGCCTGGTTCCCGTTCCAGGGCCTGTTCGAGTTGCTCGACCGGTGGCCGGACGATCGGGCGTACCCGATCGGGGCCGGGGTGGGCCTGCTCGGCGGCCTGTTCCTGGCGGTGGTGGCGGTCCGCGAGCGGCTGACCGTCACGGTCGGGCACCGGACGGTGCGGCTGCACCGCGACGGGCACGGCCGGGACCTGGCGCGCGCCGACGTTGCGGGGGTGTTCGTCGACGGCAAGGCGCTGGTGCTGCTGGACACCGCCGGTGGCGAGCTGGCCCGGGAGAAGTCCGACCTGGACGCCGAGCGGCTGCGGGAGGCGTTCACCCGGCAGGGCTGGCCGTGGACCGGGCAGGACCCGCACCGGGACGCGTACCGGCGGTGGGTGGAAGGGCTGCCCGGCCTGCCGTCCGGCGCGGACGCCCTGTTGCGCGCCCGGCAGCGGGCGCTCGACGGCGGCCACGACGCCGAGACCCGGGAGTTGCACGGGGATCTGGCCCGGCTCGGCGTCGTGGTCCGCGACGAGGGCAAGCGGCAGTACTGGCGGCTGGTCGCCGGCCCGCCGCCGGGGTGACCGCCGCCGGGCTGCGATCTTCGCGCCGAGGATCTACGTTCGTCCATACGGGTGCGGCTCGCCGGACGGCGGCGGCCCGGCCGGAGTACGTCGGTGCGACGGGAGGGACCGGCATGGCGGTGGGACAGGGCATCTTCCGGCGCAAGCCGGTCGAGCAGATCGCCGACGAGACCGACGCGGGCCTCTCCCGGGAACTGGGGTTGTGGCAGCTCACCGCGATCGGGGTCGGCGGCATCATCGGCGCGGGCATCTTCGCGCTGGCCGGGGCGGTGGCGAACGAGACCGCCGGCCCGGCCGTGCTGGTGTCGTTCCTGATCGCCGGCCTGGCCAGCGCCGCCGCCGCGCTGTCGTACGCGGAGTTCGCCGGCATGATCCCGAAGGCCGGCTCGGCGTACACCTACGGGTACGTGGTGCTGGGCGAGGCGGTCGGCTGGTTCATCGGCTGGGACCTGCTGCTGGAGTACACAGCGATCGTCGCCGTGGTGGCCATCGGCATCTCCGGCTACTTCGGCTTCCTCGTCAACGAGCTGGGCGCGGACCTGCCGGCCTGGATGCTCGGCGCGCCCGGCACCGGCGACGGGCACCGGGTCGACCTGTTCGCTGTGGTGCTCTGCCTGCTCATCGCGTTCCTGCTGACCCGGGGCATCAGGGCCGCCGCCCGGTTCGAGACGTTCGTGGTGGGCCTCAAGGTCGCGGTGGTGCTGCTGGTGATCATGGTCGGCTTCTTCCACGTGAGGACCGCCAACTACTCGCCGTTCTTCCCGTTCGGCGTCGGGGGCGCGATCACCGGCGCGGCCACCGTCTTCTTCGCGGTCTTCGGGTACGACGCGATGAGCACCGCCGCGGAGGAGTCGCGGGACGCCCGCCGGCACATGCCGAAGGCGATCATCTGGTCGCTGGTCGTCTCGATGGTGCTGTACGTGCTGGCCACGCTGGTGCTCACCGGCATGCAGAACTACCGGGACATCGACCCGGAGAGCGGCTTCTCCTCGGCGTTCGCGTCGGTCGGGCTCTCCGGGCTCGCAAGTGTGATCGCGGTCGGGGCGATCATCGGCATCCTCACCGTGATGTTCACGTTCATGCTCGGCGTGACCCGGGTGTGGTTCTCGATGAGCCGGGACGGGCTGCTGCCGGGCTGGTTCGCCAAGGTCCACCCGGTACGCCGGGTGCCGACCCGGGTCACCTGGATCGTCGGCGTCGGCTCGGCGCTGATCGCCGGTTTCCTGCCGATCCGGCAGGCCGCCGAGCTGACGAACATCGGCATCCTGCTGGCGTTCGTGGTGGTGTGCGTGGCGGTGATCGTGCTGCGCTACCGCCGTCCGGACGCGCCGCGGACGTTCCGGCTGCCCGGCATGCCCGTGGTGCCGGCGCTCGGCGCGTTGTTCTCGATCTGGCTGATCACGTTCCTCGACCCGGTGACGTGGCTGCGGTTCGGCGCCTGGTTCCTGCTCGGCGCGCTCGTCTACGCGCTGTACGGCTACCGCCGTTCGGCGCTGGCCCGGCGCGACGAGGACACCGCCGACCGGGCGCGCTGACCGCGCGCCGCCCCGCCGGCCGACGTGACATGCCACATCCGCTGGCGCGTTTCCGGCATCAGAACGAACTGTTCGGGCATGTTCTCCGTACACACGTGTGGTTCGTGACGTCTACCTCGGAGGCATGGTGTCCGCACTTCGAACTGATCCATTCGCGGGGGCGATTCTCCAGGTCGGCGTACTCGCGGCCCTGGCCGGCACGGTCGGCCTGAGCGCGTACGGCTGGCTTGCCGGTCTGCTCTTCGGGGTGGTGACGGTCGCGGCGCTCGGATACGGGCTGCGCCGCTCGGGCGCGGACCGGCTCGGCCCGGCCGACTGGGTGACGCTCACCCGGGCGACGCTCACCGGCGGGGTTGCCGCGCTGACAGTCGACTCGTTCCGCGAGCCGATCGTGGTGCCGGTGCTCGTCGTCCTGAGCGCGGTGGCGCTGTCGCTGGACTGGGTCGACGGGCAGGTGGCCCGGCGTACCGGCACGGTGAGCGCGCTGGGCGCACGGTTCGACATGGAGGTCGACTCCTTCCTGGTCCTGGTCCTCTGCGGGTACGTCGCCGACCAGGTCGGTGCCTGGGTGCTGGTGATCGGCGCGATGCGGTACGTCTTCGTCGCCGCCGGCTGGGTGCTGCCGTGGATGCGCGGCTCGCTGCCTCCGCGCTACTGGCGCAAGGTGGTCGCCGCCACGCAGGGCATCGCGCTGGCGGTGGTGGCGGCTGGCGTCCTGCCCCGGCTGCCAGCCGTCGCGGTGCTTCTCGGCGCGCTCGCGATGCTCGTCGAGTCGTTCGGCCGGGACGTCGCCTGGTTGTGGCGGCACCGCGTACCGTCGCGGCGGCGCCCGGTGGCGCTCCCGGCCGCGCCGGTGTCCCCCGCGCCCGCCGGTCACCGCTCCGAGTGGACGCCGGGCGCGCGGATCGCGCGCGAGCCCGCCGAGGTCGGCGGGCGGCGCCCGTGACCGACCTGTCCCGCCGGGCGGACGGCGACGACGCCCCGAACGGCACGACGAACAACGGCACCACGACCGACGGCACCGCGACCGACGGCACGACGGCCGAGAGCGACCGCGCCACGAGCGACCAGGGCGACGGTGCCGCGTCCGACGCCGGCCCGGTCGACCGCACCCCCGGCCACACAGGGGCCGGGGACGACGGCGTCGCGACGCCCGGCCGACCGCGCGCCCGGCGGCTGCTCGCCGCGACGGTCACCGCGCTGGCCGCCGCACTCGTGCTGGTGGCGCTCGTCGCGCCGAGCGACGTCAACGGGTTCAGCCCGGGCGCGTTCCTGCGCATCCCGGTGGAAGGGCTGGTCGCCGTCGCCCTGCTGCTGGTCCTGCCGGCACGTCCGCGCCGGGTGGTGGCCACGATCCTCGGCGCGCTGCTCGGCCTGGTCCTCGTCCTCAAGGTCGCCGACCTCGGGTTCTCGCTGGTCCTGGACCGCCCCTTCGACCTGATCGCCGACTGGACGTTCCTCGGCGCGGGCGCGGAGTTCCTGTCCGAGTCGTACGGCCCGGCCGCCGAGGTGGGTGCGGTGGCGCTGGCAGTGGTCGCCGTTCTCGCCGTACCGCTGCTGGTGACGCTGTCGGCACGGCGGCTGGCCCGGGTCGTGGCCGGCCACCGGATGGTCTCCGCGCGCGCGACCACCGCGCTCGCCGCCGCCTGGGTGGTCTGCGCCGTGCTCGGCGCGCAGATCGTGCCGGGCGTCCCGGTCGCCGCAGACACGGTGGCGGCCGGTCTCTACGACCGTGCCCGGCAGGTACGGGCGGGCCTCAACGACCAGGAGACGCTGAACACGCAGCTCGCCGGCGACCCGTTCCAGAACGTGCCGGGCGACGAGCTGCTGACCGCGCTGCGCGGCAAGGACGTGCTGTTCACGTTCGTGGAGAGCTACGGCCGGGTCGCGCTGGAGGACCCGGACCTCGCACCGGAGGTGGACGCCGTCCTGGACGAGGGAACCCGCCAGTTGCGCGCGGCCGGATACGGCAGCCGCAGCGCGTTCCTCACCTCGTCCACCACCGGCGGCGGGAGCTGGCTCGCGCACGCCACGCTGATGAGCGGCATCCGGGCGGACAACCAGTTGCGCTACACCAATTTGGTGCGCAGCGACCACCTGACCCTCAACGGCGCGTTCAAGCGTGCCGGCTGGCGCACCACACTGGTCATGCCGGCGCTCACCCGGGCCTGGCCGGAGGCCGACTTCTTCTCCCCCGACCAGGTGTACGGCGTGAAGGAACTCGGCTACCGGGGGCCGCTGTTCAGCTTCTCCTCACCGCCGGACCAGTACACGCTGTCGACGTTCCAGCGCCGCGAGCGCGGACCCGGGCACGCACCCGTGATGGCCGAGATCCCGTTGCTGTCCAGCCACATCCCGTGGACGCCGGTGCCGCCGCTGGTGGACTGGGACGACGTCGGCGACGGCTCGGTCTACAAGGGGACCGCGCGCGCCGACCGCGCCAAGGAGGGCACCCGGGAGGCGTACCGGCAGTCGGTGGTCTACACGCTGCGCACGCTCATCTCCTACGTGCAGCGGTACGGTGACGAGAACCTGGTGCTCGTGTTCCTCGGCGACCACCAGCCGGCCCGGGCGGTCACCGGTGAGGGCGCCGGCAAGGACGTGCCGATCACAGTCGTCGCCAAGGACCCGGCAGTGCTCGACCGCATCGCCGGGTGGGGCTGGCAGGACGGCCTCAACCCCGACCCGCAGGCCCCGGTCTGGCCGATGGAGTCGTTCCGTGACCGGTTCCTGCACGCGTTCGGACCGAAGTCCACCACTCACAGTTAGGGATGTCGTGACGATGCTCGCGCGGGCTTGGGGGATCACCCGTTCCCTGGCCGTCTACCACGGTCAGCCGGCCAAGCACCGGCGTGCCCGGCAGCTCTACGGGCAGTTCCTCTCCCCCGGCGACCTCGGCTTCGACATCGGCGCCCACGTCGGCGGCCGGGTGCGTACCTGGCGGCGGCTGGGCGCGCGGGTGGTCGCCGTGGAGCCGCAGCCGGACTGCCTGCGGGTGCTGCGCCTGGGCTTCGGGCGGGACGCCGACGTGACGATCGAGCCGACGGCGGTCGGTGCGCGGTCCGGCAGCGCGCGGCTGGAGCTGTCCAGCGCGACGCCGACGGTGTCCACCATGTCGTCGTCGTGGATCGAGTCGGTCACAGCCGATCCGAGCTTCGCCGGGGTCCGCTGGGACCGGTCGGTCGAGGTGCCTGTGGTGACGCTGGACGACCTGATCGCGCGGCACGGCGTACCGGCGTTCTGCAAGGTCGACGTCGAGGGCTTCGAGGTCGACGTGCTGGCCGGGCTGAGTCGTCCGGTGCGCGGGCTGTCCTTCGAGTACCTGCCGCCCGCGCACGACGCCGCGCTGGCCGCGTTGGAGCTGGTGGAACGGCTGGGCGCGACGGCGGGCGGCTACCGCTACAACTACTCGCCGGTGGAGACCATGCGGTTCGCCGGCGACCGGTGGCTGGACGCGGCCGGGCTGGTACGCCTGCTGGAGACGTACCGCCCGGCCGGTCGCTCCGGCGACGTCTACGCCCGGCTGGCGGCCTCCTGAGCGGCGCCGTCAGAATCGGTACGCGGTGTGGTACTCCGGCACCAGCACGCGGCTGCGCGGCGAGACCCGGCGCACCTCGGCGACGAGGGCGTCGAGGCGTTCCCGGTCGCTGTCGGCGACAGTCGGCGGGTTGGTGAGCGGCGTCTCGAAGTTGTCCCAGTGCACCGGAACCACGACCTTCGGACGGTCCAGCGCGGCCATCAGCCGGGGCACGTAGTCGGCGGTCGCCGTGGTGGCGGCGGAGGCGACCATCGCGACGTCCGGGGCGAGACCGCTGAGCTTGCGCTCGTCGAAGTCGCTGGCACCCATGAAGAACACGGCCGGGCCGCCGTCGATCCGGATCTGGTACGCCAGCGTGTCGCCCTCGGGCAGGTCGGCGATCGTCTCCGGACGGGGCGGCCGGCTGACCCGTACCCCGGGGAAGGCCATCGACCAGGTGGGGTTCCGGCTGTGCAGCGAGCCGGCCACCTCCACCGTGTACCCGTCGAAGTCGAGCACCTCCCCGCCCTTGACCGGGGCCAGTTGCCCGGTCGGCAGCCCGTACGCCAGGCCGAGGTGATAGGCGGTGAGCGTGCCGAAGACCCGGGCACCGGTCCGGGCGGCGATGTGCGGCACATCGTTGAAGTGGTCCCAGTGGGTGTGGGTGACGAAGATGTTCTCCGCCCGGTCGGCGAGCCGGTCGACCACATCGGCGGCCACTGTCAGCCGGGTGTCGGGGTTGAACGGCTTCCGGAACAGCCCGGTGTCGTACCGGCTCAGGTACGGGTCGACGAGCACCGTCCGGTCCCCCATGTCGATCCGCCAGCCGGAGGTCCCCCACCAGCGGAAGCTCACCGCGCCGCCGCGTCGCGTACCGCCGGCGGCGCGGCTCGGCGCGGCGACGCGGCTCGGCGCGGCGACGGGGCTCGGCCCGGCGGCGCGGGCCGGGGCGCCGGCGACGAGTCCGGCGGTGGTGACGGCGGCGGCGCCGACCGCTGTGTCGCGTAGCAGTCGACGGCGGGCGTAGCCGGACGGCCGGTTCTCGGGCATGTGTCGTCCTCCCCGTTCGGGATCGGTGATCGGTAGGCCCAGACCACCACCCCGCCGGCGTCGATGTCCAAGATCGACGAGCGCAACGACCGATATCCGGACCGATATCACCGCAGGCCAGGCCGGTGGCCCGGCCTGGATCAACGCAATGAATCGACGGCGGTCCGGGCCGCCTCCCCCATCGCCAGGTCCACGTCGATCCGGCGGGCGGCCAGCCGTTCGGTACGTACCGCCACCGCGATCGCGTACCTGCGGCCGTCGGGGTACTCCGCGACGCCGGCTTCGAGGTGCAGTCCCGGCAGGGTGCCGGTCTTCCCGGCGACCCGGACCCCGGGTGGGAAGCCGGCGGCCAGCCGGGTCCAGAAGAGCTGCCGTGCCATCAGCTCCCGGACCATGGCGCACGCGGGCGCCGGGCCGGCCTCGTCCCGCCACACCAGACGGAGCAGCCGGGTCAGCTCGCGGGCGGTGCTGGAGCTGGTGTGCTCGGGGTCGAAGACCCGCATCGCGCGGACCCGTTCGGGCGACAGGGTGGGGAAGATCCGCGCGAAGTCCGCCTCGGTGCGTGCGCCCACGTCGGAGAGCATCGTCTCGACGAGTTGCCGGGGGCCGCCGACGATCCGGGTACGCGGCAGGTCCAGCTCCGCGGCCAGCATCGGCAGCACGTCCGCCCCGATCCGGCGCAGGAGCAGGTCGGCCGCCGTGTTGTCACTCACCGACATGGCCAGGTACGCGAGGTCGCGCAGGGAGACCTCCACGTCGTCGGCGCAGCCGGCCACGCCCCAGCCGCCGAGCCGATCGGCGGCACCGACGAGCACCCGTTCGGTCGGGTCGAGCTGGCCGGCGGCCGCCTGCCGGGCGAACTCCAGCACCACCATGATCTTGAAGACGGAGGCGATGACGATCTGCTCGTCGGCGCGCAGCGCCACCTCACCGCCGGCCGGGTCGTCCACGTCCACGACGTGCAGGCAACCCCGCACCCCGGCCCGCCCGAAGATCTCCCCGATCCGTTCCGCCACATCCACGCCGACACGGTAACCAGCGGCGACGCTAGGGTGCCCGGATGGACCTGCTGCGGCACCTGCGGCATTTCGTGGTGGTCGCCCGGGAACTGCACTTCGGCCGGGCCGCCGAGACGCTGGGCATGGCACAGCCGCCGCTGAGCCAGTCGATCCAGCGGTTGGAGCGGGAGCTGGGCGTCACCCTGTTCGACAGGTCACAGCGCCAGGTCGGCCTCACCACCGCCGGCCAGTTGCTGCTCGGCGAGGCCGACGAGCTGCTGGCCGGTGAACGCCGGCTGCGTCACCTCGCCGAGCGGGTCCGCCGGGGCGCGCTCGGGGTGCTGCGCGCCGGCGTACCCCCGGAGACCCCGGCCGTGACGTTGCGCGCGCTGCTCGACGCGCTCGCGGCCCGCGCGCCCGGGCTCGCCCTCGACCTGCACGAACTGACGAGCGCCGAGCAGCACCGGATGCTCGCGGACGGGCGGCTGGACGTCGGCCTGCTGCACCATCCGGTCGACGGGGCCGGGCTGCGCTTCGGCGAGCCGGTGGACGTACCGGTGGGTGTGCTGCTGCCCCGGGCCTCGCCGCTGGCCCGGCCGCGGGAGATCGCGCTCGCCGATCTGGCCGGCATGGATCTGGTCACCGCGCCACCGGTCACCGCGCCCGGCTGGCACGAGCATCTGCTGACCGTGTGCCGGCAGCACGGTTTCGCCCCGGCCCGGGTCCGCCCCGCGCGCAACCCGGAGTTCCTGTTCGGTCTGCTCCTGGCCGGCGGCGCGGTCGCCGTCGAGCCCGCCGCGCTGGCCCGCCGGGAACCACGTGTCGCGTGGCGACCGATCACCGGTACGCCGCTGGTCCGGCGGATCTCCGCGGCCTGGCCGATCCGGGCGGCGCACCCGGCCGCGCCGATGTTCGGCCACCTCGCCACCGAGACGCTCGCCGCACCCGACGAACCGGGCGGGCCGGCGCTCCTCGCCCCGGCGGCCCGGCCGTGGCCGGTGCTGTTCGAGGCCGGCCGGGACGGAAAGTTGGCCCGCTGACCTCCCGCAGTTCACCTCGATCCGACTAACATCGCTGATCATGAATATGAAGCGTGTCACCCGCTCGCGACCCGGGCGGTTGATCGCGGCGGTCGTGCTCGCCGTCGCGGTCGGTATCCCGCTCGGCGTGACCGGCGCCGCGTCGGCCGCGACACCCCTGACCGTGGCTCAGGCGCTCGCCGCCCAGGACGGCCGGACGGCCACCGTCACCGGCTACGTCATCGGCCAGCCCACCGCCACCAACACGGTGCTCACGTCCGGCTTCACCGCCGACACCGCGATCGCCCTCGCCGACCAGGCCGGCGAGACCGGCACCGGCCGGATGCTGTACGTGCAGGTGACGGCCGCCTGGCGGAGCACCTTCGGGCTACTCACCAACCCGTCGCTGCGAGGGCGGCAGGTGACCGCGACCGGCGCGCTCACCGCGTACTTCAGCCACGGCGGGCTGAAGAACCCGACCGCGATGAGCCTCGGCGGCGGCGCCACGCCGAGCCCCACGCCGACCCCGAGCCCGACCGGCACCGCCGGGCCGGACGCGTACTACGCGAGCGCGGCCGGCAAGACCGGGCCGGCGCTGCGCACCGCGCTGCACGGCATCATCAAGGTGCAGACGAAGCTCAGCTACGACCAGGTGTGGGACGCGCTCAAGGACACCGACCAGGATCCGGCCAACCCGGCGAACGTGGTCCTGCTCTACAGCGGACGGTCGCAGAGCAAGACGAGCAACGGCGGCGGCGCGAACGACTGGAACCGGGAGCACGTCTGGGCCAAGTCGCACGGCGACTTCGGCACCGCCACCGGGCCCGGCACCGACGTGCACCACCTGCGCCCGGAGGACGTGTCGGTCAACTCGTCGCGCGGCAACAAGGACTTCGACTCGGGCGGCGGCACGGTGGCCGAGGCGCCCGGCTGCTACACCGACGCCGACTCGTTCGAGCCGCGCGACGCGGTCAAGGGCGACGTGGCCCGCATGATCCTCTACATGGCGATCCGGTACGAGGGTGGCGACGGCTGGCCGGACCTGGAACCGAACGACTCGGTCTCCAACGGCTCCGCGCCCCGCCTCGGGCGGCTGTCGAAGCTGCTGGCCTGGAACGACCAGGATCCGCCGGACGCCTTCGAGAAGCGCCGCAACCAGCGCATCTACGAGCGCTGGCAGGGCAACCGCAACCCGTTCGTCGACCACCCCGAGTGGGCACGGTCGATCTGGGGTTGACGCTCGTCCCCGATGTGAGGAAGCGTCGCGAGCGGGTAGAGACATCCGGTTGGCACGGCCGGGGGCGGTCGGCACGGACGCGCCCCCGGGCACCGCACGATCGGAGATGAGGCTCTCATGGCCCAGAACGACATTCCGGACATCGCACTCAACGACGGCAACACCATCCCGCAGCTCGGCTTCGGCGTCTTCCAGATCGAGCCGAAGGACACCGTCCGGGCCGTCGGCACCGCGCTGGAGGTCGGCTACCGGCACATCGACACCGCCCAGATGTACGGCAACGAGGCCGAGGTGGGTCAGGCGCTGCGTGCCTCCGGGCTGGACCGCGGCGAGGTCTTCGTCACCAGCAAGCTGAACAACGGCTTCCACCGCCCGGACGACGCCCGCAAGGCGTTCGAGCAGTCGCTGCGGGAGCTGAAGTTCGACTACCTGGACCTGTTCCTGATCCACTGGCCGCTGCCCACCCGCTACGACGGCGACTTCGTCTCCACCTGGAAGGTGCTGGAGGAGCTGCGTGACGCGGGCACGGTCCGGTCGATCGGCGTGTCCAACTTCCAGGTCGCCCACCTGGAGCGGCTGGCCGCCGAGGCGGACGTGGTGCCGGCGGTCAACCAGATCGAGGCGCACCCCTACCTCGGCAACGAGGAGGTGCGGGCGTACGACAAGGCGCACGGCATCCTCACCGAGGCGTGGTCGCCGATCGCGCAGGGCAAGGTGCTCGACGACCCGACAGTCGTCGACGTGGCCGAGCAGGTCGGCCGTACCCCGGCCCAGGTGGTGCTGCGCTGGCACGTGCAGCGCGGCGACATCGTCTTTCCGAAGTCGACCACGCCGAAGCGGATCGAGGAGAACTTCGCGATCTTCGACTTCACGCTCGACGACACCGCGATGGAGCGGCTCACCTCGCTGGACCGGGGCGAGGCCGGCCGGACGGGCCCCAACCCGGACGAGTTCGACTACATCCCGAGCTGAGCGTCACGCGTCGGAGGGGCCCCGGAATCCCGGGGCCCCTCCGTTGTTGACTTCGCGCGCACTCGAAGGGGCAGGGTGACCCCCAGAGCTCCGACGGGGAGGAAGACATGCGCTACCGCACCATCGGCACGGACCCGGCCACGCGTCGCGAGGTCAGTGTGCTGAGCCTCGGCGCGATGCTGTTCGGCACCGCCACCGACGAGGCCACCTCGTTCGCCATCCTCGACCGGTACGTCGAGGCGGGCGGCACCTTCATCGACACCTCGGACAACTACGCCTTCTGGCACAACGGGGGCCAGGGTGGCGAGAGCGAGGAGCTGCTCGGCCGCTGGCGGCGCAGCCGCGGAATCGGCGGCGAGGTGGTCATCGCCACGAAGCTCGGCGCGCGTCCGCTCGCGCCCGGCACCAGCTATGTGGACAACCCGGAAGGGCTGTCGGCCAAGGTGATCCGCGAGTCCGCCGAGCGCAGCCGGGAGCGCCTCGGCGTCGAGCGGATCGACCTGCTCTACGCCCACATCGAGGACCGGACGATCCCGATGCGGGAGACCGTGGAGGGCTTCGCCGAGCTGGTCGCCGAGGGCACGGTGGGGCTGCTGGGCGCCAGCAACCACCGCGCCTGGCGGGTCGAGCGGGCCCGTGCGCTCGCCGCCGCGGCCAGCCTGCCCGGGTACGAGGTGCTCCAGTACCACCGCAGCTACCTGCCCCGGCGGCTGGACGTGCCGAGCGAGCTGGACCCGGACGGCGACGTCGGCTGGGTCGGCCCCGACCTGCTCAGCTACCTGCGCACGGAGCCGCAGCTCACGCTGGTCGCGTACTCGCCGCTGCTGAAGGGCGCGTACGTCCGGCCGGAGCGGCTCGGCGAGGAGTACGTGGTGCCCGCCACCCCCGCCCGGCTGGCGGCGCTGCGGGCGGTGGCCGCCGAGACCGGTGCCACCGTCAACCAGGTGGTGCTGGCCTGGCTGACGGGCGGGGACATCCCGTCGATCCCGCTCGTCGGTTTCTCCTCGGTGGCGCAGTTGGAGGAGAGCCTTGCCGCCGTCGACCTGGAGCTGACCGCCGAGCAGCGGACCCGGCTGGACTCGGCGCGCTGACCGGCGCCGGGCCGGGTGGCTCGCACGCCACCCGGCCCGTGCCGCTCAAGCGGCGGGGAACCGGTCGACAGCGACGTCGAGCCGCAGGGTGCCGGTGCCCGGCAGGGTCACCTCGGTGGCGTCGGCCGGGCGGGCCGCGCCGTCGTACCAGCCGGCGTACAGGACGTAGGGCGGCGTCCACAGCCACGCCACGGTGACCGGCTGGGGGCCGAGCACGCGCAGCGCGTACTCGCCGTCGCGATCCAGATCCAACGTATAGCCGATGACCTCACGGGTACGCGCGTTGCGCACCGTCAGCTCGGCGACCACCGGGCGGCCCTCCGGGTCGACGAGCCGGCCGGTGACCAGGACGCCACGCCGCACGGCGAGGTTGTAGACGGTGGTGGCGCCGGCCCGGACCGTGACCGGCACGGCCTTGCCGCGCAGGGCGAACCCGCCGGACCACTGGGCGGCGTTGTCGGCAGTGGTGAACAGCAGCGGCCAGGCGTACGGGCCGAGCCAGTCGATCCGGTAGCGGCCCTGCGCGTCCAGCTTCACACCCCAATCCAGGAAGAAGCCCGACTCGGGCGCGAGCGTCACGGCGCCGGAGGTCGCCGGCCTGCCGGTGGCCGCGCTGGTCACGGTGCCGGTGACGACACCGGCGCGGTCGAGCCGGATCGGGGGCACGGTGACCGTCTGCCCGGCCCGGAGGGTGACCACCCGGGCCTGCTTCGCGTCGCCGGTGCCGCCGGTCGCGCCGACCCACTGCGCGCCGTACGCCGATCCGCCGGCGGGACGGGCGAACAGGTTCCAGGAGCCGGCCGCGACCAGGCCGACGCGGACGTTCCCGGAGGCGTCGGAGCAGTACCGTCCCGGGTTGTCGGGAAGCTCGCCGGTACCGGCGGGCACCGGCGTCACACAGGCCCCGGCGACGGGCGCGCCGGTCGCCGCGTCGACCACCCGGGAGACCACGTTCGCGGCCGGGGTCAGGACGACCACGGCGGTGCCGCTGCCGTCGGCC
Organism: Micromonospora globosa; assembly: GCF_000717585.1. Taxonomy (NCBI): domain Bacteria; kingdom Bacillati; phylum Actinomycetota; class Actinomycetes; order Micromonosporales; family Micromonosporaceae; genus Micromonospora; species Micromonospora globosa. Next base: position 40,010 of record NZ_JNZR01000023.1, read on the forward strand.
AGGACGTTCACCGTGGCGTAGCGGGGCAGGTGGGTGTCGTCGCGGGTGTAGACCCACACCTCCTGCGGGCCGGGGATCAGCGGCGGGACGGTCACCCGGGTGTCGCCGCACGGATTGCGCCGGGGGTCGAGGAACACGCACAGCCCGTCGACCGCGGCGCCGGTGACCGCGTCGCGCGCCCGCAGGGTCGACCCGCTGGGCGCGAGCAGGCGCTCGGAGACCTCCGTCGTGTCCCCCGCGGACACCCGGACCGTTCCGGCCTGCGCCCAGCTGGTCCGGCCCGGCACCCACTGCCTCAGCACCTCGTCGTCCTGGCCGTCGCTGTACACCGGGGTGACAGCGATCTTGTAGTCGCCGGCCGGCACCTCCACGCTGAGCTGCCCGGACTCGTCCAGCGGCAGGAGGTCCTTGTCGTAGCTGCTGTCGGCGGCCGTCACGGCGACGTTACCGGCGGCCGGGCTGCCGTCGAGCCTGCTGACGGTCAGGTGGAGCACGCCTGCCGGATCCGCCGCCGCACCGGCGGCGGTGGGTGCGGCGGTGACGGCCAGGGCCGCCACGGCGAGTGCGCCGAGCACTCTTCGGACGATGGACACGGTGGACCCCTCTCGGTTTCAATGCGCAGAGAGGCGTCCGCGTAACCACAACCGGGACGCGCCCCCGTGCGTCGGATGCCGGCGCAGCATATGGCAGGCGATCGATCAAGCACTGTCCACGATCGGTCATCCGGCGGGCTGCTGCGGGAACGGTCATAACCCCGCCTTCCTCCCGTACCGGCCATCGTCGGCCGGGAATCGCCACCGCCAGATCGGATCTGGCGGGCCGTCTGGCGCCTTCGGGGTGAGGCCGGCACAACACCACAGCTTCCCGGCCTCGTTGAAACAGGCGATCGGTCGGGCGGCACACCCGTACGGCTGTCGAGAACACCGACGAGGAGAGGTAGCGATTCATGAGCAACCGGAACACCGGCCTGGCCGTCGAGGCCGAGGGCCTGGTCCGGTCCTTCGGTTCGACCCGGGCACTCGACGGGCTGGACCTGCGGGTTCCCGCCGGCACCGTCTACGGAGTGCTGGGCCCGAACGGCGCCGGGAAGACCACCGCCGTACGCGTGCTGGCGACGCTGTTGCGCCCGGACGGCGGCACGGCCCGGGTCTTCGGACACGACGTGGTGCGTGACGCCGACGCGGTGCGCTCCCGGGTGAGCCTGACCGGCCAGTACGCCTCGCTGGACGAGGACCTGACCGGGGCGGAGAACCTGGTCCTGCTGGGCCGGCTGCTCGGGCTGGGCCGGGCGGGCGCCCGGGACCGGGCCGAGCAGCTGCTCGCCGCGTTCGGGCTGACCGAGGCGGCGGGACGGCAGGTGAAGAAGTACTCCGGCGGGATGCGGCGACGCATCGACATCGCCGCGAGCATCCTCAACACCCCGGACCTGCTGTTCCTCGACGAGCCGACCACCGGGCTGGACCCGCGCAGCCGCAACCAGGTGTGGGCGATCGTGCGGGCTGTGGTGGCGTACGGCACGACGGTGCTGCTGACCACGCAGTACCTGGACGAGGCGGACCAGCTCGCCGGCCGGATCGCTGTGGTCGACCACGGCCGGGTGATCGCGGAGGGCACCCCGGGCGAGTTGAAGGCGTCGATCGGCGCGGGCAGCGTCCACATCCGGCTGCGCGATCCGGGGCAGCGGCCGCAGGCCGAGCAGGTGCTGCGGGCGTCGCTCGGCGTACCGGTGCAGCTCGCCGCGGACCCGGCGGCGCTGACCGCCCGCGTCGGCGAGCACGGCACCGACCTGGAGGCGGGTACGCAGGCGGCGCGGGCGCTCGGCGAGCTGGCCGCCGCCGGCATCGTGGTGGACGACTTCTCCCTCGGCCAGCCCAGCCTGGACGAGGTCTTCCTGGCCCTGACCGACCACCCGGCCGTCCCGGCGGACGAGCGGGACGACGAACTGGAGACGGCGCGATGAGCGACACCGCGATCACCACCGGGCGGGCGCCGTCCGTCTACATGCCGTCCGCCGAGGCGCTGGCCACTGTGCTCGCCCCGGCCGAGCGGCCGGCCCGGCCCGGCGCGCTGTCGGCGTCGCTGACGTTCGGCTGGCGCGCGCTGCTGAAGATCAAGCACGTGCCCGAGCAGCTGTTCGACGTGACCGCGTTCCCGATCATCATGGTGCTGATGTTCACGTACCTGTTCGGTGGCGCGCTCGCCGACAGCCCGCGTGCGTACCTCCAGTTCTTCCTGCCCGGCATCATGGTCACGAGCGTCGTGATGATCACCATGTACACCGGGGTCGGGCTCAACAGCGACATCGAGAAGGGCGTCTTCGACCGGATCCGTACGCTGCCGGTCTGGCGGCCGTCGGCGCTCGTCGGGATGATCTTCGGCGACGTGCTGCGCTACGTCCTGGCCGCCGTGGTCATCCTCACCGTGGGCGTGGTGCTCGGCTTCCGTCCCGACGGCGGGCTGCTCGGGGTGCTGGCCGGAATCGGGCTGCTGGTGGTCTTCTCGTTCGCGTTCTCCTGGGTGTGGACGTTCTTCGGCCTGGTCCTGCGCAGCGAGAAGTCGGTGATGGGGACCAGCATGATGGTGCTGTTCCCGCTGACGTTCCTGAGCAACGTGTTCGTCGACCCGTCCACCATGCCCGGTTGGCTGCAGGCGTTCGTCAAGGTCAACCCGATCACCCAGCTCGTCACCTCGGTCCGAGCGGCGATGGCCGGCTCGATGGACGGCCCGAGCACCATGTGGATGCTGCTCTGGAGCGCCCTCTTCGTGGTCGTGTTCGGCACGCTGACGATGTACCGCTACAACCGTCGCTGACGTGACACCGGTGGCGGGGTCCACACGGCCCCGCCACCTCGCCGGTCAGAGCCACCAGGGCACCGGCTCGGCCGGCTGGTACCGGCAGGCGCCGCCGGTGGTGATCGACTCGCGCAGGTGGGCGGCGAGCGCCGGATGCCGCTCGCCGATGCGGCGCAGGGTGTCCCGGATCCGCCCGGTCACCGCCTTGCGCGCCCGTTCCGCCTGGTCACCGAGACGCCGGCTGCGCCCGGCCAGCCCGGCGGCGGCACGCAACTGGTCGAGCAGCGCCGCGCGCTCGGCGTCCAGCTCGGCCAGCCGCCGCCCGTCGTCGCGCGTCGCAGCCCGGTCGATCTCGTCGTCGAGCCGCCGCAGGTGCCGTCGGTAGCGGGCCTTCGCCTCGTCGTCGAGCACCGGATCGGCGCCGAGGCGGCGCGCGGCGGCGAGTTCCGGGCCGGCCGCCGGGTCGAGCAGTTCGACGGCGGGCACGTCCGTGCCGGGCCGGCTCAGCAGCAGCCGCAGGTCGTGCAGCCCTTTGGCGTCGGGCAGGTGCACCACGACGCCGTCGTACGCGAGGCGCCACACCGGCCCGTCCGGCCGGAACTCGGGCCGGATCACGTCCGCGCCGCCCGCGCCGGGGTCGGGCGGCCGTGCGTTGCCGTGGACGGCACCCGCCCGGGACAGACCCGACGCGGCGCGGCGGCCGGGCGACGACGACGCGACCAGAGCCGGGGCGCCCGCGCCGAGCCGGACCGCCACCGGCGCGACCACGGCGGAGGCCGCCGCCGGGGCGGGAGCCGTCGCGCCCAGCCGGTCCACCACCTGGACCATGCCCAGCGTCCGCGCCTCGGCCAACGTCTCGGCCCGCAGCCGCCACGCCTCGGCCGCGTCGCCCGGCCCGTCGCGCCCGGCTAGCGCGCCCACCAGCCCGGCCCGGGCCAGCACCGACCAGGGCCGGGCGCCCAGCCGGTCCGCGGCGTCCCGGGCCGCCCGGTAACAGTCGATCGCGTCGTCCCACCGGCCCTCGGCCGCGTCCGCCATGGCCAGCCACAGGTCGACCGGGCCACCGATGTCGCACCCGAACAGCGCCGCCGTCCACTGCCCGCGGTGCGGGGCCAGGGCGGCCCGCACCTCCGCGCACCGGGCCGGGTCGCCGTCCACGGCCGCCGCCTGCGCCCGCAGGCGCAGCCACAGCGGCGACACCGACCGGGGGTACGCGGTGCCCGCGGCCTCGATCGCGGCGGTGAGCCGAAGCACGGTGGCCGCGTCGCCGCGCTCGGCGGCGGTGATCGCCCGGAGCAGCTCGGCCTGCGGGTGCGCGGCGCCCACCCGGTCGAGCACCGCCTCGGCCTCGGTGAGGCGGCCGTACAGCAGCAGCACCGACCAGCGCATGTGGTGCGTCATGAACGCGTGGTCGGAGTGCGCCGACTCGCGGTAGCTCTCCGCCTCGGCGAAGCACGCCTCGGCGGTGGCGAGGTCACCCCGGAACGCGGCGATGATCGCGCTGTCCGCGGTCGCCGCCACCCGCTGCCGGGCCACGTCGCCGCGTCGCGCGCCGGTCACGAACGCGGTCAGCTCGTGCCGGTAGCCCGGATCGCCCAGCTCCAGCAACGCGACCCAGCGCAGCGCCGTGGCCCACAGCTCGGTCTCCCGGTCGCCGCTACGACGGGCCACCTCGCGGATCTCAGCGGTCACCACGGCTCGTTCGTGCGCGGTGCCGAGCCCCCAGGTGGTGTCGTGGCGGGCCCACAGGCTGAAGGTGAGCGCCTCGTCGTCGCGGCCGTGCCGGGCGAGCGTCTCGGTGGCCGTGATCAGGTCGGTGACCAGCGCGCGTACCGGCCGCTCCGGCTCCGGTTCCGCGATCAACCGCCGGTACGCCTCCCGGACCAGCTCGGCGGCGTCGAGCCTGCGGCGGGTGGCGGAGTGCTGCCGGTGCGCGATGAGCGCCACCCGGGTCAGCACGCCGGGATCGGGCAGTTCCCGGGCCAGCGCGGCGGCCTCGGCCAGCAGCCGCTCGACCTCGGCCGGTGGGCCGGCGTGGTGCAACAGCCCGGCCAGTTCCAGCAGCACCCGGACCCGCCGGCCGGGCTCGCCGGTCAGTTCCAGCGCGCGCCGGTAGTGCCGTACCGACTCGTCCACAGCGATCCGGCCCCCGGCGTCGCGGGCGGCGGCCAGCAGCAGGTCACCGGCGCGTTCCGGCTCCAGCTCGGCGCCGGCCAGCCAGGCGTGCCGGGCCAGGTGGGCCGGGCTGAGCACGCCGGCGAGCGCGTCCGACCGGTCGACGGCCCGGACCACAGCCGCGTGCCGGGCCCGCCGATCGTCGTCGGCCAGCCCGTCGTAGAGCGTCTCGCGGACCAGGTCGTGCACGAAGACGAAGCGTCCGTCGCTCCGGGGCAGCACCAGCCGGGCCGCGGCGGCGCGGCCGAGCAACCGGTCGACCTGCGCGACCGGGGCGGGTACGCAGGCGGCGAGCGTCAGCCTGTCGAACTCGCGGCCGAGCACCGCGGCCACCGTGAGCGCCTCGACCACCGGGGCGGGCAGCTGGTCGAGCCGGCGGCGCACCACCTCCCGTACGCCGGGGGCGACGGTGTCGGTGAGGCCGTGGGTGTGCCAGAGCCGGGCGGTCTGCTCCACGAAGAACGGGTTCCCGCCGGTGCGCCGGTGCACCTCGGCGACCAGGCTCGCGTCGGGCTCCCGGCCGGCGGTGCGGGCCATCAGCGCGGCCACCTCGGCGCGATCGAGCCCGGCGAGCGTGACTGTGGTCGCCTTGGCGGTGAGCGGCAGCAGCCACGGCCGCAGCGGGTGCTCGACGGATTCGACTTCGGCGTCCCGGTAGGTGCCGATCAGCAGCAACCGCTCGAACCAGGCGTGCTGGGTGACGAACTGGAGCAGCCGCAGCGACGCCGGGTCGGCCCAGTGCAGGTCGTCGAAGACCACGGCGACCGGGCGGTGCTGGGCGACGGCGACCAGGGCGGCGGTCACCGCGTCGTGCCTGTCAAACTCGTCCCGGCCCGCGTCGCCCGGCTCGGCCACGTGCGTGTCGCCGGGCTCGGTCGGGTCGCCCGGCTCGGTTGCCTCCGCGGTGTCACCCGCCGCCCGCTCGCCGAGCAGTGCCGCCAGGCCCGCGTCGGCCGCCTCCCGCACCCCGCGCCGGTCGTCGGCGGACCGGGCCAGCCGCCGCAGGACCTGCACCCATGGCCAGTAGTCGGGTGCGGTGTCGGAGTCCCAGCAGGCGGCGCCGAGCACCAGCGCCCCGCTGCGACGGGCCTCGTCGGCGGCGGCCGAGACCAGTGTGGTCTTGCCGATGCCCGGCTCGCCGGTGACCAGGACGAGACCGCCGTGGCTGTCGACCAGCCGGGCCACCTCGGCGCGCAGCAGCGCAGCGGGATGCTCCCGCCCGATGATGTGTTGGCCGAACCTCGGCTCCATGACCTCACGACGCTAGTCGAAGGGTCCGACAAACCGGGGAGCGTTCAGATCCGCGCGTCGGTGACGACGTGCGCGCACGCCGGGCAGGCGGCCGGTCCCTGTTCGGCGAACCACCGGCAGGTACGCCGGATCGCGCACTTCGGCAGCGTCTCCTCCGCGGGCGGGGCGGTCTCGGCGTACGAGGCGGCCATCCGGGCGCCCAGCCCGCAGTGCGAGCCGGTCCAGAAGCCGCAGGACGAGGTGACGCACGGGCCGGCGAGCCGGGCCCGCGACTCGATCGGCTCGTCGGAGTCACCGAGCCCGGCGAGCGCCACCTCGGCCGGTACGGCCGGGGTCACGTAGGCCACCCGGCCCGCCGGAGTGATCATGCCGAGGAACACGGTGGCGTTCGACGCCGGGGTGCTCGGGCACATCCGCTCCGGCGTGCCGGCCGGCCGGGCGGCGTCGGTCACCGCTGGATCCAGAACCCGATGTCGTTGATCTTCTGCCCGAGGTCCTGGGCGAACGGGCCGTCGATGACCCAGAGGCCGTACCACTCGGGACGCAGCTTGATGTTGCCGTGACCGACGGTCAGCGGGTTGGTCAGCTTGGCGTCGGCGGTACGCAGGGCGGCCAGGCCGGCCTTCTGGATCTCCGCGGCGATCAGGGTCTGCTGCTCGGGGCTCAGGTCGACGCCGTCGACCACGAAGCGGAACTCGTTGCGGGCCATGTGCTACCTCCGGTCACTCGTACGATTCGGTGCCCAGCCCGCGACGCAGGCTGGTGCGGGTGAAGGCCGCCCAGCCGGCGTGCGAGGCGGCGTCGGTGCGGTGCCCGGCGCGGGCGAGCACCCGGGCGGCGTGCTCCGCCCAGCGGGGGACGGTCGCCGCCGCGTCGCCCCACAGTTCGCGGCAGGCCGCGACCGCGAAGGCGGCCTGTTCCGGCGCGCCGGTGAACCCGGCGGGTCCGTCGGCGACCCGGATCGTGCCGTCCGGGCGGACCCGCACGCTCGGGAAGTGGTGGTGCAGGCTGGCCAGCGTGGCCAGGTGGGTGGCGTCCCGCCGGCCGGCGGCGAAGCCGGCGCGCAGCTCGTCGTCGCGGCGGTGCCGGATCCCGTGCAGCACCAGCGCGTCGCCGGCCGCCTCGATCCGGGCGACCACCTGCACCGGCACGCTCCAGGCCGACGGCGAGTTCGCCGACCAGAACGCCAGCCAGGCGGCGAGCCGGGCGTGGAAGTCGGCCTGGACGGCGACCGCGAGCGCGGACCCGTCGGGCGCGCGCAGCGCGGCGGTGGCGATGCGGTCCCTGGTGATGAGCGGCGTCGCGGGGCGGCTCGGAGCGGCCGCCGCGGCGCCGGTGGTGGAGGCGACGGCCAGGCCGGTCACTGTGACCGCCGAGGCCGCCGCCGCGCCGGCGAGCAGTCGCCGACGGTCGAATGGGTGTCCGTTGTCGTTCATCGTCGGCCCTTCGTCGACGGCAGTGGCCCGACGTTATCGACCGGAAGCGATCAGGAAAACACCCTGTGTGACGGGAGGTCGACAGGAAAGCCGGGGATACCCGGCGGCGTGAACGACTGTTCCTGTGCCGCATTCACGCGACCCGCCGTCGCTCAGGCCCGGAGCAACCCGGCGACGGCCCGCTGCGCGTCGACGACCGTCGCCGCCGGCAGATCGAGCGCCCAGAGCGCGGCGGCCAGGTAGTCCAGGACGCGCCAGCGCTGCTCCCCGGTCAGCGGCGGGCGCCGCGATCCACCGAGGGCCGGTCCGCCGGCGTCCGCGGGGTCGCCGTCCGAACCCCGCCGCACCCCGCCGAGCGCCGCGCCCAGCCGGGCGGTGAACAGCGCGGCGAGCCGCTGGCGGTCCACCCCGATCAGGTACGGCGCCAACTCCGCGTCGGCCGCGATCAGCCGCAGCCAGCGGTGCACCGCCGCGCGCACGGCGACCGGGCCGAGCCGGTCGCGGGGCTCGCGGGAACAGGTCGCCACCTCCGTGGTCCGCACGACCAGGGGTACGGATGATCGAGTCCGGTCAGTTCATCGCAACCCTTGATATCGATGAATACCTATCTATAGGCTGGCGGCGTTCCGCTCACCCCCCATCCCAAGGAGTGTGAACCATGCGTAAGCCCAAGCTGTCCCGGATCCTCGCCACCCTCGCGGCCGCGACGCTGGCAGCGCTCGGCGCGGTAGCCGTCAACCCGGCTCCGGCCTCCGCCGCCGTCCGCAACGTCTGCTACAACATCAGCCAGGCCGGCCCGTTCGCCAACACGGCGGTGCAGGCGGCGGCGATCTGGAACAACTACACGAACAACATCAACATGGCCCAGTGCGGGTCCAACCTGCGGATCACCTACACCTACGGCGGCGGCTCGTACGCCCAGCGCACCAGCCTCGGCAACGGCCGCGTGGTGATCGACTACTACCAGGCCCAGCAGTACTCGCCGCTGCGCATCATGACGCACGAGATCGGCCACATCCTCGGCCTGCCGGACAACTACAACGGCAACTGCGCCATCCTGATGTCCGGTGGCAGCGCCGGCACGAGCTGCACCAACCCGTACCCCAGCTCCACCGAGGCCGCCCGGGTCGACTCGCTGTTCGGCTTCGCCGCCCGCAGCGCGACGCCCGCCCAGGTCTTCACCGGCAGCTGGCCGGCCGCCTCGACGGTGGGCGCCCAGCGCTGACGACGCAGTGACGACGGGGTCGGCGGGTCACCGCCGGCCCCGTCCGCGCGTCCCGCGCCGACCCGACGCGGCGTCGTCGGCGAGATCCGCCGCACGGCGGCTCAGCCCTTCGACCCGCTCCCGGAGCCGGCGCAGCGCCTCGGCGTTCCCGTCCACGTCGGAAACCTCGTCGAGCAGGCCGACGTAGTCGGCGGCCAGCCGCCGGTGCGCCGGGGCGACCGGCCCGGCGTACCGGTCCAGGTCGATGATCTGCTGGGCGAGAACCGCGGTGGCGGCGCCGAGCGCGGCCCGCTCGTCGGCGCGTGCGTCCCGCCCGGCCCGGCGCGCGTCGGCCAGGCGTCCGGCCCGCCGGCCGCCCAGCCAGAGCACCGCCGCACCGGCCACGACCCCGGCCACCGCGCCGCCGGCCAGCAGATACCGGGGCAGCGACGGGCTGATGGTACGGGCGCCGTCAGGCACCAGACCGGCCCGGACCAGCCGGTCGTAGTTGAGCACGATCACCTTCAGCGCCTCGACCGGCCGGTCCACGAACGCGTCGGCGCCCCGGCTGATCGTGGTCTCGGCGACCATGGCCCGCCCGAGGTCACGCGGGCCGTCGCCGCCGAGGCGGGAGCAGCCGTACGTGTCCCAGTCCTCGCCGTCGCGGCTCATCGCCAGCACCAGCGTGCCCTGGGTGGCGCGTTCGGTGTCGTCGCACGCCTCCCGCAGGTCGGCGCCCGGCTCCATGATCAGCACCACCAGCCGCCGGTTGCCGATGACCCGTTCGGCGGCGGCCCGGTCCAGGTCCACTCCGGGCGCCGCGTAGACCGAGGAGCCGCGTACCTGCCGGGCGGCCGGACCGTCCAGGACGCCGCCGGTCCACAGCGCCCAGCCGGCCAGCGCCAGGCAGGCGAGCACCGCGCGGCCGAACGCGGTGCCGACCAGGCGGCCGAGCAGCCGGCGCGGGCCGGTCGCCGCCACGCCACGACGGGTCGCCGTCCGCTCGGGACGGGTCGCGACGCGGCTCACGACAGCCTCGCCCGCAGGTAGACGTCCGGCCGGTAACCGGGCATCCGCACGTCCCGGGCCACGTCGTCCAGCTCGGCCGCCGCGTCGGCGAGCAGTTCGCGTACGTGCCGGTCGGGCAACCCCTCGTCGAACGCGTCCCGGGCCGCCCGCAACCGGCCGACCCCCCGGACCAGCGCCGGGTCGCTGCGCGCGTCGGTGAGCAGCGACAACTCCACAGCCAGCGCGGAGAGCCCGGCCAGCCGGGCCGGCGTGCCACCCGGACCGACGTCGGCCGGACGGCGGCCGGACCCCCGCACGGTACGGATCGACAGCACCACGAAACCCGCCACGCACCCGGCGAAGATCCAGGGCAGCGCCGGCAACGCCACCCGCAGCGGGTCGAACGGCCGGTACGGCAGCGGACGGTCGAACAGCCCCGCGTACCGCACGTCGGTGACCTGGGCCAGATACGCGCCGAGCACGTTCTGCTGGGGATAGGCGTAACGGCCGAGCCGTCCGCCGAACTGGGCGTAGAAGCTCGCGCCGGCCACCTCGGCGAACGACGCCGCACCCGGACCGTGGTACTCGATCCAGTCGCCGTACATCACCACCAGCGGCTGGTCCGGGGCGAGCCGGTGCAGCGCCGGCCCGTACGCGGGCAACGGCTCGCCGTACGGCTGGGCGGGCAGCACCACGAACCAGGCGCCGTCCGGGAACGCGGCGCTCGCCGCCTTCTCCGGCAGCTCGGGCAGCGTGGCGCCGGTGCCCACGTACCGGCCGGTGGCGCGCAGCGCGGCGACCACCGGGGCCAGTTCCGGGCCGGTCGGCTCCCGCCAGCGCAGGTCGTCGCCGTCCTGCGGGGTCGGCTGGTCGTGCAGCGCGGCCAGCAGCGCGAGCACCGAGCCGGTCACGTCGCCGGTGGCGAACCGGGCCCGCCAGCCCGGCAGGTCGTCCGGCGAGGCCACGTAGAGCCCGCCGCTGACCTCGGTGCCGACGATCCGGATCTCGGCGTTCTCCACGTCCTTCACCCGCCGGCGTTCGGCCTCGTCCAGACCGGGCGGGGCGACCAGGATGCGGGTGCCCCGGTCACCGACGGCGGCCCGGACCCGCTGCTCGTCCCAGCGCGCGACCGCGCCCGGCAGCCGGACCACCGGATCGGCGGCCACGAGCGCCGTCATCTCCTCGACCGAGGGCACGCTCGCGTCGCTCAACTCCCCGGCCGAGCCCTCGGGCAGCGCGGCCGTCGACGGGGAACGCCCGTAGCTGACCTCCACGCTCTGCCGCTGCGCCACCAGGAACACCACGAGCACCGCCGCCGCGGCGGCCAGCAGCGACCAGCGCAGCAGCTCCCGGCGTACCCTCGTCACCGCCCGGCCCGCCACAGCTCGTCGGCGCGGCGGGCGTGCTCGGCCGCCGCGCGGGCCGCGTCGGCGCCGCCGCGGGCGGCGGCGAGCATCTCGGCGTGGGCCAGCAGCCGCTCGGCCTCCGGCACCGTCGTCGAAGACGCGTCCCGGCTGACTGTGGCGTCGTGGATCGCCGCCCGCGCCGACGACCAGGCGACCCGCCGGCCCTCGGCCCGGACGCGGCGCCGGGGCAGCGACACGGCGAGGAAACCGGCGGCCACCGCCACCACTCCCCCGCCCAGCCAGGGCAGCACGCTCGCGGTCATGATCCCTGTCTAACGCACCGCCGCCAGCGCCGCGCGCCGAGGGCGGCGGCTCAGCCGGCGCCCGCGTTCTCGTGGACCACGTGCGGGCACCCCTCCACCCGGCAGGTGTCCTCCAGCAACGCGCGGATGGCCGGCGTCACCCGCAGGTTCTGCGCAAAGCCCACCATGTCCGCGTAGAGCTGGTTGTGGGTGCGCTCGTAGCGGCGACGCTTCGGGATGGCGGTGAGGAAGCCGGCCCGCACCGCGCCGCTGAGCACCGAGGCCGGGTCGACGATGCGACGGCCCGACAGCAGGCCCTTCTCGTCGAGCGAATCGCGCCGGTAGTGCCCGTCCGGCCGGACGAACTTCAGGAACAGGAACCGCAGTTGCAGCGCGGTGGGGCAGGGACCGACGAAGTGGCGCTCCCGGCGGCCGTCACCGCCGAGCAGGCGGACGAAGTCGTTGACGTCCTCGATCGCCGGACGGCTGTCGATCTCGACCGAGACGAAGCCGGTGAGCTGCCCGAAGTCGGCCTCGGCCAGACTCGGCAGGCAGGCGTCGAAGCGAGTGCCGTGCAGCGTCGCGTCGGACAGGTCACAACCGGCCATCTCGCAGTTCTGGAAGCGGGTCGACTCCAGGTTCGCGCCGCGGAAGCTGACCTCGGCCAGCGACAGGTTCGCGAAGGTCAGCCCGGACAGGTTCTGCCGTTCCAGCGGAGCGTGCGGCAGCAGCCGGTCGCAGTCGGGAAGCCCGAGCAGCACCTGGAGCATGTTGCGGAACGCGGTCGGCGCCGTGGTCGCGCTCGCCAGCCGGGTGAGCAGTTCCTCGCCGGCGGCGAGTTCCCTGATCCGCGCGCACAACACGCGGATGGCGAAGGAGTCCGGCGGGAAGGGCCGGCAGTCCAGCAGTTGCGCGAATCGCACCGGGTTCACCGCGAAGTACCGGGCGGCCCGGTCGCCGATCTGATGCTCGAAGATGACGTCCTGGGCGAAGCGCACCCGCTGCCGCTCCGACGCGGCACGGAAGACCGGCAGGCGGCAGATGGCGTCGGTGCAGCGTTCCCGCTCCACGTCGGAGAGGTCGGCCGGGAGCACGAAGGCGGCGAGTTCGCCGATCTCGTGGACCGGCACACCCCGGTTGTCGTTCTCCAGCTCGGCGACCGCGACGTCGCTGATGATGTCGAGGAGATCCGCCCGGTTGACGACGTTCTCCTGCAACTGCTCCTTCTTGTACTCCCGGTCCATGATCGCGTCCACCGCGTCATGGACCAGGTCCATCTCCGAGTAGTCGTCCGGAATGCCGTCGGTCTGGCCGAGCGCGACCCGCTCGGCCAGCAGTTCGGCGTAGTACGGGGTACCGCAGAGCCGCATCAGCTGCGGCTTCGCGTCGACGATGTCGAGCAGGCGTTGGTCGTCGTCCTGAAGGCGGATCCGCGCGAACGTGCGGATCGACTCGGGTCGCCAGGGCAGCAGGCGGAACTCCTCGACGTACTCGTGCGCCACCGCGAGGAAGTCACGCAGTGCCTGATTGGAGCTGAGCAGCGAGTCCCGGACGCAGAGCAGGATGCGCGGCGTGGTCGGGTTGTCCGGCCGGGCCACGATCTCACGGATGTACTCGAAGAAGTCGGGGTCCTGGGCGATGACCTCGTCCAACCCGTCCAGCAGCCAGCTCGCGAAGCCCCGGGTGAGCATCCACTGGAAGGTGGGCTGCTTGACCGGGCGGGCGACCTCGGTCTGCAACAGGGCGTCGACCATCGGGCCCAACGCCGGCGCGCTCGCCAGCGCGGCGTAGTCGGGCAGCAGCGGCAACGGCCGGTAGGCACGGCGGAGCTGCTTCTTCGCCTTCTGGAAGTTGGTGTAGAGCGTCGCGAACAGCGACTGGAACAGCACGCTCTTGCCGAAACCGGCGGGCGCGGTCACCAGGACGATCGGGCGGTCCCATCCGCTCTGGCTGTCGAACCGGCGGGCCAGCTCGGTCAGCAGGTCGTCGCCGACCGCGCCGGTACCCACCGCCCGGAAGGGCTGCGGTGTCCGCCGGCGAGCCGCCGACTCCCCGTCCCGGGACAGTTGCTGCGCGGCGGTGCCGGCCATCGCCGACGTCGGTGAGTCGTCCCACTTGAACCGGGCGTCGAAGAACTGGATCGGCACCCGGATGTCCACGTTGAACTCGTGCTTGGCAAGCCTGCGGAACTCCGTCGACAGGCCCTGGGTGGACTCCACGAGCAGGAACTTCGCCCCCGGCGTACGGGCCTCCTCGGCGAAGCGTTGCAGAAGGCTCGCCTCCCGCCGGTGCAGGTCGTCGGCGTCCGGGACCGCGGGGCACCAGACGGTCATGTGCTCGCTGTTGTCCGCGTACGCCGCACGGCGGGCCCGGACCACCTCGGCCCGCGTCTGCACGGGAACCGACCACCCCTCCGACTCGAGGAACGTCACCGCCTCGTCGTAGAGCGTCATCGATCATCCTCCATCAGGAATCGGAAGGGTTCCCATCTGTCGTGACCGCCGACGACGTGCAGGAACGCGCAGGCCCGGCTGACCGCGATGTAGCTGGTCGTCCAGTCCTCGTCCCCGTCGTCGGCGTAGACCACGGCCGGTGCCTCGCACCCGTGGAACTGACGCACCGTGCACACCGCCAGGCCGTCACCGCGCAGTCCGGGGCTGACCCGCACGCCCTGGCCGGCCAGTGCCCGGCGGATCGCGGCATGGCTGCCCTGCGTCGCGGTCACCAGGACCGCCTGGCTGGTCGCCAGGTCCTTCACGATCTCCACGACCGCGTCCACGCAGGCCCCGACGAGATCCGCCGTGCCGTCGGTGAACCGGGGCCGCCGGCCGTCCGGGCCGGTGAACGGCGTGTGCGCCCCGGAGACGCGTGCCACCAACTTGGCGATGGGCAGCGTGTTGCGGCAGTTCTCGGTCAGCCAGAACTCGTTGAACGCCCCGTCCGGACGCCACGTGCCGGACCGGTCCCGCTGGTACGGGTCGGCGAACAGCACGACCGAGCCGTCCGGCCGGACGAGTTCGCGCAACGCCACCAGCAGGTCCTCGTCGTGGCTCTGCGCCTCGTCCACGATGAGGCAGTCCAGCGGTCGCCCGTACGCCTCGACCAGGCTCAGCACGGTGGCCCACAACGGCTCGCCCTCGTACCCGCCGATCCGGTCGGCCCCGAACAGGTCGCACAGGACGTCCTGCGGATCGCCGGAGCTCACCCCCGGTACCCGCAACTGGCGGCGGATCTCCAGGCGCAGGTCACGCTGCTGCCCGATCACCGCCACGCGCAGCCCGCGGGCCGCCAGCTCCCGCGCCCGTTCCTGGGCCAGCAGGGTCTTGCCGGTGCCCGCCGCGCCGAGTACGAGCGACGCCGGGCGGCGGGACGTGCCCGCCAGCACCTCCAACTGCCGCCCGGTGAGCTGGATCTGGCGCCGGGTCAGGCGGTCCAGGTCGTCAGCGGCCAGGTCGACGTCGTAGCGCAGGGTGCGCGCGACCACCGCGCTCGGCGCCAGCGCCGCCAACGCCTGCTCGAAGTCCGACCGGCTGGTCCATCCGCGCTGGTCCCAGTGGGCCATGACGCGTTCCACCAGGACCGGCGCATGCTCCAGCGAGGCTGCGGTCAGCACGATCGTGTCCGGGGCGTGCGGACCGAGGTTGCCCGACGGCCGCCCGTCGGTGAACACGACGCAGTGCCCGGCCGGCACCTGCCGGATACCCGTGCTGCGGCGCAGCCAGTTGGCCAGCGCGTACCGGTTGCGCACCGCCTGGTCGAACGGATCGCCGAGCGGCACGTCGGCGCCGCGCCGGGAGGCGAACCACTGCCGGTCGGTGACCCGGTAGCCGCCGTCCTTGACCTCCATGATCAGCAGCCCGTGCCGGGGATGGAGCAGGACGAAGTCGGTCTCACCGATCCGGAGCCGGGCCTGGCCGGAGTCGACGTACGCCAGGTTGTGCAGCACGCACCACGAGTCGTTCAGGGAGCGGAGACGCTCGAAGACGACCCGCTCGCCGCGCGTGGCGTTCGTTCGCTGATGCCGCGGGAAGAAGCGCGCCAAGACCGCCTCCGGGCGGAAGACGAACAGGAAACCTCATTGTCGGTGGGCGGCAGCCAGGCATTCCACCACCTGAATTACCGTCTTCTGTAGACGATCGGTCACCTTGAGGTCACGCACCGCACACCGAACTGACAGGCATCGTGCCCGAACGGATGAAGCGGCAACGGCAGGACGGGGGGCCAGAATTCGGATACAAGCACCTCGATCAGCTCGGGGAGGAATGCGCATGCCGGTCGGGAACACGGGCGTCCTACTCGTCGACTGGGACAACCTGGCCGGCGCCGTCATCGGTCGTGGCCACCTGGTCGAGCGGGGCATCGTCGACGCGCTCTGGAGCGACGCGACCACCAGGTGCGGTGGCCACCTCCAGTACAAGCACATGGCGGCGGTGCGGTTCGACGGCAGCATCACCACCGCCATGACGGAGCACCTCATCGACGCCGAGGTGGTGGTCAGCCTGAAGGAACAGGCCGACATCCACCTCACCGTGCTCGCCATGGACTACCTCCACCAGGGCTGCGGTCAGTTCGTGCTGGTCACCGGTGACCAGGACTTCATTCCGTTGATCCGCCGCCTGCTGCGGGACGGCTGCCGGGTGACGGTCGTCTACGGCGACCCGGACCGGCTCTCCCCGCAGTTCCGGAGCATCCTCACGCTGCCGGGGCTCGACTCGATCTGCATCGACGACATCTACTCGCTCCGGCAGCCGCCCGCCGCCGACTGCAAGGCCCTGCTCGGCCTGGTCGAACTGCAACGACGCGGTGTCATCCTGGGCGGACGGGAACAGGCCGAGCGCACCGCGACGCTGGCGCAGTGGGGCATCCTGCCCGACGAGGACGAACTGCGGTACTGGGCGCTCATCGAGTCCATCGGGCAGAAGGTCACCCGCACCGACGCGGCGGTACGCGCCAAGGACGGTTTCCTGCCCCGCCCGATGACCCGCGTCTACGTCGACCTGAACGCCGGCCGGTTCACCGATCTCGTCGCCGTCGACTACGCCGTGCGGCGCCTGGCGGCCCGGCCGAAAGGGCTGACCGCCACCCAGCTCCGCAGCGGGCCGTTCCAGTCCGACGACGGATCGCGGCTGTTGCGCGTGCTCGACGCGCTCACCGCCGTGCGGCTGGTGCGCAGGGGCGCCGACGACACGTACTCGGTGACCACCGACGATCTCGCACTGGGCTATCTGGAGCCGCTGTGGCGGGTGCACGCGGCCCTGACCATGGAGTCCTTCCGGCAGCAGCGGCGTTCCATCCCGTACCGGAAGCTGTCCGGGCTGATCGGCGCCGGCGGTGTCGGACAGGGGCCGAACCGACGCGCCGCCGGCGCGGTCAGCCAGGCCATCCGGTACGCCGCCACGGCCGGCGTGATCGACGCGGTCGCGGTCGACGGCGACCGTCACGCGATCGCCACCGACTCGGCGTTCGTCCGGCCGATCGAGAACGCCTACCACGAGCTGTACCGCGCGTTCGCCGATCGCGGCCCGAGCCCGGTGCCGGAGAACGAGATCCTGGAGTTCATGACGGTGCGGGACCGGACCCGGGCGGAGCCGGTGTTCGGCTACGACTCCCGCGACCGGCACCGGATCCTGCGGGTTCTCGCCCAGTCCCGGGCGCTCACCTGGCGGGACGAGAAGGTCACCGTTCCGCGTACCCGATGGGGCGACGCCGGATCGTCGTTCGTCTAGGGGCCGTCGTGCTCCGCCGGGTCCGGGCCCGCCTCAACGCCGTCGGACGCCACGGGCTGGTGTTCGCCGGGGCGGTGGCGACCTGCGCCGCAGTGGCCGCCGTGGTGGTGGCGGTCGCCGGCCCCGGTCAGCGGGCCGCCCCGATCGTCGGCTCCTTCGCCGTCATCGCCTCCACGGTCGGCGCGCTCGCGGCGATCCACCTCTCCCGGCAGGCGCTGGCCCGCACCGACCGGCAGCTGGAGGAGACCCGCCGCTCACTGGTGCTGAGCCGGTACCCGCTGCTGCTCCCGGTACACCAGGCGGTGGCCTTTCCGGACTCCGGCGGCATGGTGACGCACCACCCGCCCGCCGAGGACCGGTTCGCGCTCGCCTCGGCGCCGGAGCCGGCGTACGCATTCCTCGCGATCACGAAGAACCGCCTGGTCGTCCCGGTGGAGAACGTCGGCGAGGGGCCGGCGCTGCGGGTCAGCGGGACGTTGTGGTGCTCGGACGGCCGCAGCGGCCCGGTCACCGGGGTGTCCGCGCTCGGCGCGGGCCGGAGCGGCGTGCTGGCGGCCGTGCTGAGCCACGACGGGCGACCGACACCGGAGCGGTTGCGGGCGATGGTGGCGCGGGACACCGGGCCGGCCATCGCCTACCAGCTCGACCTGCACTACGTCGACGTCTTCGCCAACGCCCGCCGGACGACCGCACTGTTCGACCCGCGGGGACGCGGCGCGTGGCAGCACTCCTACGACGACGAATAGCCCTCGTTGAAGCCCTCCACGAACCCGCCCGCGAACCCGGAGAGGACACATCCGGCACAACACAGGATCACCAGCAGCGCCGGCACCGCGACCCAGAGGACTATCGCCCACCTGCCGTTCTCCTGGGCCGGCGGCGGCTGCACGAACGCCTGCGGCGGGTACTGCGGCGGCGGGTAGTGCGCCTGCTGCTGGTACGGATCCGGCTGGTACGGATCCTGGTAGTACGGGTCGTGAGGGTGCATCCGGCCATCGTGCCCACCGACCGCAATCGCCGGAACACCCGAACGGCCGGAAAGGGGAAAGCCCCAGCACGAGGCTGGGGCCGGGTATTGAGACGGCTCGGACAACGACTACATGTCAGCTCATCGTCGCCAGCCACCATCTCCCCTATGAGCAAGGTTAGGGTCACCCTCCGCAAGCGTCAACTCGGTCACCCGTACGAGTTGGGACGCCGATCATGCCATCCGAACAACCCCTCGTCCGACCCGGTGGGCATCGAGGTGGGTCAGCACCGTCTGGTTGGCCTCCCAGCCGTCCGGGAACTTCACCGGCACGTCCAGGTGCACCCGCTCGGTCGACGGATACGCGTCGAGCAGCTCACCGATCCCGGCCCGCGCCACCACCACGCACGCGTGCCGGTGCCGTGACGCCAGCACGCACAGCCGCCCCGACTCCAGGTGGAACGCGGTGGCGTCGCGCCGGCCGGAGAGCGGGTGCAGCACGATCGTCACGTCGTACTCCCGGCCCTGGAGCCGGTTGGCGGTGTCGACTGTGATGCCCGCCCCGGCCGCGCCCAGCCGGGACCGGATGGCCGCGACCTGGTCGCGGTGCGCGGCCCCGACGGCGATCCGGTCCGCGGTGACCGGCGCGCCGCCCGGCGCGGCCTCGCTCACCGCGACCGCGCCGCGCCGCAGCACCCGCAACGCCAGCTCCGCGCAGGCCGCGGCAGCCTCCCCGTCGGTACGCACGGTGTGCCGGGCGGGCAGCTCGTGCAACGCCCAGCCGGTGGCGGCGGCCACCTCGACCGAGGCGTCGTAGGCGTCACCCGCACCCGCCTCGGTGAACGTCAGCGCCCGGTCGGACGGCCCGGTCCCGGCGCGGAACCCGGTGAACGGGTAGAACGCGGCGGACACCACCGGGGCGGCCGAGTCGGGCAGCCGCCACGACACCGGCAGCCGGTGCACCGGCAGCTCCGGGTTGTGCCGCAGCAGCGTGGCCACCGCCGACTGCATCGGATCCCAGGTCAGGCCGGTCCAGCGGAACGTCTCCACGGTGCTGAACGGATCGAGCTGACCGGGGTCGCCGACGAACAGCACCCGCTCGAACCGCCCCGCCACGCGCAGCAGCGCGTCCGCGCGCATCTGGTACGCCTCGTCCACGATCGCCCACGGCCAACTCCCCTCGGTGACAGTGGCCCACTTGGCCGCCGTACCGATGGTGACCGCGGGGCCGCCCAGGTCGGCGACCTTCGCCGCGACCCGGACCGCCGGATGGGCGGTGACCCGCTCGGTGGGCCGGTAGTCGGTCGCGGAGAGCCGCCCGACGCGCAGCTCCGGCGCCCTGCGGCCGAGCCGGTCGATGAGGTCGTCCACCTGCTCGTTGGTCTGCGCCACGATCATCAGCGGATCGCCGGTGGCAGCGGTCTCGACGGCGGCGCGGACGACGAGGGTGGACTTCCCGGCGCCGGGTGGCGAGTCCACGACGACGCCGCGGTGCGTGCCGTCGCGCAGATCCCGCAGCACACGCTGGATCACCTGCTCGGCTTCGTGCAAGGAAGGGCCCCCTTTTAACGTCTCCGGTAGAGGCGGGGCCCCTTCTTAACACGTGCCACCTGGGCGCGGCTCCGGCACCTGCGCTTCGGGTCGTACCGTCGAGGGCTCGCGGTGTGCGCGAGCGGGCGCCTACGGCTTGCGGGCGAGCAGCCCGACGAAGGTGTGGTAGGTGTCGGTCTGCTGCGGGGCCGGCGCGTCCGGGTCCGGACGCCACTCGGCCAGCGGCACCAGGCCCGGCTCCAGCGGCGTCAGCCCGTCGGCGAAGGCGAGGATCTCCTCGTCGGTACGCCAACGACCGGTGCCGAGCGACTCGTTGAACACCCGCTCGACCTCGCGGGCCTTGCGGGAACCCTCCGGATCCCGCTCACCCGGGTCACGGAAGTGCGAGATCGCGACGTAACTGCCGGACGGCAGCGCGTCGATCAACGCCGCTGCGACCGATCGCGGGTCCTCGTCGTCGCCGATGTGGTGCAGGATCGCGAATAGCAGCAGCCCGATCGGGCGGTCGAAGTCGAGGAACCGGCGGACGTCCGGGTCGTTGAGGATCTCCTCCGGCTCGCGGATGTCGGCCTGGATCACCGTCGCGGTGCCCTCCGCGGCGAGCAGCGCCCGCCCGTGCGCCAGGACGATCGGGTCGTTGTCCACGTACACGACACGGGCAGCCGGGTTGTGCTCGACGGCGACCTCGTGCACGTTGCCCTGGGTGGGCAGCCCCGACCCGATGTCGAGGAACTGGTCGATGCCCGCCTCGGTCACGAGGTGGCGGATCACCCGGCGAAGGAACGCCCGGTTCGCCTGACCGGCGGCCGGCCCGTCCGGCGTGATCCGCAGGGCGTGCTCGGCGACCTTCCGGTCGACCTCGAAGTTGTCCTTGCCGCCCAGGAAGTAGTCGTAGACCCGGGCCACGCTGGGAACGGTGACGTCGATTCCGGGCGGTGCGGCCTTGTCGCGGGTCACAGGCGTCTCCAGGCTCCGTGGGCGGTTCCGGGCGTTTTCGGGGAGTGTAGCGACCGTACAGGGTGGATGGTCGCCCCAGATGGGATCGCTCCCACCGGTCCGGCCCGTCACCAGGGCGTTCATCGATCGACACGCCGAGGTCATCGCAGCTCCGCCGCCCCGCACCACCCGTCGTGACCATCCCGGTGTCCGCAGCGCCCGCCGCCGGGCAGCCGCACGTCACACCAGACCCGGTACCGCAGGTGCTGGGCGTCCTCCTCGCTGAGCGTCGTCTCGCCGAAGTCGACGGCAGGCAGGTGCCCGAGAGACCGCGCGAGCGCGGCTGCCAGCTCGACGGCGGCGTCCCGGCACGTCAGCGTG
The DNA here is from genome assembly GCF_000717585.1 of Micromonospora globosa. Classification (NCBI taxonomy): domain Bacteria; kingdom Bacillati; phylum Actinomycetota; class Actinomycetes; order Micromonosporales; family Micromonosporaceae; genus Micromonospora; species Micromonospora globosa. The sequence continues at coordinate 61,086 of NZ_JNZR01000023.1, forward strand.
GTCGGCAGGTGGATTATCCAGCGCGGCTCAGTCATCGTGGCCGCGCCGCCGGCAGCCGTTGTGCCGGGACTGCCACTGCCGCAGCGCCTGGCGAATCCGCTCCGACTCGGTGCGCGCCGTGGTGAGCTCCCGGTGCAGGCGGTCCATCTCGTCGGCGACCCGGCACAGGTAGTCGTGCACCTGCGCCGGGTCCAGCCCACGCCAGCGGGTGTCGAAGAATGCGCTGCGCACCTGGTACGCCTGCACCCGCTCCCCGGTCACGTAGATCACGACGCCACCGTCCCGTCCGCCACGGCCTCGTCGGGCAGCCCGGCCGCGGCGAGCGTCGCCCTCCCCCACCGGGCCAGCCGGCAGGGGTACGGGACGCGCTCGCTGCGGCACAGCGGTCCCTGCGGCCAGTGCTCGGGCACGTGTACGCGCACGGCCAGCGCGGCGACGAGTAGTTCCTCGTCGGTGACAGGGGTGAGGACGGGGAAGTCGGCGAGTACGGCGGACATCGGCGGGCGCCTCCGGGTCGGGGTCTCGTGGAGTGGCGCCGGGGCGGGCGGGGACGGCGGGAGCCGCGATCGGGGGACGCGGTGCCACCGGAGCCCGGCACCCGCCCCGGGCCATGCGTCAAGCCTTGTCAGTCCCGCCTCTGCACAACATGACTACGCACTGCACCGTGGCGGTAACTGCACCGCACCAATGCGGGCTACGCTGCCTCAGGTCTGAACTACGCGTGATCGAGGACGGCGCGAATGACGACCGTGCAGAAGTGGACGGGCCGGGAAACGCGGGCCTTGCGACAGGCCCTGCGGATGAGCATTCGCGACTTCTCCGCGCACCTCGGCGTCGCCGAACGAACCGTCTCGAAGTGGGAGGCCGCGATGGAAGCGGCTTGTCCCCGGCCGGAGATGCAGGCCGCCCTCGACACCGCACTCGGATCGGCAGCGGAGGATGCTCGCAGCCGCTTCGCCTCGACCCAACGGAACGACGCGGGACTCGCGGTCACGGCAGAAGTCGCCTCCGACCTCGCGGCTGCGGCACGGCGACGCCTGGCCGACGTTCGGAGCGCCGTCGGACTGTCGCCGGAAGCCTTCGCTCGCCTGCTCGGCACCATTCTCGGGTGGAGTCCAACAGCTCAGCGCGTCATTGACTGGGAGACGACGGAAACACCCCCCGGAGACATCCTCCTGGCCCTTGACGTGTTACGCGGTCCGGCGGCCGACAACCTAGCTGGTCTGATCGCGGTCTTTCCAAGCCGGTCGCAGCTCACCGCTCACCTGCCCGCGGAACGCCTCCTAGATGGCGCACGTCGCGTCCGTGCGATCGGGTTGTCTCTCAACATGCTCTGCCAGGATTACGCGGACCGTCACTGGCAAGCGCTCCTGGCAAGCGGCACCCACGCACGATGCCTGTTTTTGGATCCAGCGGGGACAGCGATCAAGGCGCGCGAGGCGGAGGAGGGATTCCTATCCGGGCAGCTCACGGCGCTGACGAAACTCAACCTGGAGACATTGCTGCGAGTCCGCGAGCGCCTACCCGTTGAACTCCGGACTCGGATGGAGTTGGCGACCTATGACGAGACTCTTCGCTTCAACGTCGTGCTCGCGGATGATCAGTGTGTGGCGCAGCCCTACCTGACCGACAGTCGCGGCGTCGACTCACCCGCCTTCGTGATCCAACGAGACGCGCACCGGACCGGGCTCTACCAGGTGTTCGAGCAGTTCTTCGAGTCGCATTGGCAGCGCGGGAAGGCGCTGTGAGCGCCTATAAGGACCTCCTTCCCGTCGCGACCGAGGCCGTCAGGCGAGCTGTTCTGGCGATGCGGCAGGGCGTTCCTGGCGCACTCACCCTCAAGGGCGACCGCGACGTCGCCTCCGACCTCGACTTCGCTATCGAGCGGGATGTTCGCGCCTTCCTGGCAGCGGAGACGCCCGACATCGGCTTTCTCGGTGAAGAGGAGGGAAACGCCGGTCGAGCCGACCTCCGGTGGGTACTCGACCCCATCGACGGCACCGCGAACTTCCTCCGTCGGTTGCCGATGTGCGCCGTCTCGCTCGCACTCGTGCATCGGAACAATCCGGTGCTCGGCGTGATCGAGCTGCCGTTCCTGGGCTCGCTCTACACCGCCGTGGAAGGCTGCGGCGCGCACGCTAACGGGCAGCGCATAGCGACTAGCGGGGTCAGCGTCTTGAGGGACGCGATCGTCGCCGTCGGCGATTACGCGGTCGGACCCGACGCCGATACCAAGAACGCGATGAGACTCGCCCTGGCCGCCCAGCTCGCTGCACGGGCCCAGCGCGTACGAATGACGGGTAGCGCCGCGCTCGACCTGGCCTGGCTCGCCGAGGGACGACTGGACGCTGCGATAACTCTTTCGAACCACCTGTGGGACATGGCAGCCGGCGTCATCATCGCGCGGGAGGCGGGGGCTCTCGTGGTGGATCGGTACGGCGCCGCGCACGACAGTGCATCTCAGGAGACACTGGCGGCGTCTCCGCTGCTCATGCCGGCGATACTCGACCTGTATTGGGGTGCGGCAGGCTTATGAGCGATTCCTCTCTTCGTACTGAAGGATCTGCGGCCATGCCATCTGACGCCTGGAACCAGGATCGCTGTCGATGATCCGACAGACGCAGGGACAAAGCTTCTGACGCCTACCGCACCGGCTTCCGCCCGGCGTTCATCGCGGCTAGCTTGCCTTCGTGGGGGATCTTGAGCAGGGCATCTACGAACACCTGATCACGGAGAAGCTGGCGACGCAGCTCAGGCATGTCGATAGCGCCCTCGTCCGGGATGCGAAGCTGGATGCCGCCGACGCGCACGACGTCCTGGCCCGGCACATCGCGGGCCTCGCGCGGCGGGCGCTCCTCGGCGTCGGCGGCGGAGGGAACAAGCTGGCCCGGCAGGTTGACCTGGCAAACCGCATCGCCGCGCACATCGCTCAGGCCGAGCCCCGCGCCGTCACCGCCGACGACCAGGTGGCAGACGCCCAACGTCTGTTGCACGCCATCGCCTCACCGCCCACCCCACCGGCCGCACCGGTCTTCCCGATCCGCCCCTCGACGCCGCTTTCCACCGGCGCGCTCCTGGTCAACGGCCGGCACCAGCCGCGCATCGGCCACGAGGTCAGCCACGAGATGGCGTCGGCGGACGAGGTGGACCTGCTCTGCGCCTTCATCAAGTGGCACGGGCTGCGCATCATCGAGCCCGCGATCACCGAGCTGGTCGGCAGAGGCGGTCGGGTACGGGTCATCACGACGACGTACATGGGCGCCACCGATCAGCGGGCGCTCGATCGGCTCGCCGAGCTGGGTGCCGAGATCAAGGTGTCCTACGAGACGCGGACCACCCGCCTGCACGCCAAGGCATGGCTGTTCCGGCGGAACAACGGCACCACCACCGCGTACGTCGGTTCGTCGAACCTCTCCAAGGCCGCGCTCGTCGACGGCGTGGAGTGGAACGTGCGCATCTCGAACCTGGAGCAGCCGCACGTCATCGACACGTTCGAGGCGACGTTCGCCGACTACTGGAACGACTCGGCGTTCGAGACCTACGACCCGGCAGCCGATGGCGAGCGCCTACGTGTCGCGTTGCGCGGGGAACGCGCCGACGACGCACCGACTGAGATCGCGAACCTGGACGTGCGGCCGTTCCCGTACCAGCAGGAAGTTCTTGACGACCTCGACGCCGAACGCCTGGTGCACGGCCGCTGGCGCAACCTGGTGGTGATGGCGACCGGCACCGGCAAGACGGTGGTGGCGGCGCTCGACTATCGCCGGCTCCGGCGAGCCGGCCGCGTCGACTCGCTGCTCTTCGTCGCACATCAGGAGCAGATCCTGCGGCAGAGCCGGTCGGTGTTCCGCCAGGTCATGGGTGACGGCACGTTTGGCGAGACGCTTGTGGGCGGCGATCGGCCGCAGGGGTGGAAGCACGTCTTCGCGTCGATCCAGTCGTTGCGCCAGCGGGAGATCGACCCCGAGGCGTTCGACATGGTGATCGTCGACGAGTTCCACCACGCCGAGGCGGCCACCTACACGGCGCTGCTGGAACGGCTTCGGCCGCGCGTACTCCTGGGTCTGACCGCGACGCCCGAGCGGAGCGACGGCCGTGACGTGCGCCGGTGGTTCGACGGCCGCGCGTCGGTGGAGTTGCACCTGTGGGAGGCCCTCGAACGGCAGTTGCTGGCGCCGTTTCAGTATTTCGGCCTGCACGACGACGTGGACCTGACGCGGGTGCGGTGGAAGCGCGGACAGGGGTACGACAAGGGCGAGCTCGACGGCGTCTACACCGGCAATCACGCACGGGCGCGGCTCATCCTGCACGCGGTCCGGCGGATCGCTGACGTCGGGCGGATGCGCGCGCTCGGCTTCTGCGTCAGCATCGGGCACGCGGAGTTCATGGCCGACTGGTTCACCCGGCACGGTGTACCGGCGGCGGCCGTGACATCGCAGGTCAACCGGCCGGAGCAGCACACGCTGATCGACCGCTTCCGCAAGCGCGAGGTGAAGGTGCTCTTCACTGTCGACCTGTTCAACGAGGGCGTCGACCTGCCGATGGTCGACACCATCCTCATGTTGCGCCCCACCGAGAGCGCCACGATCTTCCTCCAGCAGCTCGGACGGGGTCTGCGGCTGGACGACGACAAGCCGTGCCTGACGGTGCTCGACTTCATCGGCGGTCAGCACGCGAACTTCCGGTTCGACATGCGCTGGCGGGCGCTCGCCGGGGTCAGCCGGCGGGCGGTCGAAGCGGCCGTCCGGGAGGACTTCCCCTCGCTACCCAGCGGCTGCCACATCGAGCTGGACCGGGTGGCGAAGGAGATCGTCCTCGCCAACCTCAAGTCGGCGCTCCCGACGTCGAAGAACGCGCTTGTGGCCGAGCTGCGGCAGCTCGGTGACGTCAGTCTGTCCGACTTCCTGCGCGAGACCGGCCTGGAAATCGAGGACGTCTACCGATCGGCGAGCATCGGCGGCTGGGCCGGGCTGCGGCGCCTCGCCGGTCTCGACCCGGACGAAGGCGGCCCGGACGACCGTGACCTGAGCCGGGCCATCGGCCGGATGCTCCACACCGATGATGTCGACAGGTTGGATCTGATCGCTCAGGTCGCCGCCGGACAGCGCCCCACCGCCGGGCGGCTGCTCGACATGCTGCACTTCAGCCTGTGGGGGGCGTCGGTGCCGCTGGCCGAACGCGACGCCCGGCTCAGGAGGCTGTGGGCGGAACCGGCGCGCTGTGCCGAGCTGCCGCAGGTAGTCGACGTGCTCCGTGACCGCATCCATCGGGTCACCGAGCCACCTGCCCCGGGCCGGGTGCCGCTGCGGGTACACGCCCGCTACAGCCGCAACGAGGCGTGCGCAGCATTCGGCATGACCAACCCCGGCTCGCTGCGCGAGGGCGTGAAGTGGCTGCCCGACGAGCGCGCGGATCTGTTCTTCGTCACGCTCGTGAAGTCCGAGGAGCACTACTCCCCCACCACCATGTACGCCGACCGCGCCATCACGGACAAGCTGTTCCAGTGGGAGTCGCAGAGCACCACCTCATCAGGCTCGGCCACCGGCCAGCGGTACGTCAACCACGTCGCGCAGGGCTCGACGGTGCACCTGTTCGTCCGCGAGACCAAGATCGCCGATCGCGACCTGGGCGCACCGCCGTACCTGTACGCGGGTCCGATGACGTACCGGGAGCACAGCGGCGACCGGCCCATGCGGATCCTCTGGGAGCTGCGGCATCCGCTGCCCGCCGACATGTACGCCGCCGCCCGGGCGATCGCTGCCTGACCTGGGATCTCGCCCGCTCGCCGAGTCAGGCGAGCGGGCGAGAAGCGTCGGCCTGCTCACGACGTCGGGCCGGCGCTGGCAGCACTCGGGACAACAGCACCGCGACCGCACCCGCGATCACTCCGACCATGGTCCCGGTGACCAGGCTCGACATCACCGCCGCACCCCGCAACAACGCCTCCCGCGCCCCCGGCTCCAGCCCGGCCAGCCCCGGCGCGTCCATCCCCAGCGACGAGTCCCAGAACACCTGGTGACCGGCCGCCAGGAACACCCCGTACAGCGCCCCGATCACCACGATCGTCAGGAACGGGCGCGGTGGCCGCCGCCACAGCACGGCGGCCACCCAGCACAGCGGCGGCCCGACCGCCAGCAGCGCAGCCACGACGGTGCCCTCCGGCACCACGTCCAGGTCGTGCAGCGCCACGCGCGGGGCGGCCAGCGCGGCGAGCGCGACCAGCGCCGGCCAGGAGAAGCCGAGGGTACGGCGACCCGCGCTCATCGCGTCACCTCTGCCGACTCCGAAGCCGACGTCGACGCCGACGTCGACGCGGGAGCAGAGGCCGGGGCCGACGCCGGAACAGCCGCAGTGGAGCGCACGAAGCGAAGCAGCGCGACGAACGCCAGCGCGGCCGTCACCGCGCCCCCGGCGAAGCGCACCCAGTGACCGGCGACGAATTCGGCCGCGACCTGGCGCAGGTACTCCGGCGAGTGCGTTCCCACCGGGTCCACGAACATGATCTCGTTGCGCGGCCAGAAGAAGACAGCGGAGAACATGAACTCGCAGACGACGAACACGGCCGTGGCGCCGGCGACCCACCAGCGCAGCCGGCGGTCGCGCCAGGTGAGCAGCGTCGCGGCGACGCTGCTGAGGATCACCGACGCGCCGAGCGGCGGGAAGTAGTCGTGCGGGCCGCCGTGGACGAGGAACTCGCGGGCCCGGTCGAGCGAGGCGGGCGCGTCGCTGAAGATGTTCGGGTAGAGCATGACGGTCTCGGCGGCGACCCCGCCGAACGACATCATTGCCGCCCATACCATGACAATAAGGGCGAGCCAGGTCAGTCTCGTGCGTACCACGAGGGTTCTCCTCACGTTTCGGGGACGCCATCGACGCTAGGTCGGCTGTCCCCGGCCGTCGTCCGCGTGGCCGCGCGACCGGATGTCGCTTCTCGGCGTACGCCTCGGGGTCGTCCCTGACGCCTGCGGACGACAGCGGTGAGGGTCCGCGCGGACCTAGGCTCGAAGGCGTGCCCGACACCTCGCCCACCCGCGCCGATGTGCTGCTCGCGGCGGCCACGCTCGGCCTGGTCGCGGTGGCCGTGGCGGCCGACCGGCCCTCGCCCGGCGGCGCGGCGCTCGCCGTCGTGGTCGGCGCGGTGCTCGGCGGGCTGGTGCTGTGCGCCAGGCGGTGGCCGCTGCCGGCGCTGGTCGCCACGGCGGTCGTGATCCTCGGGTACTACGCGCTGGACCTGCCGCCCGTCGGAGTGGCCGCCCCGGCCGCCGCCGTCCTCTACCGGGTGTCCGAACGCGGGCGTGTCGTCCCGGCCGCCGTGGTGGCCGGGAGCCTGCTGGCCGTGTCCGTGGTCGCCCGGCTGGCCGAGGGCGACGACATCGCGGTGGTCGTCGGTACGGAACTCGGCTCCGAGGCGGCGTTGCTGCTCGCCGTCATCGCCCTCGGTGACGCGGTACGCAACCGCAGGTCGCTGCGGGCGGCGCTGGTCCGGCAGGCGGTCGCGGCCGACGAGGAGCGCCACCGGGAGGCGGCCCGTCAGGTCGAGGCGGAACGGCTGCGCATCGCCCGGGAGGTGCACGACACGCTCGGGCACACCATGTCGGTGATCACGTTGCAGTCCGCCGTCGCCCGGGAGGCACTCGCCGACAGCGATCCGGCGCAGGCGGAGAATGCGCTGGCCGCCATCAGGTCGGTGAGCGGCAGCGCGATGGCGGAGCTGCGGGCGACGCTCGGCACGCTGCGCCGGGAACCCGGTCCACGGGAACCGGCCCCCGGCTTCGACCGGCTCCCGGCGCTCGTGGACGGCGTACGCCGGGGTGGGCTGACTGTCGACCTGCGGATCGAAGGTCCGGTGGACACGCTGCCGGCGGTCGTGGGCAGCACCGTCTACCGGGTCGTGCAGGAGGCGTTGACGAACGTCCTGCGCCACGCCGATGCCACCCGGGTCACCGTCACGGTCCGCGCCACGCCCGGCCGGCTCGCGCTGGAGGTGGTGGACGACGGCCACGGCGGCCCGCCCGCCGGGCGCAGGGACGGGACGGGCCAGGGCCTGCGCGGCATGGCCGAGCGGGTAGCCCTGCTCGGCGGCACCGTAGAAACCGGCACCATCCAAACCGGCAGCACCGGAGCAACCGCCGCAACCGGCACGGGCGGCACCGCCGGCTTCCGGGTGTCGGTTCACCTGCCACTGACGGGAGTCGCCGCGTGAACCCGATCCGCGTCGTGCTCGTCGACGACCAGCACCTCGTACGCACCGGCCTGCGCGCGCTGCTCGACCGGGCGCCGGACATCGAGGTGGTGGGCGAGGCCGGCGACGGCGGCAGCGGCCTCTCGGTGGTACGGGAGCAGCGGCCCGACATCGTGCTGATGGACGTCCGGATGCCCGGCGGGGACGGACTGGAGGCGACCCGGCGGATCCTGACCGACCCGATGCTGGACGGCGTGCAGGTCGTCATGCTCACCACGTTCGACGACGACGAGTACCTGTTCGAGGCGATCCGCGCCGGGGCGGCGGGTTTCCTGCTCAAGGACACCCCGCCCGACGCGCTGCGGGACGCGGTCCGGACCGTCGCCGGTGGCGACGCGCTGCTCTCCCCCGCCGTCACCCGGCGGGTGCTCGCCGCGGCGGCCCGTTCACCGGTGGCCGACCCGGCGCGGCTGGCCGGACTGACCGCACGGGAACGGGACGTGCTGGCGCAGGTGGGCGCCGGGCGGTCCAACGCGGAGATCGGGCAGGCGTTGTTCCTGAGCCCCGACACCGCGCGTACCTACGTGAGCCGGCTGCTCCAGAAGCTGAACGCCCGCGACCGGGCGCAGCTCGTCGTGATCGCGTACGAGAGCGGGCTGGTCCGCCCCGGCGAGGGCTGAGCCGCGCCGGGGCGGGTCACAGTCAGGTCGACGCCGCGTCCGCAGGTTCCGGTGCCGCGTGCCGGCCGCCGCCGTTGCGCCGTTCGTCGCCGTGCCCCGGCCACCACGCCCGGTGGCCGATCAGCCCGGTCAGCGCCGGCACGAAGAACATCGACATGACGAACGCGGACAGCACGATCCCGATCGCCACCGCGAAGCCCATCTGCTGGAGGAACGAGATCGGCGCGAGCATCAGCACCCCGAACGTGCCGGCCAGGATCAGCCCGGCCGCGGCGACTGTCGGCCCGGCGTGTTCCACCCCGATCGCGGCGGCCTGGTGCGGTTCGTGGCCCTCGCGCGCCTCCTCGCGTAGTCGGGCGATCATCAGGATGTTGTAGTCGGTGCCGATCGCCACCACGAACAGGTAGAGGATGATCGGCAGCTGGAACGTCACGCCCGGGTTGCCCTGGAGCCCCTGGAACACGTAGACGGTGGCGCCGAGCGTGGCGGCGAAGTTGAGCAGCACGGCGATCACCAGATAGACCGGCGCGACGAGGCTGCGCAGGAGCAGCGCCAGGATGATCGCGATCAGGAGTGCGGCCACCGGCAGGATCACCGACAGGTCCCTGTTGTTCGCCGAGTTGATGTCCGCGAAGATCGCCGTGGTGCCGCCGACGAGTGCCCTGGTGCCCGGCGGAGCCGCCTCGTGCAGGGACTTCCGCAGGTCGTCGCGTACGAGCGTGATCGCCTCGTTGGACATCGGGTTCTCGTTCAGCAGCAGGCTTATCCGGACGACGCTCGGGTCGGTGGCGCTGCGCTCCGGCGGCTGTGCCTGCCCGACGCCGGGTGCGCGCGCCGACGCGGCGGCGAAGTCGTTCACCTGCTGCTCGGTGAGCGGGGTGCCGTTGCCGGTGGTCAGGTAGACCTCGGTGGGCGCGAGCGCCCCGGCGGCGAACCCGCGCTGGAGGTCCTGGGCGGCCCGCGCCGACTCGGTGTCCTGCGGGAAGCCGGCGCCGAAGTCGTAGTCGGCCTTGTAGCCGAGCACACCGGCGGCGAGCGCGACGAGCAGCGCGCCCGAAGCGGCGGCCACCACGGCCGGGCGGCGGCCGACGACGGCGCCGAGCCGCCGGGACAGGGTCGCCTTGGGCGGGCGCTGCCACGCCTTCGACGGCCAGAACACCCACCGGCCGAGCAGCGACACGAGCGCCGGGATCAGGGTCAGCGAGGTGACGAGCATGACGCCGACGGCGATGGCGAGCGCCGGGCCGAGCGACCCGAAGAAGCCGAGTGAGGCGAGCAGCAGCACCAGGAACGCCACGATGACCGCACCGGCGGCGGAGGTGATGACCTCGCCGACCCGCTGCACCGAGACGATCATGGCGGTGCGCTTGTCGTCTCCGGCGCGCAGCCGCTCCCGGTAGCGGAACAGCAGGAACAGGATGTAGTCGGTGCCGATGCCGAACAGCACGATCAGCAGGATGGTCTGGAGGTCCTGGCTGACGTTGAGGTCGAACGCCTTGCCGGCGGCGGCGACCAGCCCGGTGGTGACGGACATGACGACGCTGATGACCACGACCGGCAGCAGCGCGGCGATCGGGCTGCGGAAGATGATCAGGATCAGCCCGATGATGAGGACGATGGTGGCGACGCCGACGACGGCGAACGCGTCGTTGAACGTGTCCTCGTTGTCGACGAAACTCGCCACGTCGCCCGCCACCCCGGCGGTCAGGCCGCTGCCGGCCAGGTCCGGCCCGAGGGCGGCGCGCAGGTCGCGTACCGCGTCGAGCAGGCCCGGGTCGTCGGGGCTGTCGGCGTCGAGACCGACGGTGACCACCTGCACGGACTTGTCGGGCGCGACGGCCTGCGGGCCGGTGAGGTAGCCGGAGGTCTGCGGGATGTTCCGGGCCTTGAGCGCGGCGGCCAGCTGCCCCACGCGCGCCTCGTCGGCCGCGGTCAGCGGTCTACCGTCGCTGCGTTTGACGACGACCGTTGCGGTGGCGGTGGCGGCCTGCGGGAACGACTTCGCGCCCAGCTCGGTGGCCTGCACCGACTCGTAGGTGCGCGGCAGGAAGCTTTCCTGGTCCGCGGAGGTGATGTCGCTCAGTGAAGGACTGGCGGCGATGATCGCGATCGCGGCGACGACCCAGCCGCCGATCACCCACCAGGCCTTGCCCACGACGAATCTGCCCAGGCGCTCGAACATCGTTTCCCCCGTGTGTTCGGCTGTGTCGCACGCGATCCTACGCTGCGTGAGCAATCCCTTTCGGACGGCTCGCGGACTTTCGTCGATGATCCGGGTGGTCGAGGATCGACGGATGAGCGCGACGCTGCCCGGTCCCGGAGTGCTGACGGCCTGGTTGGCGGCGACGGTGCCGGCTCCGCTGGTCTTCTTCGAGTGGACCCACAGATGGGAGGAGGACCAGCCGGTCTCGACCGCGCTGTGGTGGCCCGTGCTCGCGTCACCGGTACTCGCCGCCGTGCTGGCGGCCCGGCAGCCCCGGCGGCCCGGGGTGGCCCTGGGCGTGTCCACGCTGGTCGCGACGGCGCTTCTCGCGTTGTCACTGGCGTTCTTCCGGTGGGTCGTGCCGCTGACCGGCGAGGCCCGCTGGGGGCGGGCTCTGCTCGGCGGCGCGGCGCTCGCGGTGGCCGGAGCGCTGATCGGGTACGCCGCCGGCCGGCGCCTGCCCCACCGGGTCCGCCCGGCGTCGCGGCGCGGCTATCTGATCGGCGGGCTCGCCGTGGTGTTCGGCGCGCTGCTGGCCCAGTCCGCGGTACGGCTCGGCGCCGAGGACAGCACGATCGGGCAACCCCCGCATGAGTACGGCGGCGTCGGCCCCTACTCGACGTCGGCGGGCCGGTTCACGGCACCGGCCACCGGGGCGTACGCGATCTTCGCGGTGGGCTTCTCCCCGGCGGACCCGGACTGCCGCGTCACCGGCGGCGGCGCGGAGGTCCGGACGGCCGAGCCGGTCTCCGTCCCGCCGGGCGACTACGGCAGCGACGCCGCCACCTATTCCTGGGTGGCGACCGTGCGGGTGCCGACGCCCGGTAGGTGGACGCTCGACTGCCGCACGGACGACCCGGAGGCGTCCTACGTGGTCGGTGACGTGCCGGAGATCCGGGGCGCGGTCGGCGAGGTGATCCACTGGCCGGTGGGCGTGATCTGGCTGCTCGGCGCGGTTCCCGGCCTGCTGATCGTCGCGGACACCGCCAGGCGACGGCGAGCCGGTCCGATGGTCGCGATGTCCGGCAGGATGACCGCGTGAACGACGACGAATGGTACGAGCGGCACGGACTGCGTCCGGCAGACGTCGAGCCGGTGCGGTCGATGCTGCGCGAGCAGATCCGCCTCGGTGCCGACAACGACAGCGCCCTCATCCACCTGGGCTGCGAGCAGTTGTTCCTGCACGGTGACCTGGCCGACGTACTGCTGATCTGGCAGGCCAAGCACTCCAGCTTCGACGCCGCGTGCTCCGTGGAATGGCAGTTGCTGTGCGGGGCGGGGCGGGAGCAGACGCTCGCTCACCTGCGGACGCTCGGCACGGCGGAGGCGGCCGAGGTTCTCGCCTACCTGTCGGCTGTCGATCCCGAGGACGTAGCAGCGTTCGACGTGGCCGAGCAGTCTCGCTGGTACGTCGAATACCACGGCGGATTGTCGTAGGGGTCTCGTAGCCTGGCGCGGTCATCGACGATCGCAGGGAGGCGACGTGCTCGACCACTTCTCCGTAGCGGTACGCGACCTGGAGGCGAGCGGCGCCTTCTACGACGCGGTCCTCGCCCCGCTGGGCGGGCGGCGGCTGATGGAGCCCGGCCCGATCGGCTACGGCGTCGACGCGCCCGACTTCTGGGTGGAGCCCGCGCCGTCCGGCGCCACGCCGGTGCCGGTGCACGTCGCGTTCACCGCGGCCGACCGCGCCACGGTGCGGGCGTTCCACGACGCGGCGGTGGCAGCGGGCGCGGAGGTGCTGCACGCGCCGAAGGAGTGGCCGGAATACCACGCCGCCTACTACGGCGCGTTCGTCCGCGACCCGGACGGCAACAACGTCGAGGCGGTCTGCCACCGCCCGGAGTGAGTCCCGGTGCGTCCGGGAGGCAGGATGGACCGGTGGAGATCGAGCCGGTCGAGCACGCTCCCGTACGCGCCATCCGCCGGGCCTGGCTGGCGCAGCGCTGGCACGATCTCGCCTTCCTGCACTGGGCGGTCCCGCCGGAACGGGTGGCGCCGCTGCTGCCCGCCGGCACCCGGCCGGACACGCTCGACGGGCTCACCTACGTGGGGCTGATCGGGTTCCGGATGGTCGGGCTGGGGCTCGGCCGTGGCCCGGGCGTGCCGTACTTCGGCACGTTCTGGGAGACGAACGTCCGGCTCTACTCGGTCGACGGCTCCGGGCGGCGCGCTGTCGTGTTCCGCTCGCTCGACGCGTCCCGCCTGGTGCCGGTGCTGGTGGCCCAGGTGAGCCTGCGTCTGCCGTACAAGTGGTCGGCGATGCGGCTGGACCGGACCGGTGACACGCTCACCTACCGCTGCCGCCGCCGCTGGCCCGGTCCGGCCGGCGCGACCAGCCGGATGGCGGTACGCGTCGGCGCGCCCATCGCCGAGCCGACGCCGCTGGAACACTTCCTGACCGCCCGCTGGGGCCTGCACACCCGGGCGTACGGCCGCACCCGCCACCTGCCGAACTGGCATCCACAGTGGCCGCTGCACCGCGCCGAGCTGCTGCACCTCGACGACGAGCTGGTCACCGCCGCGGGCCTGCCCGCACCGGACGGGCCGCCGGTGAGCGTGCTCTACTCCCCAGGCGTACCTGTCGTCTTCGGCGGCCCCACGTCGGTCGGGTGACCGCCACGTTGATCGACGCCAGGTCGCCGCAGTGGCGGCATCCGGCACACCGGAACACCGCCACTTCCCCGAGGTGGCCCCGGCACGTCCGCGCGGCGCGGAGGCGAGCGGGGTCAGTGCAGCGGGTCGTGGGTGCCGTGCGGGACGTCGGGACGGCATCGGCGTACCCGGTCCGCGGCCATCCGGCCACCCACCGCCAGCCCGTACCGCTCCACCGCGGCGAGCCCGTACGCGCTGCACGTCGGCGTGTAGCGGCAGGTCGCCGGCCAGCGGTGCGACAGCCAGCGCCGGTAACCGAGGATGGCGGCCCGGCCGGCCCGGTCCACGGCGGGCCGCCGGACGACGCCCGCGGTCACCGAGCCGAGGGTGAGCAGCATCGAGAAGAGGCCCAGGTCGCAGCAGCCCGGCCCGTCGCAGGTGGGCACGTCGCAGTTGCACCAGTCCCGGCTCTTCTTTTTCTTGTGGTGCCGCTTCCGGAAGATCACCACGCCATGATGCGACACGCCCGCCACTGTCGATGAGGCGACCGGACCGGGTCCGGTGTGATCGGGTCGGTGGGCGGCGGGGAACCTAGCGTCGAAGGCGTCACCAGGAGGGAAGACCGGGTGCTGGATCGGCTCAACGCCGCGCTGGACCACCTCGAACAGCGGCTCGACCAGCCGCTCGACGTGGCCGCGCTGGCCCGGATCGCGGGCGTGTCGGAGCACCACTTCGGCCGACTGTTCTCGGCGCTGGCCGGGCTGCCGCTGTCGGAGTACGTGCGCCGACGCCGGATGACGCTTGCGGGCGCCGACGTGCTCGCCGGCCGGGAGTCGCTGCTCGCCGTGGCGGTCCGCTGGGGGTACGGCTCGAACGAGGCGTTCGCCCGCGCGTTCCGGGCCGTGCACGGCGTCGGGCCGACGCAGGCCCGGCAGGCCGGTGCGGTGCTGCGGTCCCAGCCCCGGATGTCCTTCCGGCTCGTCGTCGAAGGGAACACCAGCATGGACTACCGGATCGTGACCAAGGACGCCTTCCGGCTCGCCGGGTTGACGGCGCGGGTGCCGCTCGTGCACGAGGGGATGAACCCGCACATCGTGGCGTTCGTCAGGGGCATCGACCCGGCTACCGTCCGCCGCATCGAGGCGCTGTCCGACCAGGAGCCGCACGGGATCGTCAACGTCAGCGCCGAGCTGGCCGGTTCCCGGGACGAGGGCACCGAGCTGGACTACTGGTACGCGGCGGTCACCGGCGCGGACGTGCCGGACGACCTGCGCAGTCTGCCGGTCGAGGCCGGCGAGTGGGCGGTGTTCTCCAGTTCCGGGGCGTTCCCGGTGGCGGTGCAGCACCTGTGGCGGGCCGTGTTCACGTCGTGGTTCCCGTCCAACCCGTACGAGACCCGCCCGGGGCCGGAGATCTCGCGGGTGCGGGTCGCGGAGGACGGCGGCACCGCCGACGCGGAGCTGTGGATCCCGGTCCGCCGCATCTAGGGTCGCGCCACCGCCGCCGCTCGCGCCAGCGCGGCCGGCACGTCGTGCACGTGGTACGGATGCTCGCCCGGCTCGATCGCGGCGAGGAACATCGCGTACACGGCGGCCAGCCGCAGCGGTGCGACCGGCCGGAGCAGGTCGACGGCCCGGTGCGGGTCGCTGCCGGGCACGTCGGCCCGCCACCGTCGCGCCCACGCGTCGACCAGCCGGGCGGCGGCGTCCGCGTCGACGTCCTCGGTGAGACGCAGGATGTCGAAGGCGGGGTGGCCGACGAACGAGTCCGCCCAGTCGATCACCACCCGCCGCCGCCCGTCGCCGCGGACGTTGCCGGGGTGCAGGTCGCCGTGCACGAGCGTGTCCGGCAGGCCGCAGTCGCCGACCTGCCGGAGCCGATGGTCGAGCCCGTCGAGCAGATCGGCGGCGGCCGCCACGTCGTGCCCGGCCAGCCGCTCGTGGATCCAGTCCGTCAGCCCCGCCCCGCGCAGGTCGGGCACCCCGGCCGTGACCAGCTCACCGACGACCCCGCACGCCCGCCACTGCACCGCATGATGCTCAGCCGCGACGGCGGCCCGCTCGCCTTCCCCGGCCCCGTACCGGTCCTCCCCCGGCACGTCGTCCAGCAGCATCCGCCCCTCCCCGTCGGCGGCGAGCACGACCGGCCCGTTGATCAAGGAGTTCGTGTCGTCTGGGAGATCGTCACCGACACCAACTCCTTGATCACCGGGGAAGGCCAGGACTGTGGGTTCGTGGCGGGCGAAGGACGGTAGCTGCTTCAGCCACGCCGGGCCCTGGTCGGTGTCCAGGCGCCAGATGGCGGAGAGGTTCCAGGTGCGCTGCTGCGCCACCGCCGTCACCCGGCGGCAGCGCCGGCTCAACTCGCCGGTCGCCCACGCGACGCTGCGAGCCGGACCGCCGGCGTCCGCCCACGGCTGGCGCAGCGGGTGCGGCGCGAGGTCCACGGCCGCCGGTTCCAGGGGTACGGCCGGCGCGTCGACTGTTTGCGCCAGGTAGCGGACGTGGCCGCCGGGAGGCGCGGAACGGTCGGCGTCGAGCAGCCGCAGCACTGTCACCTCCAGACCGTGGCGCTGCCGGACCGTGTCGACGATCGAGTGGACCTCCTGCCACCACGGCTCCGGCACGTCGAACGGCGGCAGCGCGCCGAGCGGACGGCCGACGGCGTCGAGCAGGACCAGCGAGACGGTGCGGGACACGGCCGGACGGTATCCGGGCACCCCTACGGGAGGCGAGCGGATTGATCCGGGTCAGGTTCGGGACCGCTCCCCGATGTCCCGGGCACGGGCGCCCGGAACGCTGAGGCGATGAGCCTCCTCGATTCCCGCACACGTCCCACGCACCAGTGGCTACGCCCGGTCGCCGTGGCGTCTGCGGTGCTGCTGCTCGGCTACGGCCTGCTGCGCCTGCTCGACCGCCTGGACGGGCACAGCGACAAGGGCGCCTGGGCCTGGAACACCGGGCACACGCTGTTCCTGCTCGGCGTCCTCGGCTTCGCCGCGCTGATCGTCGGGCTGCACGGCCTGCTGCGTACCCGGTCGTCGCGGTTGCGGACGCTCGACGACGTGGCCGCGCCGGCCGGCCTGGTCGGCGCCGCCGCCTTCGTCTGGGTGATCCTCGGTGACCTGTTCCCGCGCTTCGCCGACGCGGTGCCCACGCCCGGCCTTGTGCTGTACGGCGGACCGCTGCTGTTCGAGGTGGGCCTGCTGGTGCTGCTGTACCGGGCGGCGGCGGCCCGGCTGCTGCCGGTGTGGGCGCCGGTGCTGGTGCTGGCCGGGTTCCTGGCGATCGCGGTGAACCTGAACCTGCTGCCCGTGGGCGCCGCGCTGGTGCTGGCCGGGCTGCTGCCGCTGCGCGTCACGCCCCGCCCGGTGGCCTGACCGGCGTCACCGCCAGACGGTCCGGCGGAACCCCTTGTGACCGGCGCACACGTCGCGCTGGCCGCCGGTGCGGCTGATCGAGCCGTCGCGGCACTGCACCAGCCAGCCGCGGTCGGACCAGAACCCGGGTACGCACTCGAACCAGTCGCACACCCCGGCAGCCGGCCGGCGGATGCGCTGGCCGTCGCAGAAGTCGTACCCGAAGGGGTTCGCCGGTGCGCCGCAGCGACGCTCGACCGGCGGCTGCGGCGTGCCGCGCGGCGGTGCGGGACGGACGCGGGACGGCTCGGGGCTCGTGCTGGGCCGGACCTGGACGGCGGGCGCGACGTGCGGCGGCGCGGGCGTGCCGGTGGCCCCCGGGGTCGCGGCGGCGGCGCGCTCCGAGCCGGCCCGGGTGGGCGGGTTGGACTCGATGAGCATCGCCGGCACGATCAGCGCGAGCGCCGCGCCGACCGCCACCGTCCGCCGGCCGCCGGGCACCAGCGCGGTGACGCGGGCCTGGGCGGGGGTGAGCACTGCGGGGCGTTCCGGCCGCGCCGCGGTGTGCTCCGCGATCAGCTCGTCCAGCTCGGCCACGACTGCGGCGCGCTGCTCGATCGCGTCGGCGAACGCCAGCGTGAGCGTGAACCGGAAGTCGGCCGCCGCGCCGGTGGGCAGCAGCAACCCGGAGGTACGCCGCCGGTCCAGCACCTGGATCAGGGTGACCGGCGCGCCGGGGTCGTGGGACAGGCCGGTCATCCGGCCGTACGCCCAGTCGCGCCGGCCGCGTCCGCCGAGCAGGACCAGGCGCCGGTTGGTGAGCACGGCGAGCCCGGCGTCGACCACCTTGACGCCCTCGGGGCGGCGGGGGCGCAGCGCGGGCGGGTCGGGGTCGACTGTCAGTTCGGGGGCGGGCAGCACGGCTGTGTGCCGGACCTCGACCAGTTGCGCGGCCGGGAGTGTCCAGAAGACCACCTCGCCGGGGGCCAGCTCCATCGGCAGGCCGACGCCCGCCTGAGCCGAGCCGTGGAAGGACACCGCGAGGGTACGCAGGCGGCGCAGCTCGTCGTCGCGGCGTCGCCACGCCTCGTCGGCGGCGCGGAAGGCCCGCTGACGCCGCTCGTTCTGCCGGTGCGCCCACCGGTACCGCCATGTGGAACCCGTCGAATCAGTCTTCGTCACGCCGACTCCTCCGCCGCGCGAGCCCACCAATCGGGGTGTCATTCATGTCAACTGTGCGGCAGGGGTACGAAGACACGCGAAAGTCGCCAATTAGACCGATCGGCTGATTGACCTACACAATCGGCGGAAACTCCCGCGTCGATTCACGTTCCGTGCCACCGGCTCCCGGCGGTCCCGCTTCGTCATGCGCGCGCGTGGACACGTCGGTAACGTCAGCCGCAACGGCGGGGCGGAGCGCGGCCCCCGGGCGGCGAGGAGGTGCACCGGTGGGCGACCCGGCCATGGTGGTGGGAGTGGACATCGGCACCACCAGTTCCAAGGCCGTCGCGTTCGACACCACCGGCCGGCAACTGGCCAGCCACTCGATCGGCTACCCCCTGGAGGAGCCGAACCCGGGCTGGGCCGAGCAGGACCCGGACCTCATCCACGAAGCCGTGATCGGCGTGATCCGCGCGGTGGTGGACGAGCTGCGCGTACCGGTTGCGGGCCTGTCGTTCAGCACCGCCATGCACAGCCTGATCGGGCTGGACGCCGACGGCACCCCGCTGACCCCGTCGATCACCTGGGCCGACTCCCGCGCGAGCGCGCAGGCCGAACGCCTGCGGGCCGCGCCCTCCGGGCTCGCCCTGCACCGGCGCACCGGCACCCCGGTCCACCCGATGGCGCCGCTGCCCAAGCTGGTCTGGTTCGCCGAGCAGGAACCGAAGCTGCACGAGCGGGTCGCGCACTGGGTCGGCATCAAGGACCTCGTACTGCGGCGGCTCGCCGACGCGCTCGTCACCGACCACTCGGTCGCGTCCGCCACCGGCCTGATGGACATCCACCGGCTGGCCTGGGACACCGAGGCGCTCCGCCTGGCCGGCATCACCGAGGAGCAGCTCCCCCAGCTCGTACCCACCACCCACGTGCTGCCGGGGCTCACCCCCGAGGCGGCCCGCGCCACCGGGCTGCCTGTGGACACCCCGCTCGTGGTGGGCGCCGGCGACGGGCCACTGGCGAACCTCGGGCTCGGCGCGGTACGCCCCGGCGTGGTGGCCTGCTCGATCGGCACCAGCGGCGCGATGCGGGTGATGGTGGAACGCCCCGGCGTGGACCCGCTCGGCGGCGTGTTCTGCTACGCGCTCACCGAGGACCGCTGGGTGGTCGGCGGCGCCATCAACAACGGCGGCATCGTCCTCCAGTGGGCGAACGACGCGCTCGCCCCCGAGCTGGGCGAGCACGCCGAGGAGGAGCTGCTCGACCTGGCCGCCACGGCGCCGGTCGGCTCCGGCGGGCTGATCATGCTGCCGTACCTGCTCAGCGAACGGGCGCCGCACTGGAGCGCGCTGCCCCGCGGCGCGTACGTCGGGCTGACCCACGGCCACGGCCGGGCGCACCTGGTCCGGGCCGCGCTGGAGGGCGTCTGCCAGCAGCTCGCCCTGGTCCTCGCCTCGGTCCGGGCCGCCGGGAACGAGGTACGCGAGGTCCGCGCCAGCGGCGGGTTCGCCCGCAGCGCGCTGTGGCGGCAGATCCTCGCCGACGCGCTCGGCATGCCGGTGCGGTTCCCCGCCGGGCACGAGGGGTCCGGCTTCGGCGCGGCGCTGCTCGGCATGCAGGCGCTCGGCCTGATCGAATCGATCGAGGTCGCCGCCGATCTGGTCCGGATCGAGGAGACGATCCGCCCGGATCCCGCCTCCGCCGCCACGTACGCCGCACTGCTCCCCCTCTTCTCCGAGCTGTACGACGCCCTCGTACCCACGTTCGCGTCCCTGCGGCGGATGGCGCCGAGCCTGCCGCCGGAACCACCACCCACCGCACCACCCCGCTGACCGACCGAAGGGCGTGATAGCCGTGGTCACACTGCTCGCCGCACCCGCGGAACCGCTCACGAACGCCGGTGACACCCAACTCGTCCTCGCGGCCCTGCTGGGCATCGCCGCGGTGGTGCTGCTCATCGCGTGGGGCAAGGTGCACCCGTTCCTCGCGCTGATCCTCGGCGCGGCGGTCCTCGGCGTGGTCGCCGCCGTACCCGTCGACAAGATCGTCACCTCGTTCAGCGGCGGCGTCGGCTCCACTGTGGGCGGCGTGGGCCTGCTGATCGCGCTCGGCGCGATGATCGGCGGCCTGCTGGCCGAGTCCGGCGGGGCGGACGGCATCGTGGAGCGGGTGGTCGGCCGGGTCTCCGGGACCGCGCTGCCCTGGGCGATGGCCGGTGTGGCCGCGCTCATCGGCCTGCCGCTGTTCTTCGAGGTCGGCGTGGTGCTGCTGGTGCCGATCGTGCTGCTGGTCTCGCTGCGGGTGAACGTGCCGCTGATGAAGATCGGCATTCCCGCGCTCGCCGGCCTGTCGGTGCTGCACGGCCTGGTGCCGCCGCACCCCGGCCCGCTGGTGGCGATCGACGCGCTCGGCGCCAACCTCGGTCAGACGCTCGCGCTGGGCCTGCTGGTGGCGATCCCCACGGTGATCATCGCCGGCCCGGTCTTCGGCAACTTCATCGCCCGGTACGTGCCGGCCACCGCACCGGCCGAGCTGCTGCCGACCCGGCGCGACGCGGCCGTCGACCGCAGCCCGACCCGGCCCGGTGACGGCCGGCTCGACGCCGACGGCGACCTGGTTACCGCGGACGACCTGGTCAACCCGGGCACCGGACGGCCCGGCGGCGCGATCGACGAGCCGGTCGGGCGGCGATCGCGCCGGGCCCCGGCGCTCTGGGCGGCTGTGGTGACGGTGCTGCTGCCGGTGGTGCTGATGCTGCTGCGGGCGATCGGCGAGCTGACGCTCGGCGAGGACACCGCAGGCCGCAAGGCGCTGGACATCGCCGGCACCCGATCATCGCCCTGCTGGCAGGCGTCATCTTCGCCATGATCTTCCTGGGCTACCGGTCCGGCTTCAGCCGTACCCAGGTCTCCGGTTTCCTCGGCGGCTCGCTGCCGCCGATCGCCGGCATCCTGCTGATCGTCGCCGCCGGTGGCGGCTTCAAGCAGGTACTCGTCGACGCCGGCGTGGGTGACCTGGTCGCGAACGCCGCCGACGGTGCGAACCTCTCGCCGCTGCTGCTCGGCTGGCTGGTAGCGGTCGGCATCCGGGTCGCCACCGGCTCGGCCACCGTCGCCACCATCACCGCCGCCGGCATCGTCGCGCCGCTGGCCGCCACGCTCCAGGGCCCCGAGGTGGCGCTGCTGGCGCTGGCCATCGGCTGCGGGTCACTGTTCTTCTCCCACGTCAACGACGCCGGCTTCTGGCTGGTGAAGGAGTACTTCGGGTTGACAGTCGGGCAGACCATCAAGAGCTGGTCGGTGATGGAGACCATCATCTCGGTGGTCGGCTTCCTCGGCGTCCTGCTTCTCGACGTCTTCATCTAGCGACGGTCACGGAGCCTCGACGCCGGAGATGCGGAACTTGTGCACCTCGGCGCCGAGGATCTCCGTCACCTGCTCGGCCTCCGGGCCGGAGCCCCGGAACGCCAGCAACTGCTCGTCGGACTCCCACCGCTCGTAGACGTTGATCCGGCCCGGCTCGACCAGGTCCGCGCTGACCGCGAAGTCGACGCAGCCGGGCGCTTCCCGGGCCGCGCGGACGGCGGCCTCACAGGACGCCAGGTAGGCGTCCCGCCGGGCCGGATCGACGTAGAGGGTGCCGGCGACGATGAGCATGCCGGCCATCCTGCCACCCGCTCCCGGTCAGGACCGGGTGATCGCGTTGGCGTGGATCGCCTCGTTCAGGTACGCGGCCATCCCGGGCCGCAGCGTCTCGAAGTACGCGGTGAACCGCGGATCCGCCACGTACATGTCGGCCAGGCCGGTGTGGATCTCGTACGAGCAGTCGTACCACCACTTGGTGATGAGCTGCCGGTGCTCCTCGGCCAGCGCCATCGCCTCCGGGCCGTCGGCCGGCGCGCCCGAGTCCATCAGCGCGACGAACCGCCGCCCCCAGTCCTCGTTCTCCGCCTTGTTGCGCAGCCAGTCCTCCTTCGAGTAGCGGCCCGCGCGCTCCTGCGACTGCCGGTACGCCTCGGTGCCGCCCCAGCGCTGCTCCGCCTCCTCGGCGTGCTCGTCCGGGTCGAAGTCACCGAACACCTCGAACCGCTCCTCCGGGGTCAACTGGATCCCCAACGTCCTCGCCTCCATCGCGTGTTCGATCGCCGCGACCATCTCCTGGAGCTTCCCGATCCGCCCGGACAGCAGCTCGTGCTGCCGGCGCAGGTGCGCCACCGGGTCGGCGTCCGGATCGTCCAGGATCTCGGCGATCTCCTCCAGCGGGAACCCCAGCTCGCGGTAGTACCGGATGAGCTGCAACCGGTCCAGGTCGGCCTCGTCGTAGCGGCGGTAGCCCGCCGGCGTGCGCCCGCTGGGCCGCAGCAGCCCGATCTCGTCGTAGTGGTGCAGCGTCCGGACCGTCACCCGGGCCGCCCGCGCCACCTGTCCCACCGTGTACGGCATGGTTCCCTCCCTTCCGCGACCAAGACTCCCGCCTCCCGCTGCGTGAGGGTCAAGCCGGACAGCACGACGCCCCCGACCAGGATCGGCCGGGGGCGTCGTCGGTGCGGTCAGTTGGTGACCTTCTCCTTCTCGGGAGCGGCGAAGGTCGCGTTGGCCGGGGTGCGGAAGGCGTGCACCAGACCGGCGATCGAGAGCAGCAGGAGCAGACCCGCGCCGAGGTACAGGGCCAGGGCGCCCTGCTCGGCCTTGCGGCCGAACTCGCTGAAGCCGTACGAGGTGAGCAGCAGGCCGCGCAGCGTCTCGCCCTTGAACACGGTCTCCCGCTGGGCGCTCACCTCGGCGAGCTGCTTCTGGAGGTCGGCCAGGTTGGCGGCGTTGCTCTGCTCGGCCTGGGCCACCTGCTCCCGCAGCGCGCTCTGCGGCTCGCCCAGGTCGGCGTAGGTCTTGCCACCGGCCATGTTCTTCAGGTGCAGGCCGATGTACTCGTTGGCGTAGCACTCGGCCTGCTTGCCGGTGGTCATCTTCTGGCCGGCGTACTCGCGCAGGCAGTCCGACTTCTTCTCCTCGTCGGACAGCTTGTCCGCCGGGGTGAAGGTGATGTGCTGCGCGCCGAGCTGGTCGCGTACGTAGTCGTTGGCGAAGTTGGCGTTCGTCGTCAGGACGACGCCGACGACGAGCAGCAGGACCGCCAGGCCCAGCCCACCGATGCTGAACAGCAGATCGAGCGTCCGTCGCTTCATATCAAACTCCCGTGTGGAGGGTGTGTTCGTCTTGTTGACGAGAACCATCATGGCGGTGCCGGACCGCCGGTGAGCAGGGTCGAATCCCCTGTCCCGTCCGGGACCTTCGGCCCCCGTGGACCCGGGCCGGTCAGCGCTCGGCGCCGGCCCCGGACAGCGCGGGGAGCAGGTCCGGCAGGGCGGCCGGACGGCCGTACCGCCAGCCCTGGCCCTGCCGGCAGCCGATCGCGGTGACCGCCGCGTGCTGCGCGACAGTCTCCACACCCTCGGCCACCACGGCCAGGTCGAACGCGCCGGCCAGCCGGTTCACCATCTCGACGGTGGCGTACGCGCGGGCGTCGCCGGCGTCCAGCCGGGACACGAACGACCTGTCGATCTTCAGCTCGGTGGCCGGGATACGGTGCAGGTAGCTCAGCGAGGAGTACCCGGTGCCGAAGTCGTCGATGGCGATGCGGATGCCGAGGTCGCGCAGCTGGGACAGCCGGTCGAGCACCGACTCGCTGCCCTCGATCAGCGCCGACTCGGTCAGCTCCAGGGTGAGCGCGCGGGGCGGCAGGCCGGCCGCGCCGACCGCGCCGGTGACAGTGGCGATCAGGTCCGGCCGGCACAGGTGGGCGGCGGCGATGTTCACCGCCACAGTCACGTCCGGCGCGTGCTCGCGCCAGGTGGCCGCGGCCCGGCACGCCTCGTGGATGACCCACCTGTCGATGGCCACGATCAGCCCGGTCTCCTCGGCCAGCGGCAGGAACCGCGCCGGGGTCAGCACACCCAGCCGGGGATGCCGCCAGCGCACCAGCGCCTCGGCGCTGCGTACCGTGCCGGTGTCCAGGTCGACGATGGGCTGGAACTCCATCAGCAACTGGCCCTCGTCCACCGCGCGGCGCAGGTCGGCGATCAGTTCGGCCCGGCTGACCGCCGACTCGCGCAGCTCCGGCGTGCACGTGCGGTACGCGGCCTTGCCCGCCGCCTTCGCCGCGTACATGGCGATGTCGGCGTCCCGGAGCAGGTCGGTGTGCGAGGTGTGCTGCGGCCCGTACTCGGCGATGCCGATGCTCGCCGACGGGTGGACGCCGAGATCCTCCTCGCCGGGCAGCGGTTCCAGGGCTGCCAGCAGCCGGACCGCGAGCCCTTCGGGTGACACCGGGCGCTCCCCTGCGACGAGCACTGCGAACTCGTCGCCGCCGAGACGGGCGATCATCCCGTCCGGGCCGACCGCGTCCCGCATGCGCTCCGCGGTGGTGGTCAGCAGCCGGTCCCCGGCGGCGTGCCCGAACCTGTCGTTCACCTGCTTGAAGCCGTCCAGGTCGAGCAGCACCACGGCGACCGGCCCACCCCCGCGCAACGCCCGCCGCAGCCGCCGGACGAACGTCAGCCGGTTGGGCAGGCCGGTGAGCTGGTCGGAGTACGCGAGCCGGCGCAGCCGCCCGACCAGCCGCAGGTTCTCGTTCGCGGCCAGCCCTTGGCGCAGTGCCAGCACCCCGAGCAGGCCCATCATGCCGACGAAGACGACCTGCGGGGTCTGCCCGCTGGGTTGCCGCGACAGCAGGACCGCGACGATCGCACCGCCCACCGGCAGGTACGGCAGCGCGACCCGCCACCACGGCGGCAGCGGCGAGTCGACCACGTCGTCCTCGCCCTCCCCGTCGTTCGGCGGCGGATAGCGGGTGGCCAGGCCGACCAGCAGGTAGCTCAGCGGCCAGCAGACGTCGACCGGATGACCCGGCGTGTAGTCGCCGCGCGCGACCAGGGAGACGTAGACGGCGTCCGCGCCGGACCGGATCGCCAGGCCCGCACCGATCACCGTGAGCGCCCGCCACATCGGCCGGCCCGGACCGGCGACCGCCACGAGGATGGTGAGCTGCATCAGGTCGAACATCGGGTAGAGCAGCCCGAACGTCCGCATCGGGTCGGCCAGTTCGGCGTCGGTGATCCGGTGGAACACCACCACCCAGCCGATCGGGATGAGGGCCAGCCCGACGATGACCCCGTCGAGCAGGGTGCGGGCCCGGCCGATCACGCTGCGCGGGCCGGTGCGCGAGCAGAGCAGCGCGGCGGTGCCGGTGACGATGCCGGCGGCGAACAGGCCCCCCACCAGCGGCGTGTGGGGCAGGCCGAGCCCGCCGAGCCGTTCCACCGTCCACACCGCACGGCCGAGCGCGGCGAGGGCCATGGTGGCGGCGAGCAGTTCCCAGAACCGGCGCAACACGGCCGGCTGACGTCGCGCCGCGCCGGCGCAGAGCACTGCCGCCCAGCTCGACACCGCCATCGCGCCGAGGTCGCTCACCAGCGCCGCGCCCGGCAGGCGGGCGGCCAGCCAGGCCATCTCCCCGAGTACGACGACAGCGGCCGCGACAAGTCCGACACGGCCGACGAGCGGATGACGGGCCGGCGCCGCGACGGCGAGGCTCACGTCGTGCTGGGATACAACGATGCGCTCCGGCTCTCTTCCAGACGTGCACCCTCGACGACGAGGACCGGACGACGGACGGCGCAAGCCTAGCCAGCGCCGGGGACTGCCGCCAGAGTCGACGACTGTCGGTCAGCGGACCGCAGGCGGGTGCCGGTAGAGGGAGACCAGCACGCCGTAGCGCGGCTGCCCCGGCGGCGCCTCCTCGGCCTCGCCCACGAGTTCGTCCAGCGTGGACCGCAGGCGCCGGGCCTGGGCCGGCGTGAGCCGCAGGTGTCGCAGGTGCACGAGCGGGTCGGGGTCACCGGCGAGTTCCTCGGC
The DNA here is from genome assembly GCF_000717585.1 of Micromonospora globosa. NCBI lineage: Bacteria > Bacillati > Actinomycetota > Actinomycetes > Micromonosporales > Micromonosporaceae > Micromonospora > Micromonospora globosa. The sequence continues at coordinate 87,172 of NZ_JNZR01000023.1, forward strand.
GTACGCCCCGAGCAGCGCGGCGGTGGCGCCCGCGTCGGTGTCGGCGCCGACGAGCCGGCGGAACGTGCGTTCGTGGTAGCGCTCGGTGCCGCCCCGGACCTGGCGGCTGTGCGCCGGGCGGACCATGCCGGCCTCGGTCAGCACCGCGAGGTGGTGGGCCACCGTGCCCTTCGCCGCGCCGAGACGGGCGGCGAGCTGGCTGAGCGTGGCGGGACCGGCCCCGAGCGCGAACAGCAGCCGGTGCCGGAACGGGTGGGCCAGCGCCTTGAACTGGGCCGGGTCGCGGATCTCCAGCGGATCGTCGGTCACCGCGAAAGCGTCTAGTTCTCTTGACGCTTTGTCAACCGGCTGCTCTACTTCTCCCCCACCGCGAGAACGGGGACTCGATGGATCCGGACCAGATCACCGCCATCGTCGAACGGGCCGCCGCCCTGGTGGCCGACGAGTACGTCCTGCCCGACGTCGCCGACCGGGTCGCCGGCCACCTGCGCGAGCGCCTACGCGCCGGGGCGTACGCCGGGGCGGGCGACCCCGCCACGCTCGGCGCGCTCGTCACCGCCGACCTCCAGTCGGCGAACCGCGACCTGCACCTGCGGCTCAAGCACCACGACCAGCCGCTGTCCGACAGGGCCGACGACCCGACCGGGGAACACTTCGCGCGCCTCGCCGCGCTCGGCATGGGCGGCGCGACCCGGGTGCAACGGCTGCCGGGAAACGTCGGGCTGCTGGAGATCCAGCCGTACGTGTTCCCGCCCGACCTGGCCGGCGACGCGCTGACCGCCGCGCTGCGGCTGCTCGCCGGCACCGACGCGCTCCTGCTCGACCTGCGCCGCACCGAGGGCGGCAGCCCGGACGGGGTGGCGCTGCTCTGCGGCTGGTTCTTCGCCGAGCCGACGCACCTGCACACCATGCACGAGCGCTCCGGCGCCACCCGCCAGTTCTTCAGCGCCGCCTGGCTGCCGGTCCCCCGCTACGCGCCGGAGAAGCCGGTCCACGTGCTCACCGGTCCGGCGACCTTCTCCGGCGGCGAGGAACTGGCGTACGACCTTCAGCAGTTCGGCCGGGCCACAGTGGTCGGTGAGCCCACCCGGGGCGGCGCGCATCCCCGCGTCGGGCACCGGCTGCACCCGCACCTGGAACTGACGGTGCCGGTGGCCCGGCCCGTGCACGCGGCGAGCGGCACCAACTGGGAGGGCTGCGGCGTCACCCCGGACCTGGCGAGCCCGGCCGACGGGGCGCGCGACGTCGCGTACCGCCGGAGCCTGGAGGCGCTGCTCGCAGCGGACCCGGACCGGCCGACGGCGGCCGAGGCGCGGACGGCTCTCGCCGCCCTGGGCTGAGCCGCGCGGGTCAGGACCAGTCCTCCGCCGGGGCCGGGTCCTGCGGCGCGACGGCCGTGCCGGGCGGCCCGCCGTGCGTCCACGGCGTCTCCTCCGGCGCCGGGAACGCGCCGCCCGGCAGGAAGCCGTCGGACAAGCTGGTCAGGCAGATCCGCTCGCCCACCTCGGGCACGCTGCCGGGAGGCGCGGTAAGCCCCCGGCCCATCCCGCCGGACAGTTCCAGCACCACCTCGGTCTTGCCGTCGGCGCCGGGCGTCACGAACACGACCTTCGCCTTCTGCGCCGGGCGGGCCGGGGAGTACAGCGTCGCGCCCACCGGCATCGGCACCGGCTCGGTGGTGACCACCTGGATGCGCGGGCGCAGCACCGGCCGCTTGCCGGAGTCGTCCACCCGCGCCGGGTCGGCGAGCGTCACCTCGCCGACGAACGCCTCCCCGGACAGCCGGTGCTCGGCCATCACCAGCGGATCGTCGTAGGCGCGCTGCACCGCCCACGCGGTCGACGCCCGTTCCAGCCGCTGTAACCGCAGCGCCGCCGCCACCGCGCCGTCGCGCCGCGGCTGCGGGCCGCCCCCGGCGTCGACATGCTCGGCGTGCGCGGTGAACGCGTCCCGGTCACCGGCCCACCGGCCCGCCACCCGCGCGCCGGCCGGCAGCGCCCGCAACAGCCCGACGCCGCGCCACATCAGCTCCCAGGTGGGCGCGAGCTGGTCGCGCAGCAGGCCGGCGAGCTCGTCGTACGCGGCCGCGCGGGCCGCCGGGTCGTCCTCGGCCCGGGTGTACGCCTCGATCGCCGGGGCGAGCCGGCGGTTGTCGAAGTCCGGGTCGGTGGCCGGACCGGCCGGCGGGCAGTGTGCCGGGTCCTCGGCACGGGCCGCCGCCTCGGCGCCGGTCAGCCCGGCCGGCGGGTCGAGCCAGCCCAGCACCGCCGGCAGGTGCAGGTCCTCCACCACGCTCTGCCCGGTCGCCCAGTGCAACGTCAGCGCCTCGGTGAGCGCCAGCAACGCCGACGATCCGGGCTGCTCGGCGCGCTCGGCGAAGAACGTCAGCCAGCGGCCGAGCAGCGGCACCGACTGGTGCACCGGGTAGTCGCCGTCGGTCCGGCGGAACCGGGTGGAACGGCCGAACAGCCGCAGGAACGTGATCCCGGCCGGGTTCGGCACCAGCAGTTGCGGCGCGTCCACGTACCGGTGGCGGACGTCGCGCCCCCGGTCCACCGGCACCGCCTCGGTCAGGTCGCGGAACTCGTCCAGGTACGGCAGCACGATCGCGGCCAGCTCGGCGGCGAACGCGAACCGCTGGTCCCGGTTGCGCGGCTGCGGCACCACGAGCAGCCGGGCCTCGTCGGGGGCGGCGCCGACCATCGCTGCCAGCGGGGCGTTCGCCTCACCGGCCAGTGCGAGCGGCACCAGCACCAGCGGCCGGTCGGACAGGTGCAGGTGGCGGACGGTGGCGACCGGCTGGGCCCGCCCGGTGGCGACCGCCTGGGCCCGGGCGAGCGCGCGAAGCGTACTCACGCGGGGTGTCCGGCGAGGGCGTCGGCGCGCAGGCGCGCGGCGGCCCGCAGCAGCGCGGCGGCCTCCGCCTGCTCCGGCTCGGGCGCGGTTACGCCCTCGGCGAGCGCCAGCACGTCGGCGACGTCCTCGACGCCGCCCAGCGCCTCACGGACCGGCCGGCCCAGCGCGCCGGTCTGCCCGCGCGCCTCGTGCCGGCAGAAGTACGCCAGCTCGCAGGCGGCCAGGCAGTCGGGCGCGTAGCGCGCGGGCACCTGGTGCAGCGCGGCGGCGAGCGTGGCCGGATCGGCCGCCGGGTCGACCGTGAACCCGGCCGGTACGGCGGCGAGCAGCTCCTCGACCCGGGCCATCCGGGCCAGCTGGCGGCGCAGCACCAGCAGTTGCCGGCGCACGTCGAGCAGGCTGGCCACCGGCTGGTTGGCGAAGTCGCGCGGGCAGACCAGCACCACCTCGTGCGACACCAGCTCCGGGTCGCGTCCCTCGGCGGCGAGCAGCTCGCGCAGCGCCAGCACGTAGACGGCGGACTGGATCGCGGCGGCGGCGACCTTGCCCGGGTCGGCCTGCCCGTCGATCACCGGGAACGACTTGATCTCCACGACGTGGAACCGGCCGGCCAGCCGCGCGGCGACCAGGTCCGGTTCCAGGTGCACCCGGGTGCCGGCCACGTCCAGGCCGAGCAGCGGGTGGTCGAACAGCGCCGGGCCGTCGCCGCTCGCGGTCAGCGCCGCCCGGGACCGTTCCGGCCGGTCGTCGTCGGCGCCGAGGTCGGTCCAGGTCGCGGCCTCCGGCACCGGTACGCCGAGCCGCTCCGCGACCAGGCGCAGCAGTTCCGCCCCGCCGTCGGCCTTGACCTGAGCCTCGAACGCGTTGCCCCGGGTGATCGCGAAACGGGACTGCCCGAACCGGGCCGGGAAGCCGAGCCGCTCGGCGAGCGCCGGCTTGTCCGCGCCCGCGCTGTCCAGCACGGCGCGGCGGGTGCAGCCGGGGTTGCCGGTCAACGCGGCGATGGTACGGGCGTTGTGCCGCCGGGGCGGCCCACCACCCCGGATCTGCGCCAGCCGCTCCTCCACCCGATGAAGTGTAAGGAAGGGCCCCTTGTTAACGCCTCCGGTAGAGGAAGGGCCCCTTCTTAACACGGCGGTCAGATCTCCCTCAGGCGTCGCCACCCCCAGCCCCGCTCCCAGTCGTTGACCGGCCAGGGCACCGGCACGGTACGGCGATGGAATTCCCGGTCGAGGGGCTCGACGACGCACAGCAGGTCGGCTCGGGCGGCCGGCGGCCGGTGCAGCACTGAGCGAGCAGCTCGCGATGGTTCTCCGGTTCGATACCGGGGTCGGGCCACGCCGTCAGCGGTCGGCGGAGCGGTTCCAGGGCGAGCGCGGGGACTGCGCTCCCGCCAGCGGACGACGCCGGCGGCGGTGCCGTCGCCCGGGCGTGCAGGGTGGACGGGCAGCGGTGTGCACCGGCGGGGCGATCGGAGTGGCGGGCTGCCGGCCGATCAGCCAGCAGAGGAAGCGGGTCACCGGTCAGCCGACCGGGAGGCGCTCGGCCTCGGCGCGGGAGATGTCGTACTGGGCGCCGCAGAACGTGCACTGCTGCCCGTACCGGGTGCGCAGCGGGATCAGCGGGATGAAGAAGAGGCTGAACTTGGTGACCCGGCGGGTGATCACCTGGGCGGCCTGGTTGCCGCAGTTGCGGCAGACAGCGGTGACGACGCCGGACCGGACGACCTTGGTCCGCAGCCCGAAGATGAAGAACATCGCCCGGCATTACCCAACCGGCGCCCGTGTTAAAAGGGGCCCCCTCCTCTACCGGAGGCGTTAAGAGGGGGCCCTTCCTTACAGCCAGATGGGCTTCCAGTCCGGCACCTCGTGGAAGCGTCGCAGCTCGGCGAACCCGGAGACGATGCCGGTCCAGGCGCCGTACGGCGGGTTGCCCTCGTCGAAGCCGGACTGCACGAACGTCAGCTTCGTCCGGCCCTCGGACTCGTCCAGCTCCCAGGAGGTCACGCCGGTCGGTCCCCAGTCGATGGACAGCGCCCGCCCCGGCGTCACGTCGAACACCTTCGCGGCCTCACCGGCGTCGAAGCCGCCCATCGCGTACCGGCCGCCCTCCCAGGGCTCGATGCCGATCGGGTAGCCGAACCAGGCGCCGGCCTGCTCGGAGTCGGTGAGCGACGTCCACACCTTGTCCATCGGGGCGTCGATCAGCAGTTCGCCGCGCAGATCGGCGGAGGTGAAGTCGGTACGCGGCAGCAGCGGCCGGCCGTCGAGGTGGTCGTTGAGGTTGGCGATCGCCAGGTACCAGAACGTCTGGAGCACGCCCCGGATGCTGCTGCCGCTCATCGCCTCCTCGAAGCTGAAGTGGCTCTGCCGCAGCGTGAGTACGGTGGCGTCGCCGTCGGGCTCCAGCTCGAACTCGGTGGTGGTCTCCACCCCGTCGAGCGTCCACGCGAAGCGCAGCGTCCGGTCGTCGGCGTGCAGCAGCCGCTGGTGTGGCGCGTCGCCCTCGGGCGTGTAGCGGCCCCAGAACTCGTACCGCCGGGGCAGCTCGACCTCGGCGTGCTCGGCCAGCCAGACGCGCAGCTCGGCGGCGTCGGTCAGGGCCCGGCGGACGGTCGCCACCGGGGCGGCGAGGCGGGCGCGGATGATCATCGGCTCAGTCATGCGTGTCGCCTTTCGGGTAGCAGGCCACGGCGAGCTTGAAGGCGTCTCCCTCGGCGCCGCCGTAGCGCGTGAACAGGTCCTGCAGCGTCGTCTGCAGGTCGTGCAGGAACTCCTGCCGCCGCTCGGCGGGCACCCGGATCTCGCCGGAGACGCCGATGGACGGCAGTTCGGGGGCGGCGCGGTCGAGCGCGGCGATGTCGGCCTGGACCTCCTCCATGAGGTCGAGCAGGTAGCCCAGGCTCAGCTCGTCGCGGGCCCGGCGGGTGCCGCCGATGCGGCCGACCAGGCGGGGCGAGAGCCAGTACGACCGGGCGACGGCCTGGTAGATGCCCTCGGTGATGCCGCGCACCTGCCGCTGCGCCACCTGCTCGGCCAGCCCGGCCGCGACGAGCTGCTTGACGTGGTAGTAGACGCGCTGCGGCGTCTGCTCCAGCCGGGCCGCGACCTCGGTGCAGGTGCGGGGCTCGGCGAGTTGCCGCAGCACCTCGATGCGCTGCGGCTTGAGCAGGACTTCGGCCTGCTCGCGCTGTTCCAGGTACAGGACGTCTCTCATGGCAAAATCAGTTTGTACGTACAAAACTTCCTTGTCAATGGCTTCGACGAAAGGCCGCGCGGTCCGCGCGGCCTTTCGTCGGTACGTCGCGTCAGGGCGTCCAGTCCGGACGCAGCGGGTACCCGTTCACCCCTTCCGGGCCGTTATGCGTGGCGAGCACGTGGTGCAACTGGATGCCGTTGCGCTCGAACGCCAGCCGGGAGCCGGCCATGTAGAGCCCCCACACCTTCGCGGTGCCCGGCCCGACCTCGCCGACGCAGAAGTCCCAGTGCTCGACCAGGTTGCGGCACCAGCCGGCGAGCGTCAGCGCGTAGTGCTGGCGCAGGTTCTCCTCGTGGTGCACCTCGAACCCGGCGTCGTGGATCTCGCTGATCAGCCGGCCCGGACCGGCCAGCTCACCGTCCGGGAAGACGTACCTGTCGATGAACGCGCCGGAGCGGTGCGGCGCCCGGTTGTCGGCCCGGGTGATGCAGTGGTTCAGCAGCCGCCCGCCCGGCTTGAGCCGGGAGCGCAGCGCGCCGAAGTAGGCCGGGTAGTTGCGCACCCCGATGTGCTCGGTCAGGCCGATCGAGGAGATCGCGTCGAACTGCTCGCGCGGCGCGTCCCGGTAGTCCAGGTGACGCACCTCGGCCAGCTCGCTCAGCCCTTCCCGCTCGATCGCGGCCCGCGCCCAGTCGGCCTGCGCCTTCGACAGCGTCACACCGAGCGCCTTGACGCCGTACTCGCGGGCCGCGTGCCGGACCATGCCGCCCCAGCCGCAGCCGACGTCCAGCAGCCGCATCCCCGGCTTGAGCGCCAGCTTGCCGGCGACAAGGTCGTACTTGTTGCGCTGCGCCTCCTCCAGGGTGTCGCCGGGGCTGCGGAAGACCGCGCAGGTGTACGTCATGGACGGCCCGAGCACCTTCTCGTAGAAGGCGTTCGACACGTCGTAGTGGTGCGAGATCGCGGTGCTGTCCCGGATGCGCGAGTGCCGCAGGCCGGTCATCAGCCGCCGCCAGCGCGGCGCCGCCTCCTGCGGCGGGGGCGGCGGCGGGCGCAGCCGTTCCCAGCCCAGCCCTCGGACCAGCGCGAGCGCCTCGCTCATCGCCGGGATCCGCAGCGGCACCTCGTCCTTGATCACCCGCAGCGCCTCGTACGGGTCGCCCGGGTGCACCCCCTCCAGCCCCAGGTCGCCGCTGACGTAGGCCCGGGCCATGCCCAGGTCGCCCGGCGCGGTGAGCAGGTAGGACAGGCCCCGCTCGGTGCGGATCGCCAGGGTGATCCCGGCGTCGGCCGGGCCCAGCGTGCTGCCGTCGTAGCCGGTGACCCGGACGGGCAGGTCGCCGGTGGTGACCGCGCGGACCACGTCCGCGACTGTGGGTCCGGTACGCCGCCCGCCCGCCGGCGGGCCGGCCGGGGTGCTCGCCGCCCCCGGTGTTCGGTCGGTCAGACTCATGCTCGGGATACCGCCTTCTCGTACAGTCCGGTGAGTCGGTGGTCCGGGTCGTAGCGGTCCTTCACGGCACGCCAGGTGTCCCCGCCGTAGAGGCGGTCGAACTCCCCCCGGTCGTAGTACGCGTCGGAGTAGAGCGACTTGTGACCGCCCACCTCCGACACCATGCGCTCGATCTGGCGGTTGACGTCGCCGTCGGCGGCGCCCGCCGCGATGGCGACGCTTCCCCAGAAGCCGATGTTCACATACGTTTCGCCCGGTCGGAGCGGATATAGCGGCCACGCCTTCGCCGACCCGGGACCGGACGGTTCCCGCAGCCGCAGCGGGCACAGCCACACCGGCGTCATGCCCACGTTGGCGGCGAACCAGCGCAGGAACTCGGGCGTGCGGTCGAGCGGGACCTCCACGTCCTGCACCACCCGCTCCCGGGCCGGGCGGCCCCGCCACCTGTCGACCCGGGCGGCCACCTGGTGCCGGTGCTCCAGCCGCACGATCCGGTGATAGACGTCGCTGCGCCGGTAGCGCCGCGGCCACAGCCGCCGCACCACCGGGTGCTGCACCCCGAACGCCGCCGAACACCAGAACCAGTCGGTGTCCCAGCGCCAGAGATAGTCGTACGCGGTGAGCGCGTCCCGGGTGCGCCGGCGCAGCGAGCGGTAGTAGATCTCCTGGCCGGTGTAGTCGGACGGGCCGTCGTCGGCCTCGTCGGTGAACGTGCCGAGCACGAGGTACGCCTCGCCGGGGCTGAACACCACCCCGTCCATGGCGTCGACCGGCTCACCGCCCCAGGCGCCCTTGGCGACCACCTCGCCGATCGCGTCGACCAGCTCCTCCAGCCGGGTGAACCGGATGTTGCGCAGTGACACGTACCGGCGGACCGGTTGCAGCTCGATGCGCAGCCGGGTCGCGTAGCCGAGGCTGCCCAGCGAGTTGGGGAAGGCGCGGTGCAGGTCGGCGTGCTCGCCCCGGGGCCGGGTCGTGACGATCTCCCCCGCGCCGGTGAGGACGTCCATCTCCAGCACCGACTCGTGCGGCAGGCCGTTGCGGAAGGAGGTGGACTCGATGCCCAGCCCGGTCACCGCCCCGCCCAGCGTGATGGTGCGCAACTGCGGCACGACAAGCGGCATCAGGCCGTGCGGCAGCGTCGCGTCGACCAGATCCTCGTAGGTGCACATGCCCTGCACGTCGGCGGTGCGGGCCGCCGGGTCCACGGCGAGCACCCCGGTCAGGCCGCTCACGTCCAGGCCGGGCGTACGCGGCGCGGAGCGGGGCCGGAACAGGTTCGAGGTCTGCTTGGCCAGCCGTACGGGTTCCCCGGCGGGCACCGCGGCGTAGGAGCGCCGCAGCGTGTCCACCGCCCGTTCATGATCACGGACAGCGTGCATGAGATCACCTTACGCTCGGGTACGACAATTCGTGGGATGTCCACGGTGGCCATTCCGCGACCGGCCGACGACGCGCGCGTTACCGTGACCGCCATGCCGAATCCCGCGCTCACCGCACTCGACGACGCCGGCCTGCCGTACCGGGTGATCCGCCACGGCCCGGTCGCGAGCCTCGCCGAGGCGGCTGCGGCGCGCGGCGTCGAGGTGCCCGATGTGGTCAAGACGATCGTGGTCCGCCGCGGCGAGGGCGACCTGCTGTTCGTGCTGACGCCCGGCGGCCGGGTGATCTCCTGGCCGAAGCTGCGCGCCCTGCTCGGGGTGAGCCGGCTGTCGATGCCCGACGCCGAGGCGGCGAAGGCCGCCACCGGGTACGCGCGCGGCACCATCACGCCGTTCGGCGCCACCACCGCCTGGCCGGTGGTCGCCGACGAGCGGCTACGCGGCCGGGAGATCACGCTCGGCGCGGGCGAGCACGGCCTCGCCGTCGCGGTCGACGCGGACACCGCGCTGGCCGCGCTCGACGCGACGGTGGCCGACGTGACGGACGAGGAGCCGACGCGCTGAGCGGTGGCCGGCACGCGCCCACCGGCATAGCGTGGAGGACATGCCGAAAGCCGTCTGGAACGACCTCGTCGTCGCCGAGAGCGACGACACAGTGGTGGTCGAGGGCAACCACTACTTTCCCCGTGCCGCGCTGCGCGACGACCTGATCCGGGAGTCCGACACCCACACGGTCTGCCCGTGGAAGGGCACGGCCTCCTACTACACGCTCGAACACGGCGGCGCCACCAGCCCGGACGCCGTCTGGTACTACCCCGATCCCAAGCCGGACGCGGAGATGGTCCGCGACCGGGTGGCGTTCTGGAAGGACGTCCGGGTCGTCGACTGAGTCACCGTGCCGCCGGGGCGACTGGCACCCGGCGGCCCCGGTGGGTCACTATGCCCCCATGGCCGACCCGCACTCCGACCCGTCCGGCACCGTCTACGGCGCCCGCCGCGCCCGTGGCGCCCGTGGTGTCCGGCTGCCCCAGGACCCGCTGATGCGGATCGCGCTGGGCGTCGGCGTGGCGGGCGTACTCCTCGGGGTCTTCTTCGCCACCGGCGTGCTCGGCGGCGGTGACGACCGGCCGGTGGTGCCGGCGGCGGCAGCGCCCACAGCGGAGCCGAGCGAGCCGAGCGCGGAACCGACGGCGGAGCCCACGCCGTCGTCGTCGCCCTCGCCGAGCGCGGCGCCGAGCACACCCGCCGCGCCGGTGGCCACGCCGAAGGTGATCCGGGGCGTGCCGTCCGGACGCTGCCTCGGCGTGACGGGCGACGAGGCCGAGGGCGCGCAGGCGGCGCTGGCCGACTGCACCGGCGGGCCGGAGCAGCAGTGGGTGGTCACGCCGGTCACGAACGACACCTACCTGCTCGTCAACGCGGCGAGCGGCAAGTGCCTGGACGTCAACGAGGCGAAGACCGACGACGGCGTCGACGTGCAGCAGTGGTCGTGCAACGGGCAGGCCAACCAGCAGTGGCGGTTCCAGCAGGCCGGTGACGGTGCGGCGCTGCTTGTGGCAGTGCACAGCGGCAAGTGCGCGCAGGTCGACGACGCGGGCACCGAGCCCGGCCGCGAGCTGGAGCAGGCGCCGTGCAGCGGCGCTCCCGAGCAGCAGTGGGCGGCCGGCTGACCGGTCGGCCCCGGTAGCGCCGCCCCGTCGGCCCCGGTAGCGCCCACCCGTCAGCCGCGGTAGCGCCGACCCGTCAGCCGCGGTAGCTCCAGGCCCGCCGGCCCGCCGCCACGGGCAGCGCGAACGCGGGCTCGCCGGCGGGACGGCGCCGCAGCAGCAGCGACAGCCCGGCCGCGCCGACCGACAGCGCGCCCGCCACGTACCAGGCCAGCGCGTAGTCGCCGAGCCGGTCCCGGACCAGACCGGCGCCGGTGGCCGCCAGCGCGGCGCCGAACTGGTGCGCGGCGAACACCCAGCCGAACACCACGGCGCCGGACGCGCCGAACCACTCCCGGCACAACGCCACAGTCGGCGGGACCGTCGCCACCCAGTCCAGCCCGTAGAAGACGATGAAGACCAGCATGCTCGGCTCGGCCGTACCGGCGAACAGGCTCGGCAGCACCAGCAGCGACGCCCCGCGCAACGCGTAGTAGGCGCCGAGCAGCAGCCGGGCGTCGACCCGGTCGGTGAGCCACCCGGAGGCGATCGAGCCGGCGATGTCGAAGAGCCCGACCACGGCGAGCAGACCCGCGGCTGTGGTCTCCGGCATGCCGTGGTCGTGGGCGGCCGGCACGAAGTGCGTACCGACCAGGCCGTTCGTGGTCGCGCCGCAGATCGCGAAACCGCCGGCGAGCAGCCAGAACGGCCGCGTCCGCGCGGCGGCGGCGAGCGCGCCGACCGCCCGCGCCGCGGCACCGCCCTCCGGCCGGGCCGGCGGCACGACCTCGGTCGCGCCGTAGGCGGGCCGCCCCAGGTCCGCCGGATGCTCCCGCAACAACCACACCACAAGGGGTACGACCGCCAGCGCGGCCCCGGCGACGACGAGTGCCGCCGTGCGCCAGCCGTGGTCGCGCACCAGCACCGCGAGCAGCGGAAGGAAGACGAGCTGCCCGGCCGCGCCCCCGGCGGTGAGCACACCCGTCACCAGGCCCCGCCGCTTGACGAACCAGCGCCCGGTCACCGTCGCCACGAACGCCAGCGCCATCGAGCCGGTGCCCAGCCCGACGAGGACGCCCCAGCACAGCAGGAGCTGCCAGCTCTCGGTCATCCCCACGGTCAGGCCGCTACCGGCGGCCACCAGCACCAACGCACCGGCCACCACCCGGCGGATGCCGAACCGGTCCATCAGCGCGGCGGCGAACGGCGCGGTGAGGCCGTACAGCAGCAGGTTGACCGACACGGCGGCGGAGATGGTCGCCAGCGGCCAGCCGAACTCGGCGTGCAGCGGGTGCAGCAGCACACCCGGGGTGGCGCGGAAACCTGCGGCACCGACGAGCGCGACGAAGGCCACGGCGGCGACGAGCCAGGCCGGGTGCAGGCGGGATCGTGTCACCAATCGAGTCTCGGACCGGGCGGCTCCTGCGACGAGTGGCCGGAAAGCCATCGTGCGCAATAATCGGGCCATGTCCGTACCGCACCGGGTCGCCGTCCTCGCCCTCGACGGCGTGGTCGCGCTCGACCTCGGCACCCCCGCCCAGGTCCTCGGCGCCGCCCGCGCCGACGACCGAACCCCGCTGTACGCGGTGGCGACCTGCACCCCCGGCGGCCTGCCGATACGCAGCAGCGCCGGCTTCCAGGTCCTCCCCGACCACGGGCTGGAACTGCTGGAGCGCGCCGACACCGTGATCGTCCCCGGCATCCACTCCGGCTCGCCGCTGCACGACGGCACGGTTGCCGCCGAGGTGGCCCAGGCGCTGCGGGCCGCGTACGACCGGGGCGCCCGCGTCATGTCCATCTGCACCGGCGCGTTCGTACTCGCCGCCGCCGGCCTGCTCGACGGCCGCCCGGCCACCACGCACTGGGCGTACGCGTCGCGCTTCCGCCGCCTGCACCCCGGCGTACGGCTCGACCCCGACGTGCTCTTCGTCGACGACGGCCGCGTGCTCACCTCGGCCGGGGTGGCCGCCGGAATCGACCTGTGCCTGCACGTCGTCCGCACGGACCACGGCAGCGCGGTGGCCAACCGGGCCGCCCGGCGCTGCGTGGTGCCGCCGTGGCGCGACGGTGGGCAGGCCCAGTACATCGAGCGGCCGGTGCCCCGCGGCGCTGACAACGGCACAGCGGCCACCCGCGAGTGGGCGCAGCAGCGGCTGCACGAGCCGGTGGCGCTGCGCGAGATGGCGGCGCACGCGCGGATGAGCGTCCGTACGTTCACCAGGCACTTCCGGTCCGAGACCGGGCTCAGCCCGGCGCAGTGGCTGCTCCAGCAGCGCACCGAGCACGCCCGGGTGCTGCTGGAGACGACGGATCTGAGCGTCGACCGGATCGCCCGGGACGCGGGTTTCGGCACCACCGCCGCGCTGCGACAGCACTTCCACGCGCGGGTAGGCGTGTCCCCCACCGCCTACCGCCGCACGTTCCGCCACCCGCCCCCTGCGACGTCCCCCGCCCCGCGTTCCGCCCCGCCCGCACCCGCTGTCCCGCCCGCGCCCACTGTCCCGCCCGCGCCCGCGCCCGCTTCCGTCAATCTTGGAGTTGTGGCGCCTGGAAGGCCAGGCATGTCGGAGTTGTCCACTGCCACAACTCCATGATCGGTTGTCTGCCGGTCAGGCGAGGTGGGGCTGGCGGCGCAGGGCGCGGAGCTGGGCCAGGTGCAGCGGCAGGTGCACGCGGATGTGCAGGTCCAGCGCCCTGCCCCAGGGCAGCGAGTCGTCCACGTCCAGGTCGAAGCCCTCGCGCAGCACGGTGTCCACCGGCGTCTCCGCCGCCGGGCCGAGCCGCTCCGCCAACGCGCACAACTTCTGGCTGGTGGCCCGGAACAGCGCGGCCAGGCCGTCCAGCCCGCCACACTCGGAGACGAGCGCGTCCAGTTGCGGCCGGTGGATGGTGTCCAGGTCGTAGTACGCGAACGGCGAGCCGGCCAGCACCGCCTCGGTCGCCTCGCTCATCAGCTCGTCGTTGGCGGCGAGGTGCGCGACGATCTGCTCGGCGCTCAGCTGACCTTCGGGCGGCGGCCCGAACCCGCCCGCGTCGATCTCCGCGAACAACTCCTCGTACGCCTGCCGCAATGCCGGGGCGTCCACCTCGTCCATGCCCCGCATCCAACCCTCGCAGCCGCTGCGGGCACCCCGGCTACCGTGCCCGGTTCACCCAGACGCGTGAAGGCCGGCACCCCGTTGGTTCGGGGTGCCGGCCTTCGCTGTGTCGTACTTGTTGGTCTTAGCTGTTCCAGTGCTGGGCGACGAGGTCGGCGGCCTGCTGCTCCCACTGGGCGTAGTGGTCCGGGTAGGCCGACACCTGGACGGTCTGGGCGGC
>NZ_JNZR01000024.1:0-100287 GCF_000717585.1 Micromonospora globosa
GGCCCGCCTCCCCCGGTGGGGGGTGGCGGGCCTGCGGCGGTGGGTCTGTCAGTGCTCGGCGGTACGGCGGGTGCCCGAGTAGTACTCGAACAGCAGCCCGCAGGTGGCGAGGACGACCGCCACCAGGCCCAGTCCCAGCAGCCAGAACTGCCAGAACACCAGGCCGAGACCGGCGATCGCGGCGGCCAGCGCCAGCCCGAACGGCCAGTAGCTGCCAGGGCTGAAGAAGCCGACCTCACCGGCGCCGTCGGCGATCTCGCCGTCCGGCCGGTCCTCGGGGCGCAGGTCGATACGGCGGGAGACAAACCAGAAGAAGCCGCCGCACATCGCGCAGAGCAGGAAGGACAGCAGCAGCGCCACCGTGCCGATCCACTCGACGTGACCGCCGCTGTCGGCGTACGTCCAGGCGCCGTAGAGGATCGTCGCGCCGAGGAGGAACGTGGCGATGGTCAGGAAGATCTTCCACTCGGTCTTCATGCCGGACCCCTCAGCTTCCCGCGCCGGCCGTCGCGTCGGACGGGTTGAAGTTGTTCACGTCGCGCCGGGTGTCGAACGGCTTCGTCTCGGTGGCGTACTCTTCCTCACCGATCGCGCCGAGCGCCTCCTGGGTCGACTTGCCGGCCTTCTTGGCCGCCAGGAACTGGTCGTACTTCTCCGGCGAGACGACCCGCAGCTCGAAGTTCATGAAGGCGTGGTAGCTGCCGCACAGCTCGGCGCAGCGGCCGACGAACGCGCCCTCCTGGTCGATGCTGGAGACCTCGAACGTGTTGCGCACGTTGCCCGGCATGACGTCCCGCTTGAACAGCAGCTCCGGCACCCAGAACGAGTGGATGACGTCGCGGCTGGTCTCCTCGAAGCGGATCGAGCGGCCGCTGGGCAGCACCAGCACCGGGATGACCTCGCTGGTGCCGAGCACCGAGGCGACGGTGTTGGCCTCGGGGCCCTGGCCGTCGCGGTAGTTGAACTGCCAGTTCCACTTGAACGCGACGACCTCGACGGTGACGTCCGGGTTCTTCGACTGCTTGTTCACGTCGGTCTGCACGACCGCCGTGTAGTAGAAGAGCACGGAGACCACGAGGATCGGCGCGATGGTGTAGAGGAACTCCATCGGCAGGTTGTAGCGGGTCTGCACCGGCAGCTCGTTGCCGCGCTTGCGGTAGCGGACCACGCACCAGAAGATCAGGCCCCACACGAACACGCCGACGGCGAGCGCCGCGATGCAGGACGCGATCCACAGGTCGTACATGCGGTGCGACTCGGGCGTGATGCCGCCCTGCGGCCAGCCGAACCCGCCGAACGCCTTGCCGACGTCACAGCCGGTGAGCGAGACCAGCAGCGCCGCCGCGCCGAGACCGAGCCCGGCGATTCGACCAGCACCACGCCGCCGGCGTCCACCGGCCCCCGGGGAAGCGCTGTGCCGTACGGCCGAGCGCCGTACCTCCGAACTCCTTGCGACCACCTGGTCCTGCCTCCCTAGCGCGCCGCGGCGGTTGTTCTCCTTGACACCGACGGCAAAGGCGTCACCGACGGTCGCAGATTACTCGACCATGACCGGCCAGGCCGTCTTGGGGTCGCTGTCCACCCCCATCGGGGGGATCTTGGGCGTAACCGGGCGATAGCGTGGAGCCTCATGAGCGTCTCCCCGGTCTACCTGGACGCCGCCAGCGCGGCGCCGCTGCATCCGGTCGCGCGGCAGGCGATGCTGGCCGCACTGGACGACGGCTGGGCGGACCCGGCCCGGCTCTACTCGGCGGCCCGCCGGGCTCGCCAGCTCCTCGACGCCGCGCGCGAGGCCGCCGCGCAGACGCTCGGCGTCCGCGCCGACGAGCTGTCCTTCACCCCCAGCGGTACGGCGGCAGCGCACGCCGCCGTACTCGGAGGCCTGGCCGGGCGGCGGCGGGCCGGGGCGACGCTCGTGCACTCGGCGATCGAGCACTCGGCGGTGCTGCACGCCGCGGAGCGGCACACGGCAGGTGGCGGCGCGGCGGTGTCCGTACCCGTGGACCGGTCGGGCCGGGTGGACCTGGACGCCTGGGCGGCGGCGGTGGCCGCGCCCGGCGTGGCCCTCGCGGCGTTGATCGGGGCCAGTCACGAGGTGGGCACTGTGCAGCCGGTGCCCGCGGCGGCGGAGCTGTGCGCCGAGGCGGGCGTGCCGCTGTACGTGGACGCGGCGCAGCTGGCCGGGCGGGCGCCGCTGCCGTCGGGCTGGTCGGTGCTGACCGCCAGCGCGCACAAGTGGGGCGGACCGCCCGGTGTCGGACTGCTCGTGGTGCGCAAGGGCACCCGGTGGGAGTCGCCGTACCCGGCCGACGAGCGGGAGTCGGGGCGTACCCCCGGGGTGGTGAACCTGCCGGCGGTGGTCGCGGCGGCGGCGAGCCTGCGCGCGGCGGCGGCCGACGCGGCGGCGGAGGCGGCCCGGCTGGGTCCGCTTGTCGACCGGATCCGGGCGCGGGTGGCGGCCGAGGTGCCGGACGTGGAGGTGGTCGGCGACCCGGTGGACCGGTTGCCGCACCTGGTGACGTTCTCCTGCCTGTACGTCGACGGTGAGGCGTTGCTGCACGCGCTGGACCGGCGCGGGTTCGCGGTGTCCTCCGGCTCGTCGTGCACGTCGTCGACGTTGCGCCCGTCACACGTGCTGGAGGCGATGGGGGTGCTGTCGCACGGCAACGTGCGGGTGTCGCTGCACCGGGAGACCACCGAGGCGGACGTGGAGCGGTTCCTGGCCGAGCTGCCCGGGATCGTGGCGGACCTGCGGGCGGAGGCGGGGGTGACGGACCTGTGAGCGCGAGGAGCGAGCCGGACGAGGTGCTGGACTGCCGAGGGCAGCGCTGTCCCCTGCCGGTGATCAATCTCGCCCGGCTGGTGCCCGGCCTGCCGGCCGGCGCGGTGGTACGGGTGCTGGCCGACGACCCGGCGGCGGCGGTGGACATCCCGGCGTGGTGCCGGATGCGCGGCCACGAGTTCCTCGCCGAGCGCCCGGGGCCCGCCTACGACGTCCGGGTGTAAGGAAGGGCCCCTTCTTAACGCCTCAGGTAGAGGAAGGGGCCCTTCTTAACGCCGGCCGACCAGCAGTCAGCGCAGGTACGCGAGGATGCCCGGCAGCGGGTCGGCGGCCACGGCGGTGTCGACCACCAGGCGCGGGCCGATCAGCGGCTCGTACTCGGCCCGGCGGCGCAGCGTCTGCTCCCAGGTGCCGTGCTCCTCGGGCGGGCGGGCCTCGACCCGGCGGCGGTGCTCCTCCTCGTCGCCGCAGTGCACCTCGATCACCCGCAGCGGCACGCCGGCCCGTTCGGCCACGTCGTGCCAGAGGCCCCGGGCGCTGGCGACCGGGTTCACCGCGTCGACCACCACGCTGAGCCCGAGGCCGAGCTGCACCTCGGCCAGCCCGGCGACCGCGCCGTAGGCGGCCATGCCGGGTACGTCGCCGGTGAGGCCGTAGCGGTGCAGGGCGCGCTCGACCGGGTCGACCGGCAGGACCGGGGCGCGCAGGGCGGCGCCGACCCGGGCGGCGAGCGTGGTCTTGCCCACGCCCGGCAGCCCGGCGAACGCGACGAGCACCGGACCGCCGCCGCCGGGGCGGACCTCCGGGTCCACCCCTCCGGCCGGGGCCGCCGGGCCGGTCACAGCAGGTGCGGCCGGACGTCCTCGGCGGCCGCGTCACCGTACGACTCGGCGAGTCGCTTCACGAACAGGTCGCGGCGGACCTCGTACTCCTGGCCGCCGAAGTTCTCCAGCACGAGCGTGGCCAGCAGGCAGCCGACCTGGGCCGCCCGCTCCAGGCCGACGCCCCAGTCGAGCGCGGCGAAGAAACCGGCCCGGAAGCCGTCGCCGACACCGGTCGGGTCGACCGCCTGCATCTCCCGCGCGATCGGCACCCGGATCGTGCCGATCTCCCGGCCGGCGATCTCCACACCCTGCTTGCCCAGCGTGGTGACCCGCACCTTGACCCGGTCCAGCAGCTGCTCGTCGGTAAGGCCGGCCTTGCTCTGGAGCAGCGACTTCTCGTACTCGTTGGTCATCAGGTAGTCGGCACCGTCGATCAGGCCGAGCACGTCCTCGCCGTCCATCCGGGCCAGCTGCTGCGACGGGTCGGCGACGAAGGAGTAGCCGCGGTCCCGGCACTCGCCGGAGTGCCTGATCATCGCGGCCGGGTCGTTGGCGCTGACCAGCACCAGGTCCAGACCGCCGAGGCGCTGCGCCACCGGGGCCAGCTCGATGTTGCGGGCCTCGCTCATCGCCCCGGCGTAGAAGGAGGCGATCTGGCACATGTCGGTGTCGGTGGTGCAGACGAAGCGTGCCGTGTGCGCGACCTCGCTGACGTGCACCGAGTCGCAGTCGACGCCGTGGCGCTCCAGCCAGGAGCGGTAGTCGGCGAAGTCGGCGCCGACCGCGCCGAGCAGCACCGGGCGCAGCCCGAGCTGGGCCATGCCGAAGGCGATGTTCGCCGCGGTGCCGCCGCGGCGGAGCACCAGCTCGTCGACGAGGAAGGACAGCGAGACCTTGTCGAGCTGGTCGGCGATGAGCTGGTCGGCGAATCGGCCGGGGAAGCTCATCAGGTGGTCGGTCGCGATCGAGCCGGTCACGGCGATCTTCATGTCAACCCTCGGGGTCGGGAGCACGGCGCGGTCAGCCTACCGGCCCCCGGGCCGCACGGACGGCGGTCGGTCACCAACCGGTCGATCGGCGCACATCCGGACGTCACGCGCAGGGGGTACGACGAAACGGCGGGCCGCCCCACCCGGGACGGCCCGCCGTTGTCGGTCGGTCTGTCGACTCAGCTGAAGGAGTCGCCGCAGGCGCAGGAGTTGCCCGCGTTCGGGTTGTCGATGGTGAAGCCCTGGGCGTCGATCCGGTCGGCGAAGTCGATGGTGGCGCCGGCCAGGTAGGGGGCGCTCATCCGGTCGACGACGACCTCGACACCGTCGAAGTCGGTGACGACGTCACCGTCGAGCGAGCGCTCGTCGAAGAACAGCTGGTACCGCAGGCCGGAGCAGCCACCCGGCTGCACGGCGACCCGGAGCCGCAGGTCGTCGCGGCCCTCCTGCTCGATCAGGGCCTTGACCTTCTGCGCCGCGACGTCGGTGAGGACGACGGTGCTGGGGGCCTTGGCCTCGGTCGACTCGGTCTGCGCTGGCGTGGTCACGTGGAAGTCTCCCTGCGCGGTATGAGGTCCGGACGTCCTGGCCAACGCCGCACGTCCGCCAGTGATTCCCGGTGTGGTCCGTCTTTCGATCGTACGCCGCCTCCGGCGTCACCACCCGGCGGCGTGACCAGCGGAACCGGTCAGCGGCTCCATTGCCGCGCCAGGCGGGCGCCGAGCGCGCGCAGACCCTCGGCCGGGCGGGCCATCGCCGCGTCCACTCCCCCGTGCTCCTCGCCGCCGAAGTGCTCCACGAGGCTGTGCGCCTCGGTGACACCGGCCGCTGCCGCCTCCCGCCGCCCGGTGCTCACCCGTCCCGCCAGCACCACGCAGGGCACGCCCCGGTCCCGGGCCGCCCCGGCCACACCGGCGACCACCTTGCCGCGCAGTGACTGGTGGTCGAACGAGCCCTCGCCGGTGATCACCAGGTCGGCGGCGTCGAGCGCGGCGTCCAGCCCCACCGCACGGGTGACCAGGCCGATGCCGGATTCGCACCGGCCGCCGAGCGCCAGCACCGCCGCACCGAGGCCGCCTGCGGCGCCGCCGCCGGGCAGCGCGCCCAGCCCGGACGGGCAGCCGGGCAGGCGCTCGGTCAGCACCTCCGCCCAGCGGGTCAGCGCGGCGTCCAGCAGCAGCACGCCGGCCCGATCGGCGCCCTTCTGCGGGCCGAAGACGCTGCTCGCGCCGTGCAGCCCGAGCAGCGGGTTGTCCACGTCGGTGGCGGCGACGAGCGTCGCGCCGCGCAGCCGGGGCTCCCCGTCGAGCGCGGCCACCTCGGCGAGCGCCGCGCCGCCGTACGGCAGGGCCCGGCCGGCGCCGTCCAGCGGCGTGACGCCCAGCGGGACGAGCATCCCGGCACCCCCGTCGTTGGTGGCCGAGCCGCCCAGCCCCACCACCACCGTCCGCGCGCCCGCCTCGACCGCGGCGGCGACGAGCAGCCCCAGCCCGTACGAGGTGGTGGCCTTCGGGTCGCGTTCGGCGGCGGTGAGCAGGTGCAGTCCGCACGCCTGCGCGCTCTCCAGGTACGCCGTGCCGTCGTCGGTGAGCAGGATCTCACCGGCGGCCGGGCGGCCCAGCGGGTCGACCGTGGGCACCGGCACCCGGCGTCCGCCGAGCGCCCGGGCGAGCACGTCGAGGAACCCCGGCCCGCCGTCGGCGAGCGGCCGGGCCAGCAGGTCGTCGCCGGGCGCGACGTCACGCCAGCCGTCGGCCACCGCGGCGGCCACGTCGGGGGCCGACAGCGTGCCGGCGAACTTGTCCGGACAGAGCAGCACGCGCATGCGCAGCAGTGTGGCAGGCCACATCGGGGACGGCTGCGCGGTGGTCGCGCTGTGGGACCATGGGGGCGTGACTTCGACCTGGGTTGAGCCGTCCAACACCGCCACGGCGCTGCTGCTCCTCGGCCGCGGCAGCGACCCCGCCACCGAGCGTGGCGTGGAGTGTCCGGGTGATCTCCCCGCGCCGAGCGACCCCGACCTGGTGGCCCGTGCCGCCGCCGCGAAGGCCGCGCTCGGCACGAAGGTGTTCGTCCTGGGCCACCACTACCAGCGCGACGAGGTGATCCAGTTCGCCGACGTGACCGGCGACTCGTTCAAGCTGGCCCGGGAGGCGGCCGCCCGCCCGGACGCGGAGTACATCGTCTTCTGCGGCGTGCACTTCATGGCCGAGAGCGCGGACATCCTCACCTCGGACGCGCAGAAGGTGATCCTGCCCGACCTCGCCGCCGGCTGCTCGATGGCCGACATGGCGGTGCTGTCGCAGGTCGAGGCCGCGTGGGACACGCTCACCGATCTGGGCATCGCGGCGGAGACCGTGCCGGTGACGTACATGAACTCCTCGGCGGACATCAAGGGCTTCGTCGGCCGCAACGGCGGCGTGGTCTGCACCTCGTCGAACGCCAAGCGGGCCCTGGACTGGGCCTTCGAGCAGGGCCGCAAGGTACTGTTCCTGCCCGACCAGCACCTCGGCCGCAACACCGCGGTGCTGGAGATGGGCTTCTCGCTCGACGACTGCGTGCTCTACGACCCGCACAAGCCGAACGGCGGGCTGACCCCGGAGCAGCTGCGCGACGCGAAGATGATCCTGTGGCGGGGTCACTGCTCGGTGCACGGCCGTTTCACGCTCGACAGCGTCAACGACGTACGCGAGCGGGTGCCGGGCGTGAACGTGCTGGTGCACCCGGAGTGCCGCCACGAGGTGGTGAACGCCGCCGACCTGGTCGGCTCGACCGAGTTCATCATCAGGACCATCGAGGCGGCCCCGGCCGGCTCGGCGTGGGCGGTGGGCACCGAACTGAACCTGGTGCGCCGGCTCGCGCTGGCCCACCCGGACAAGCAGATCATGTTCCTCGACCGGGCGGTCTGCTACTGCTCGACGATGAACCGGATCGACCTGCCGCACCTGGTCTGGGCGCTGGAGGAGCTGGTCGCCGGACGCGTGGTCAACCAGATCACCGTCGACCCGGAGACCGCCCGACACGCCCGGTCGGCGCTGGACCAGATGCTCGCCCTTCCGGGAGCCTGATCACCGTCGGTGACCCCGCTGGCACGGAAACGCACCGGACACCCCGGTTCGTGCCCTCGCTGGCGATGTGACCGATTCCATTCCCGTCACGGAGGGCTATGCTGCCGGGGCGACGACACACGCGGCCCGTTTTCCCATGACCGCGTTCCGGGTAGCGATGAACTTCGTGCACCCATCACTAGACACGGCAGCACCCAACGCGCTGGAGGTTGCGTTGACCGACGACGTCCTGGTCGTACACGGAGGCACTCCGCTTGAAGGGCGGATCCGCGTGCGCGGCGCGAAGAACCTGGTGTCCAAGGCGATGGTGGCCGCCCTGCTGGGCGACACACCGAGCCGGCTGTTCGACGTGCCGCGTATCCGTGACGTCGAGGTGGTCCGCGGTCTGCTCGGCCTGCACGGCGTGAAGGTCAGCGACGGCGTGGAGGAGGGCGAACTCGTCTTCGACCCCACGAACGTCGAAAGCGCCAGCACCGACCAGATCAACGTGCACGCCGGGTCCAGCCGCATCCCGATCCTGTTCTGCGGCCCGCTGCTGCACCGGCTCGGCCACGCCTTCATCCCCGACCTGGGCGGCTGCCACATCGGCCCGCGCCCGATCGACTTCCACCTCCAGGCGCTGCGCGAGTTCGGGGCCACCGTCGAGAAGACGCCGGAGGGCCTGCACCTGTCCGCGCCCAACGGGCTGCACGGCACGAAGTTCGCGCTGCCGTACCCGAGCGTGGGCGCCACCGAGCAGGTGCTGCTCACCGCGGTGATGGCCGAGGGCGTCACCGAACTGCGCAACGCGGCGGTCGAGCCGGAGATCATCGACCTCATCTGCGTGCTCCAGAAGATGGGCGCGATCATCAAGGTGCACACCGACCGGGTGATCGAGATCCAGGGCGTCAAGAAGCTGCACGGCTACACCCACCGGCCGATCCCGGACCGGATCGAGGCGGCCAGCTGGGCGGCGGCGGCGCTGGCGACCCGCGGTCACGTCGAGGTGCTGGGCGCCCAGCAGGCCGACATGATGACCTTCCTGAACATCTTCCGGTCGGTCGGCGGCGAGTACGAGGTCACCGACCTGCGTCCGCCGCGCGGCGGCAGCCCGGGCCAGGAGGGCGGCATCCGGTTCTGGCACCCGGGCGGTGAGCTGAACGCGGTGGCGCTGGAGACCGACGTGCACCCCGGTTTCATGACCGACTGGCAGCAGCCGCTGGTGGTCGCGCTCACCCAGGCCCGGGGCCTGTCGATCGTCCACGAGACGGTCTACGAGCAGCGGCTCGGCTACACCGAGGCGCTGAACACGATGGGCGCCAACATCCAGGTCTACCGGGACTGCCTCGGCGGCACCCCGTGCCGCTTCGGCCGGCGCAACTTCAAGCACTCCGCGGTGATCGCCGGGCCGAGCAAGCTGCACGCGGCCGACCTGGTCATCCCGGACCTGCGGGCCGGGTTCAGCCACCTGATCGCGGCGCTGGCCGCCGAGGGCACCTCCCGGGTGTACGGCGTGGACCTGATCAACCGCGGCTACGAGGACTTCGAGGCCAAGCTGGCCGACCTCGGCGCCCACGTCGAGCGTCCCTGACCGTCCCGTTCCGCGTCGCGACAGCGCCCCTGTCGCGGCGCCGCGACCGGAAGCGGCCGCGCCCGGTGCACCCGTGATGTGCACCGGACGCGGCCGGTTGGCTACCCTTGCCGCGTGCCGTCGCTGTTTCGCCGCAAGCCCGCCGACCTCGTCGAGGATTCCGTCACCACTGTGACGACCGACGAGGAGTCCGCCGCCCGCCCTCGGGGCTACACGCCCAGCAAGAAGGAACTCGGGCAGGTCACGCCCAAGCGTCCGGTCGCCGGTCGCCGGCCGACCGCGCCGGCGAAGCCGCTGACCAAGGAGGAGGCCCGCGCGCAGCGCCGCGCCGCCCGCGCCGAGGCCGCCGCCGAGTTCCGCCGCGAGGGCGGCCCGCGTGACCGGGGCCCCGAGCGGCTGCTGGCCCGCAACGTGGTCGACTCCCGCCGTACGATCGGCACCTGGTTCTTCGGCGGCGCGCTGATCGTGCTGTTCGGCTCCAACCAGGCCATGCCGCCGATCGTGCGGCTGCTGTCGAACGTGCTCTGGGGCGCGCTGGCGCTCGGCGTGCTGATCGACTCGATCCTGATCTCCCGGAAGATCAAGCGGCTGGTCCGCGAGCGCTTCCCCAAGAGCACCGAGAAGCTCGGCTCGCTCTACTTCTACGCGATCATGCGGTCGATCACGTTCCGCCGGATGCGCGCTCCCGCACCCCGGGTGAACATCGGCGACAAGGTCTGACCGGACCGGCCCCGAATCGGCCCCTCCCCGCCCCGGCGGTGAGGGGCCGTTCTCGTGCGAGGACCGGCCTCAGTCCACCCCGAGCAGGCGCAGCACCGCGGTGGTGGCCGCCGCCGCGACCACGACCAGCACGAACGGCGCCCGGCGCCAGGCGAGCAGCAGGCCGACGAGCACACCGGCGGGCCGGGCGTAGCCGGCGAAGCCGCCGGCCTCGGTGAGCGCCGCGGTGGCGGCGAGCGCGGCCAGCAGCGTGGCGGCGCCGATCGGCAGCAGGTGACGGGACCACTCCGGCAGGTCCAGCCGGTCCCGCAGCAGCACCCCGGCGACCCGGAACCCGTAGGTGCCGGCGGCCAGCGCGAGGATCACGGCGATCAGCACGAGACCTCCCCGGCCCGTACGCTCCGGCCGTCAGCCGCTTCGTCAGCGGTCCCGTCCGGCGCGGCATCCGGATCGGGCGACGCAGCCGTCACATCGGACGGCGCGGCGGGTAGCCGGCGGCGGGCCAGCAGCGGCAGGGCCAGCGCGGCGAGCGCGAGCAGCACCGGCAGCCCGGCCGGCAGCAGCGGGGTCGCCAGCACGGCGAGGCCGGCGCCGAGGAGCGCCACCCGGCGGGTCTCCCGGTCGCGCAGGCTGGGCAGCAGCAGTGCTGCCAGCCCGGCGGGGAACGCGGCGTCGAGTCCCAGCGTCGCCGGGTCGCCGGCCGCGCCGCCGGCGAGCACGCCGAGCGCGGTGCCGGCGTTCCAGGCCAGGAACAGCAGCACCCCGGCGAGCCAGAACGCCCGGCGCCGCTCCGGCCCGGCCGGGCGGGCCAGCGCGAACGCTGTGGCCTCGTCGGTCATCAGGTGGCTGCCGAGCAGCCGTTGCGCGCGCCGCGGACCGAGCGCACCACCGAGGGCCAGGCCGAACGGCAGGTGCCGGGCGTTGAGCAGCAGACCGGCGAGGACCGCCGCGAGCGGGCTGCCGGCCGCGACGAGCCCGACGGCCATGAACTGGGCGCCACCGGCGTAGACGACCGCCGACATGGCGAGCGTGGCCCAGACGGGCAGGCCGGCGGCCACCGCCACGGCGCCGAACGACGCGCCCACGGCGAGCATCGCCGCGCCGATGGCGGCGACGTCGCGGAGCACCCGGGTGTCGCCCGTTCGGTATGCCGTACGCATGTCCATTATCCTGAACGGAAGCACGCTGGTTCGTCAAACCGAACAAACCGACCGATGGAGCGAACATATGGCGATCGACCCCGCTCCCCCGCTCGCCACCATCGCCGCCGCGCTGCGCCGCGAGCGTGAACGGGCGGGCCTGTCGCTGACCGAGCTGGCCCGCCGCGCCGGGATCGCCAAGTCCACCCTGTCCCAGCTGGAGTCCGGGTCCGGCAACCCCAGCGTGGAGACGCTCTGGGCGCTCGGCGTGGCGCTGGACGTACCGTTCAGCCGCCTGGTCGAACCACCCACCGCCGCCGTCCGCGTGGTCCGGGCCGGGCAGGGGCCCCGGATCCGGTCCGAGCACGCCGACTTCTCGGCCACCCTGCTCGCGGCCGGGGCGCCGCACGCCCGGCGCGACGTCTACGTGATGGAGCTGGAACCCGGCGCGGTACGGCTCGCCGAGGCGCACACCCCGCGCAGCGTCGAGCACGTCGTGGTAGCCGCCGGGCGGATGCGGGTCGGCCCCGAGACCGACCTGGTCGAGCTGGAGCCGGGCGACTACGCCACCTTCCCCGGTGACACCCCGCACCGGTACGAGGCGCTGGCCCCCGGCACCTTCGCCGTACTCGTCATGGAGCACCCGTGACCGCGGATGGCGCGCGGTAAAGCCGGGTCACCACCTCCTCGATGTCCGGCTCCACGATCGAGATGTCCCGCAGCGTGGTCAGGCCGGCCAGCCCGGCCACCACCTCGGCGACGCTCGCCCGTTCCAGCGCGAAGACCAGCCGCCGCCCGTCCGCCTCCACCCGCTGCACCGGCGCGCCGGGCAGCACCGGCGGCTCGGGCAGCGCCGCGTCCAGCTCGGCGACCACCATGCGGCGCGAGCCGTACCGGCGGTGCAGCTCGGCGATGGACCCGTCGTGCACCACCCGCCCGTGGTCGATCACCACGAGCCGCCGGCAGAGCCGTTCGATGTCGGCCAGGTCGTGCGTGGTGAGCACGAGCGTGGTGTCCCCGGCCCGGCCCAGCTCGGCCAGGAAGCCGCGCACCGCCTGCTTGCTCACCACGTCCAGGCCGATCGTCGGCTCGTCCAGGAACAGCACCTCCGGGCCGTGCAGCAGCGCCGCGGTCAGCTCGCCGCGCATCCGCTGACCCAGCGAGAGCTGCCGGACCGGCGTGTCCAGGAACCCGTCCAGGTCGAGCAGCTCCCGGCAGCGGGCCAGCCGGACCGCGTGCTCGCCGGCCGGCACCCGGTAGACGTGCCGCAACAGGTCGAACGAGTCCCGCAACGGCAGGTCCCACCAGAGCTGCGAGCGCTGCCCGAACACCACCCCGATGCGCAGCGCCAGCCGGGTCCGGTCGGCCACCGGCCGCAGCCCGCACACCCGGGCCCGCCCCGCCGACGGCGTCAGCACGCCGGTGAGCATCTTCAGCGTGGTCGACTTCCCGGCGCCGTTCGGGCCGATGTAGCCGAGCATCTCGCCGCGCTCCACCCGCAGGTCGACCCCGTCGACGGCGGTCACCGTCCGCTTCTCGCGCCGCAGCGGCCCGGCCTTCACCCGTACCGTGAACTCCTTGCGCAGCCCGTCCATCTCGATGACGCTCATGACCCCGTACTCCGGTAGTGGCGGACCCCGACGCGCCAGGCCAGGGCGGCCAGCGCCGCGGCGACCACCGCGACGCCCGGCGCGGCCCAGCCCGCCCACTGCGGCAGGCCGAGCGGGTCGGCGCGGCCCAGCAGCGCCAGCGCCGGGTGGTAGCTGACGAAGGCGAACCCCATCCCGTACGCGAACAGCGCGCGGAACCAGCCGCCGTACACGGTGACGGGGTACGAGGTGAAGTCGCGCCCGCCGTAGGTGACCGCGTTGGCCAGTTCGCCGGAGTCGACCCAGTAGAACGACACCGTGGCGGTCAGCACGAAGACCGAGCCGAAGAAGACCACGGCGGCCAGCGGGGCGACCACCGCCAGCGCGACCCGGCCCGGCGTCCAGTCGATGCCGGCCGAGACGAGCGCGAACAGCAGCACGGCGAGCCCGAACACGGCCCGGGACAGCTTGCGCAACGGCAGGTCCATCAGCAGCAGTTGCGGCAGCGCACCGAGCGGGCGTACCAGCACGGCGTCGAAGAGGCCGGTGCGCACGTACCGGGGAAGCCGTTCGATGTTGCCGACCAGCAGGTCGGCGGTGGCGAAGCCGCACGACGACAGGCCGACCACGACGAGCGTCTCGCGCAGCGTGAAACCGCCCAGCTCCCGCGTCACGCCAAAGATCACCAGGACGGTGACCACGTCGAACACGGTGGCGCCCACGTTGCCGACCAGGTCCACCACGAACGAGGTGCGGTACGCCGCCTGCGAGCGCGCCTGCGCACCGAGCAGCGCCCGGTACGCCCGTAGCTCAGCCAGCTCAGCCACCCTGGGCGCGCTGCCGCGCTCAGCCACCCTGGACCACCAGACGACGCTCGGCGCGGCGCTGCACCAGCCGGCACAGCGCCAGCAGCAGCACCGCCCAGCCCGCCTGCACCCCGACCAGGGTGAGACCGACGGACATCGGCTCCCGCTCGACCAGCACGTCCAGCGGCACCTGGAGGATGCTGGGGAACGGGGTGGCGTACCGCAGGACCGCCTCCAGCGAGCCGGGCAGGAAGCCGAGCGGGAAGTAGAGTCCGGCCAGCACGCCGGAGCCGAGCGTCCACAGGATCATCGGGCCCCGGACGTCCTGCAACCAGTACGCGGTGGCGTTGACCAGGTAGCGGCAGCCGAAGCAGACCACCACCGCGAGCACCGCGGAGAGCAGGAACAGCGGCACCGTGGCCCAGTGCCGGGGCACGTACACGGCGAAGAAGAACGGGCCGACCACCAGCGGCGGCACCAGCCGGACCAGCGACGCGAACCCGGCCCGGCCCAGGTCGGTGGCGAGGTAGCTGGTCACCGGATGCACCGGCCGCAGCAGGTCGGCGGCCACCTCGCCGGTACGGATCCGGTCGGCCAGATCGGTCCAGCCCCAGATCGCGATCACCGCCAGCAGACCCTGGCCGGCCCAGACGAACGTGGCGAGCTGCGCCCGGTCGTAGCCGGCCACGGTGCCCGCCGCACCCGTCGCCGCGAGGAAGATGTAGCAGCGCAGGAAACCGAACACGGTGTTTGTGCACAACCCCGCCACGGCGGCCTGACGGTAGGTCGCGTGCCGACGGAACCCGGCCGCCGCGATCGCGCCGAATGTCCGAAACCATGGGGTAACGTGTGCGCCGGTGGGTGGTGCCACAGTGGCGGTGACCGAGCCCACGCCGTTACCCTCCTTCCGCAGCCACGACGTGCTGGACCGGGCGACTGTACCGGCACGTCCGGCGCCCCAGCGCGAGAATTTCCAATGAGGTG
Source organism: Micromonospora globosa (assembly GCF_000717585.1). Taxonomy (NCBI): domain Bacteria; kingdom Bacillati; phylum Actinomycetota; class Actinomycetes; order Micromonosporales; family Micromonosporaceae; genus Micromonospora; species Micromonospora globosa. The sequence goes on from NZ_JNZR01000024.1 coordinate 14,472, forward strand.
ACACCGCCGTGAGCGAGCGACGCGAGCCGGCCCCGGGGCCGTCCCGCGCGAGCGGCCGGAGGGGTTGCCGATGAGTGGCTGGGGCAGCTGGCGCGAGCCGGCCGAACCGGCCTGGGCCGCCGAGCCAACCCACGAGTGGCAGCCGCAGTTCCCCGGGCAGCGCTACCCGGGTGACATCGGCATCGAGAACCTGACGCCGCGTCCGCGCCCCGTTGTCGGCCGCGCCGAGGTACGGCCGGTCAGCCCCGCGCCGGACGAGGACACGTATCCGGTGAGCCCCGCCGGTTCCCGGCCCCCCGGGCACGAGGGCGGACGCCCGGCGGGTCCGGCCGGTCCACGCGACGTCTACCCGGTCAGCCCGGCCGGCGGTCATCCGGTCAGCCCGGCCGGCCCGCGCGGCGGTGAGCCCGTCAGTCCGGCCGGCCCGCACGGCACATACCCGACCAGTCCGGCCGGCCCGCACGGCACATACCCGGTCAGCCCGGCGGTCCCGCGCGTTGGGTACCCGATCAGTCCCGCGGCCCCGCCCGGGGTGCACCCGACCAGCCCCGCCGGGCCACGCGGCGGGCACTCGAACACGCCAGCGCCGCGCGGCGTGCATCCGGGCGGATCGGCAGGGCCGCGCGGCGGGCACTCAGACGGGCCGGCAGGACCACGCGGCACGTACCTGGACGGGCCGGCCGCCTCGCGCGGGGCGTACCCGATCGGTTCCGCCAGTTCCGGCGGACAGCGCCCCGCGGGGCCGGACGAGCGGCGCGGGCATCCCGACGGCCCCGGCGCGGACGGCCGTCGGCCCCACCGCCCCGGTCCGCCTCCGGAGCGGCTCGACCAACGCTGGGTACGCCCCGACGGCCCACCGCGCCAGACCGTCCAACCGGGCTGGATGGCGGAGCCGAACGAGACCCCGCACCCCGCTCCGCGCAGGCACGCCCCGGCCGACGGTCGTCCGGCGGCTTCCGGTGAACGATGGGGCACGCCACCCGACGCTCGCCAGGACCACTCCCCCGGCGGACGCCGCGAACCCCTGCCCGATGGTCGTCGCGGCCCCTTCGTGGAGCCGTCACCGGACGATCCGGCCCGTGGTCGGCGCGGTCCCGGCATCGACGGGCGTGACCAGGCCGTGCCGCCGTCGGAGCGGAGCACTGCCGGCCAGGGCGAGCCGGGCCGACGTGAGCCAGGCCGGGCCGAGCCCGGCCGCGACGGCCGGCGCGAACCAGGCTGGAGCGAGCCGGGCCACGACGGCCGGCGTGAACCCGGTCGGGCCGGTTCGGGCCACGACGGCCGGCGTGAGCCCGGGCGTGACAGCTGGCGCGAGCCCGGCCCACGTCCCCCGGCGGACCGGCGCGACCCGGCCGGTGGCCGGTGGGACGATCGTGCGCCGGGCCGCGAGGCCGCCGCCTACCCCGAGACCCAGCGCCGGGCACCCGAGAACGGGCGGCCCGCGCAGCAGGGCGAACCCGGCCGGTACGGCGCGCAGGGGCACCGTCCGGCTGACCCGCAAGCCTCCGCCCCCGTGCGGCCGGGCGCCGACCAGCGTTGGCAGCGCCCGCCGGCCGATCGTCCCCGCCCGCACCAGGGCGAGTGGCCCGTCATCGAGCCCCGCCCCCGGCCGGAACCCGACGCGTACCGGCCGGACGACCGGCACCGCCCACCCGTGGACCGGCCGATGCCGCCCCGGCACCCGATGCCGCCCCCCGACGGTCCACGCCCCGACGCGCGCCGTCCCGAGCAGGACGGCCCCGTCCGTCCGGACCCACGCGACGCTCGGCCCGCCGGTCCGGGCGCGCAGCCCGACGGCACCGGTCCGCGTCCCCACGCCACCCGGCCGCCCATCGCCCCGTCGCGCCCCGACGCCGCCCCGACGCGCCCCGACGCCGCCCCGACGCGTCCGGAAGCCGCCCCGACGCGCCCCGACGCCGCCCTGTCGCGCCTCGAAGCCGGTCGAGCGCAGCCGGAGCAGGACCGTCGCCGGCCGGACGAGGTCGCCGCGCGTTCCGACGATTCCCGGACGGCGCGGCCGGACGAGCGCCGGACGCCGCCGGACGCACCGGGGACGACGCGGCCTGGGCGATGGCCCGATGCTCATCCGGTCCGAGGCGCCGAGGGCAGGAGCACGGCCCCGGCCGGGTCGGCCGGGCACCCGCGCCCCGACGACCGTCCCCGCCCTGTCCCGGCGGTGCCGGATCCGCTGTCGACACCGCGCACGCCCGCGCACTCCGGTGACGGCTCGCCGTCGACCGGCCAGGCCCCGCTGCGGCCCGTGCCACCAGCTGGTACGGACGAGCAGCACCGGATGCCGGCGCCGGGTCGGTACGAGGCGACCCGTCCGCCGGTGACCGAGCCCGACCGACGCGTCGCCGACGGCGGTTCCGCACCGGCCGTTCCCGTCCGAGACGAGCCCGGTGCGCCCGTCTCGGGTGCGCCCGCCTCGGGTGCGCCCGTTTCCGGCGCACCGGTCTCCGGCGGGGTCACTCCCCCTGCGCCGGTTGTCGGCACGCCCAGAGGCGATGCGCAGGCTCCGACCGGCACGGGACGAGCGGAGCCCGTCCACCCCACGCCGCCGCATGGGCGGACCGAGGAACGTCAAGAGCCTCCTTCGGCCGGTCCCGTCCAGCCGACCGAGGCCGCGCCGGCTCGTCCCGCGCCGCCCACCTATCCGGGCCCTGCCCCGGCCCGGCCGACCACGCCACCACCGGTCGTCCCGACGATGGGCCCTGCCGCCCCGGAAGCACAGGCGGCTCGGCCCATGACAGGCACGGGCAGCCGTCCCGCTCCGCACACGGACGCCAACCGTCTCGAAGCCGACGCCGGAGCGACCTCCGGAGTAGGCATCCGACCCGCGCCGGGCACGGGCACGAATACGGGCACGGGCACGGATACGGGCACGGGCACGGGCACGGGCACCGGCACCACGGGCGCGGGCGCGGGCGCGGGCACCAACGGTCCCGGATCCGGCGCGTACTCCGGAGCGACGCCCGGCACGAGCACCCGTGCGGTCCCGGGCGCGGACGCCGATCGCCCCGTAGCCGACCCGCGTCCCTGGACCTCGCCCGGCACCCCGATCACGCCGAGCACGGACGCCGACCGTCCGGTGGTCGACCGTCCGGTGGTCGACGCGCACGCCGGGACGACGTCCCGGACCGCCACCCACGCCACGCCGACCACCGGCCGGCCGCAGGCCGATGTGGACGTCCCAGCAGAGGAAGGCGTCCGGGGAGCCGACGCAGGCATACGGCCCGAGTCCCGCTCGGACGGAAGCCGGCCCGATGCCGGAGTGGACGTCCAAGCTGTGTCCGGGGCGAACCTCGTCCGTCCGGAAGCCGACGCGGACACCCGGCCCACACAGGGCACGGAACGCCTCGGAGCCGGCACTCCCTCTGACCGGAGCGACAAGCCGTCGGAGAACGGCCGACCGGCGGAGAAGACGCCTCCACCGTCCCCCGGCGCCGAGGCGTGGTTCCGCCCGAACCAGCCCGCGGAAGCCCCGAAACCGCCGGAGATCTTGGACGATTTCGGCCCCTCTGGGGGCCCTTTCGTACCAAGATCTCTACCCGGCCAGGACTCGATCGCACCGTCGGGTGGCGAGCGCAGTGGGGTGCAGTCCGTCGAGACGTCGACGGCATCCCTCGGCGCGCCAACGCTGGGCACGCACCCGACCGTTGACGACGGGTCTCCAGCGGTGGCGGGGGCTTCGGAATCGGCGGCGAAGGGGCCGGAAGCCGCAACGACCACAGTGGAGACGAACGCAGCGGACGCGAGGAAGGCGCCGGAACTCGATGCCGTGGTGCCAGCAGGCACTCCCGTGCTCACCGTGCCCGGTGCGAGCGGCGGTCCAGCACCGGCGTCCACTGCCGATGCGAACGCACCCGCACCCGCACCTGCACCCGCACCCACCAGCACCAGCACCAGCACCAGCACCAGCACCAGCAAACCCGCGGGCACCCTCGACGCACCGCCGGCACCCACACCCACGCCGGCACCGGCACCTATCGTCACCGCCTCGGCCGTGGACGCGTCGACCGCCGGCGCATCGGCCGATGCCGCAACGACCACCGACGCACCGGCCGTACCCGTGCACGCGCCGATCACCCCGCCGACGGCCGAGCCGACGACGGCGGACACCAGCGTTCCCGTACCCGACGGTCCGCGCGCCGAGCCCGAGCCGCACGGCGCGATGGCTGCCGCACCCGAGCGGCTCAGCCCTGCGCCGGAGCGCACTCCGAACGATGTCGCCGCCTCCGGCACCACCGAGACCCGGCAGGACGACGCGGCACCGGAGAGCACTGCCGACGAGACGACGCGCGAGACCATCGCCGACGGCACAGCCCAGGGACCAGCGGCGGCAGACGGCACCGACCACTCCGCGCCCACATCGTCCACCCCGGACCCGGTCGACGCGGCCGCTGATACGGACACCACCGTTGCCGCACCCGCGCAACAGGCGCAGGCCGACGACGCCGAACCGACGCCGACAAGCACCGAGCACGACGCCGACCACGCCGGCAGCGCCGAGCACACCAACAGCACCGAGCACGCCGACGCCGACGACGCGCAGGATCGGCGTACCCCCGAAGAAGCCGGAACCGACGACGGCGCCGGACCTGCGGCGGACGCCGAGCCGCCGCCTCCTGTCGACCCGGAGCAGGCCCTCGCCGCGGTCGGCTGGGAGCTGGATCCGCTGACGCTGCGCGAGCAGGCCCCCGACCCGGCCCAGTTGCGGGTCATCCGGGACGGGCTCACCGGCAAGCTCGACACCACGCTCGACAACCGCAGCCGGGCCCGGCTGCTCAGCCTGCGCGCGGTGGCGTCCCGGGTCCTCGGTGACCTGGACGACGCGCTCGGGGACGCGCGGCTCGCCGTCACGTACGCGGAGGCCACCGGCGAGTTCCGGCGGACCGCGCTGGCCCGCGCGCGCCTCGCCGAGGCGCTGCGGTGGCGGGGTGAACACGCGGAGGCGGACCGGCTCTTCGCGGAGGCGAACTCGCCGGAGCTGCCGGACCGGCTGCGTGCGCTGCTGCACGAGCACGCCGGGCGGTCCTGCTACGACCAGGGCCGGCTGACCGAGGCGTGCCTGCACTTCGAGCGGGCGCTGGACCTGCGTCACGGCGAGGACGCGCAGCTCAACGCCCGGGTCGAGGTCGCGCTGGACGCGGTCGCGGAGCGGGCCGCCGCCGACGGCTTCGGGCCCGCGCCGCGCCGGCCCGAGGAGGTGCTCGGCACGCCGCGTCCGCCGGCGGCGACGTTCGACGAGGAGCAAGAGCTCTGGGGGTACGCGGACGCCGACGGCGAGATGGTCATCGCGCACCGGTACGCCGAGGCGCAGCCGTTCCACGAGGGAATGGCCTGGGTGCGCCGGCCGGAGGCGTCCCGGTGGGCGCTCATCGACACGTCCGGCGCGGCGCTGATCGAGGCGAACAACGGCTACCGGGCGGTGGTGCCCTTCTCGGAAGGGCTGTCCTGGGTGTCGATGGACGGCAAGGGCCGGTGGATGGCCGTCGACCGGATGAACATCGTGAAGATCCCGCCCGGGTACGAGGAGGCCAAGCCGTTCCGCAACGGCCTGGCGGCGGTACGGCAGAACGGCGGCTGGGGTGCGGTGGACCTGACCGGCGAGGTGGTGGTGCCGACCCGCTACCACCGTCTCGGCACGCCGCTCGCGGACGGTCGCGAGGTCGACGGGTTCACCGCCGACGGACTGGCGGTGGTCGAGCTGGCCGGTCGCCGCGGCGTGGTGGACCGGGCCGGGCGGGTGGTGGTGCCACCGGCGTACCCGACGGTGGTGGTGCATCCGGTGGCGTTCCTGGTCGCCACCGAGTCGGGCCGGTGGGGCGCGCTGGACCGGCGCGGCGAGCCGCTCATCGACCCGGTGCATCCGGGGCGCGCGGCGGTGGTCGCGGAGATCGACCGGCTGCTCGCCGACGCCAGCCCGGTGCTCTGACCCGCGCCCGGCACGCCACCTCGAGCGGCGGCGACCCGGCCCGTCAGCGTCTGGCCGCCCCGGCGACCCGGCTCGGCCGCTCACGCCGTCGGCGGAGGGCCCAGCAGTTCGATGCCGTTGCGGGCTGCGGCGTGCCCGAGCGCTGCCGGGTCGATCGGCGCCGGGTCGGGCAGCCGGCGGTGCGGAGCCGGTACGCCTGCTTCCGCGGCGAACCGCTCGAACCCGGCCGGGGTGGTGATCTGGAGCGCGCGCAACGGCTCGTCCGGGCCGACCACGAACGTGTGCGCCAGGCCCACCGGCAGCAGGACGAAGTCACCGGGGCCGGCGGTGAGCGTCTCGCCGTCGCAGTGGAACCGGGCGGTGCCGGAGAGCAGGTAGGACATCTCGTCCTCGACCTGATGGCGGTGCAGGGGCGGGGCGAAGCCCGGCGGGTTCACGAACTCGGCGACGGTGAGGCGGTCCCGGGTGTGCCGGCCACCGGCCTTCAACGTGCAGAGGTTGCCGAGGAACCAGTACGCCTCGCCGTCGTCGGGGCCGAGCAGGTAGGGGCGGACGGACATGGGTGGCCTCCGATTTCAGTGAACGCGGAAACATTCGATAGCCGGGAGTCTAGTGAATAGATTGTTAGTATCGCGAGGTCATGGCTGGAGTCAAGGACGGCAAGTCGACGCGCCCCTACCGCTCGGCGGTGCGCGAGGAGAGCGCCCGGCGTACCCGTCAGGCGGTCGTGCGGGCGGCGACCGACCTGTTCGTGACGCGCGGCTACGCGGCGACGTCACTGGCCGACGTGGCCGCCGAGGCGGGCGTCGCCCGGCCCACCGTGTTCGCCGCATTCGGCTCCAAGGCCGCCCTGCTGCGCCAGGTGCTCGACGAGGCGCTCGCCGGCGACGACGAGCCGGTGCCGGTGGCGCGCCGCCCCTGGTTCCAGCCGGTCTGGGAGGCGTCCGACCAGGGCGCGGTGCTCGACGCGTACGCCGGGGTCTGCACGCTGATCGGCCACCGCGCGGCCGGCGCCTTCGAGACGGTCCGCCGCGCGGCGGACGAGGCGCCCGAGGTGGCCGAACTGTGGGAGACGCTGCTGCGCAACCGCCGCGCGGGCGCCGCCATGGTGGTCGACCGGCTGCTCACCCTGGACGGCCCGCTCCGGCCGGACGCGGGCACCGACCGCGCGGTCGACGCGCTGTGGTTCTACAACGACCCGGCGCACTACGCGGCGCTGGTGCAGCGGTGCGGGTGGACGGAGGAGAGTTTCCGGCAGTGGCTCGCCGTCCGGATGCGCGACGCGCTGCTGGGGGCGTGAACGCCGGACGGCGTCCGCGACCGGGCGGGTCTAGGGTCGGGAGCATGGAATTCCGTCACCTGGGCCGCTCCGGCCTGATGGTCAGCGAGATCTCGTACGGCAACTGGATCACCCACGGCTCGCAGGTCGAGGAGGACGCGGCGGTCGCGTGCGTCCGCGCCGCGATCGACAGCGGCATCACCACCTTCGACACCGCCGACGTGTACGCGGGCACCCGCGCCGAGTCGGTGCTCGGCCGCGCGCTCAAGGGCGAGCGTCGCGAAGGGCTGGAGATCTTCACCAAGGTCTACTGGCCGACCGGTCCCGGCCGCAACGACAGGGGTCTGTCCCGCAAGCACATCATGGAGTCGATCGACGGCTCGCTGCGCCGCCTCCAGACCGACCACGTGGACCTGTACCAGGCCCACCGCTACGACTACAGCACTCCGCTGGAGGAGACGATGGAGGCCTTCGCCGACGTCGTACGCTCCGGCAAGGCGCACTACATCGGCGTCTCCGAGTGGAAGGCGTCCCAGCTGCGCGAGGCGCACACGCTCGCCCGTGAGCTGCGCATCCCGCTGATCTCGAACCAGCCGCAGTACTCGATGCTGTGGCGGGTCATCGAGACCGAGGTGATCCCCACCAGCGAGGAGCTGGGCATCGGCCAGATCGTCTGGTCGCCGATGGCCCAGGGTGTGCTGTCCGGCAAGTACCTGCCGGGCCAGCCGCCGCCCGCGGGCTCCCGCGCCACCGACGAGAAGTCCGGCGCCGGGTTCATCGCCCGGTTCATGACCGACGACGTGCTCACCCGCGTGCAGCGGCTCAAGCCGCTGGCCGAGCAGGCCGGGCTGACCATGCCGCAGCTCGCCGTCGCCTGGGTGCTCCAGAACCCGAACGTCTCCTCGGCGATCGTCGGCGCGTCCCGGCCGGAGCAGGTGCACGACAACGTGAAGGCGGCGGGCGTGAAGCTCGACGCCGACCTGCTCAAGGCGATCGACGAGATCGTCGAGCCGGTCACCGAGCGGGATCCGGCGAAGACCGAGAGCCCGGCTCAGCGCCCGTGACGTCGCGTCGTTCCCGGGCCGGCTCGGACCGGCCCGGGAACGACCGGGCCGGCTACTCCCAGAAGCGGATCAGGGCGTAGCCGATCTGGTACAGCTCGCGCGGCAGGCCGAGCGCGTCGCCGACGGCGAAGACCGCGCCGAAGAACACCCGGTTGATCTGCGGGCTCCACAGCAGCGCGAAGAGCAGAATGAAGCCGTACGGGGCGAACAGGTCGTACATCCGCCGGTAGGCGGGGCTGAGCCAGGGCTGGAGCATGTTGCCGCCGTCCAGGCCCGGCACCGGCAGCAGGTTGAGCACGCTGGCGGTGAGCTGGAGGAACGCGAGCAGCCCGACGCCGGCCCAGAACTCCAGCGGCCCGCCCAGTTCCGGCCCCCATGCCACCGCCGCGACCAGCACCAGCGTGAACAGCACGTTGGTGGCCGGCCCGGCCAGGCTGACCAGCGTGTGCCGAAGCCGGCCGGGGATCGCGTGCCGGTCCACCCAGACCGCGCCACCGGGCAGGCCGATGCCGCCGAGCAGCACCACGACCACCGGCAGCACGATCGACAGCAGTGGGCTGGTGTACTTCAGCGGGTTGAGCGTGAGATAGCCGCGGTGCGCGATGTCCCGGTCACCGGACCGGTACGCGACCACGGCGTGCGCGTACTCGTGCAGGCACAGCGAGACCAGCCAGCCCGAGACGACGAAGAGGAACACGTCGAAGCCGACGTTGCCGTACCGGTTCCAGGTCATCACCCCGGAGGCGACGAAGAGTGCCACCAGGGCCAGGAAGATCGGGCTGGGCCGGAACGCCGCCCGGGGCACGCCGAGGATCAGCGGCTCGCCCGGGCGGTCGTAGCCCGTCATTCGGCCGGGGGTTGCAGGCTCATCCGGTAGTCCACCCGGTCGTCCTCGACCAGCACGACTGTGGTGACGCCGGATGCCGCGAGCTCCCGCCAGGCCTGGCCGATCCACGACTCGGCGTCCGCCTGGCTCGGGAACGACTCGGCCGGCCCGTCGGCCGCGTCGCCGTTCGTGCCCTCGTACCGCCAGCTCCACGCCATGCCGCGTCTCCCCTCGCCGCCGTCGTCCCGTGGGACGCCAAACCTCCGCAAGCCTAGTCGGCCCCGCCGACGACGGCCCGCCACCACATGGATCATGCCCACCCCCACCGCCGGACCGCACCCGCGATCTTGCGGTTAGCGCCCCGACAGAGCGGTCATTCCCGGCACCCCGGGGGCCACAAGTGCAAGATCAGCGCCGCGAGAGGGCGGGGCGCGGGCGGGGAGGGGCGAGCTGCCCGGAACGCGGGCGGGCGAACTAAGGTACGGGCATGTCCGTTGACGGGTGGCACACCCTCCTGGTGCTCGGCGGTATCCGCTCCGGCAAGTCCGAGTTCGCCGAGTCTCTGGTCGCCGACGCGCCCACGGTCCGGTACGTGGCCACCGCCCCGGCCGGGGATCCGGAGGACACCGAGTGGGCGACCCGCCTCGCGGCGCACCGCGCCCGCCGCCCGGGGAGCTGGAGCACCGAGGAGACCGCGGCGGATCCGGGCCGGCTGGTCGAGGTGATCGTCGCCGCCGGGCCGAACGAGACGCTTCTCGTGGACGACCTGGGCGGCTGGGTGACGGTGCTGCTCGACCCGGCCCACCAGCCGGCCGACGACACCGCGACGATCGCCGAGCTGGCAGCGGCGGTGCGCTCCAGCACGGCCCGGCTGGTGCTGGTGAGCCCCGAGGTGGGCCTGTCCCTGGTGCCCACCACGCCCCTGGGCTGGGCGTTCACCGACGCGCTCGGCGCAACCAACCGCGCGGTCGCCGACGCCTGCGACGCGGTCGCGCTCGTGGTGGCCGGTCAGACGGCGTGGCTGAAGCCGGCCACTTCGGCCCCCGCGCACGCCGTGCCGCCCGCGGCCACGTCGCCCGAGACCGAGCCCGGCCGCGCCGCCGCGCCCCATCACGCGGCGGCCCAGCCCGCAGCGCACCAGACCGCGCCGCACCAGACCGCGCCGACCCAGGCCGTACCGGCCGACCTCGGCGCCGGGGACGTGTCGCTGCCCGAGGTGCTCACCCCGGCCGCCGCCCCGGTGCCCGCCCCGGCCACATCCGACGAGCCCGGTACGGGCGACTGGGCCGCCCCCACCATGGCGCTGCCGATGATCGCCACCGGTCTGGTCATCCAGCCGGGCATGGAACTGCCGATGCCCGACGACTACACCGGACCGCAGGCGGTCGACCGGCTCGCCACCCTAGACATCCCCGGTGCCGGTCTCGGCGTGCTGGAGCAGGTGGTCGGCTTCGCGGCCGCCACCCAGGGCACCTCGACGCCGCGTCCGTGGGACTCGGTGCGCGTCCTGCTGATCCAGGGCGACCACGAGGGCGGCGCGTCGGCCGGCGCGACGCCCGATGAGTCGGCACGCCGCGCCCGGCAGGCCCGCGCCGGCCGGGGCGCGCTGGCCCGGCTCGCCGCCGAGAACCGGGCCGGCCTGCAGATCGTCGAGGCGCCCGTCGCGGCGCCGATGGAGGACGGCCCGGCCCTGTCCGCCGACGAGGTCGAGGCGGCGCTGCGCTACGGCTGGCGGCTCGCCGAGCAGGCCGCCGACGCGGGAGTGCAGCTGCTGGTGCTCGCCGCGTGCGGTGCGGGGGCCGAGGCCGCCGCCGCAGCGGTGCTCGCGGCCACCGCTGGCGCGGAGCCGCCGACGGTGCTCGGCCGGGTGGTCACCGAGCAGGGCGAGATCGACGACACCGCCTGGATGGTCCGCTGCGCGGCGGTGCGGGACGCGCTGCACCGCACCCGGCGCTCCGCCCGGGAGGCCAAGGACGTCCTGGCCGAGCTGGGCGGCGGCGACATCGCGCTGGCCACCGGCGTACTGCTGGGCGCCACCGCCCGCAAGGTGCCGGTGCTGCTGGACGGGCCGGTCGGCACCGCCGCCGCCATGGTCAGCCGCGACCTGGCCGGGCAGGCCCGGCACTGGTGCCTGCTGCCCGACCACGGCGGCCGTCCGGGCGTACGGCTCGCCGCCGACGTGCTCGGTCTGACCCCGCTGGTGGACCTGCGGCTCGACCTGGGCGAGGGGGCGACCGCGCTGGCCGCGCTGCCGCTGCTGCGCTCCGCGTTGACGCTCGCCGCCACGCTGCCGGTGCACCCGTCGCTGGGCGGCCCCGACCACAGCGGCACCGACGACGACAGCGGCACCGACGACACCGCCGGCGACCGCACCGGCACCGGCACCGGCACCGGCGAGCCCACCGGCGACGACGAACCGGACTTCGCCGAGCCGGAGCCGGCCGGGCCGGGACCGACCACGATCGGGTCGGACGAGCCGGTCTCCCCCGGCCGACGTGCCGACTGAGGCGCGGCTCGCCGACGGCATCCGGCTGGCGCTCACCACGTTCACCACCCTCCCGGTACGCGCCGGACGGGTCGACCGGGCCGCCGCGGGCATCGCGATGGCGCTCGCGCCGCTGGTCGGGGCGCTGCTCGGCGCCGTACTCGGCGGGGTGCTGCTGCTCACCGGCGCGCTCGCGCCACCGCTCGTCGCCGCGGTGGTCACAGTGGGGCTGGGCGCGCTGCTCACCCGGGGCCTGCACCTGGACGGGCTGGCCGACACCGTCGACGCGCTCGGCTCGTACCGGCGTGGTCCGGCCGCGCTGGAGATCATGAAGCAGCCGGACGTCGGCCCGTTCGGGGTGGTCGCGCTGGTGGTCGTACTCCTGCTCCAGAGCGCGGTGCTCGCGGAGCTGGCCGGCCGGGACGCGCTCGCCGCGTTCGCCGCCGTGGTCGCGGCCACCGCGGCCGGGCGGCTGGCCGTCGGCCTGGCCTGCCGGCGCGGCGTGCCGGCGGCCCGGCCGGAGGGCCTGGGCGCGCTCGTCGCCGGCACTGTCGGGTGGACCGCGCTGACGCTCGGCGCGGTCGCCGTCGCGCTGGCGGCGGTGCCCGCGGTGCCGGACCGTCCGTGGCAGGGGCCGCTCGCCGTGCTCGGCGCGCTCGCCGTCGCGGCCGGGCTGCTGCGGCACCTGGTACGCCGCTTCGGCGGCATCACCGGCGACGTGCTCGGAGCGCTCGTGGAGATCGTCACCACGCTGTCCTACCTGGGACTGGTGCTGACCGGCTGAGCGTCACCGGTCCGGGCGGGTAGCGTTCGGGGCGAGTGCACCGGCGCGGTCGAGGGGGACGGCATGCTCATCACGGACGACTTCCTGCCGGTACCGGTGCCCGAGTCGCTCGACGCGACGTACCTGGTACCGATCACCGGGCTGCCCAAGGTGAGCCCGAAGACAGCCGTGGAAGGGCTGGCCGGCCGGCTCTCCGAGCCGGTGCACGGGCTGGCCAAGCAGATGCTCGACAGTCCGCTGATGACCGTGGACACCCGCACCGTGGACGAGTTCCCCGAACTGCCGCCGGACCTGCTCACCGCGTTCGGCGCCACCGAGGAGCAGCTGGCCCGGCTGGCCGCCGCCACCCACCTCGTGGTGGTGCAGGCCGAGTACCGGCCGGGCTGGCCGCCCGCGCACGAGTGGGCCGCCCGCGCCGTGGCCGCGGCGGTGGCCGAGACGGTCGGCGGGGACGTGGTGGACGTCTTCGGGCTCCAGTTCCTCGACCCGGCGGCGGCGCTGCGCTCGCTGCCCGACGAGCAGGGCCGGATCCGGCTCGTCGACTGGGTGCTGGTGCCCTACTCCTCGGATTCCGACGGGCTGTGGTTCACCACCAAGGGACTGCGCCGGTTCGGGCTGCTGGAGTTGCAGGCGCAGGGCGTACCGGACCACCTGACCCGGGCGTGGGGCGCGGTGATGACGGGCGCGGCCCGGCGGCTGCTGCGGGACTGGACCGACGGGCTCGCCGGGGAGGAGGTGCCGGCGTTCGTGCAGCTTCCGGTGCTGGCCACGGTGACCGGGCACGACATCGCCGTGGCGTACGGCAATCCGGAGCAGCACGGCGCGACCGCGCCGGTGCTGCTGCGGCTGGAGCTGGACCCGGCCACCGACCCGGACGCCGACTCGTTCCTGAGCCTCAACCCGCCGCCCGGGCATCCGGGTCCGCCCGGCCGCTACTTCGCCGCCGCCTGCGCGACGCTGTTCAACGGCATCCAGCCGGACGTGCGCTACACCCGCACCGGGGACGCGATGAGCCGCGCGGTGGAGACCGCCCGGGAGGCGCTGGTCGACATCCGGGCCCGGTTCCTGGCCGGGCGGCTGCCCGAGGAGAGCCAGCTCGTGGTCAAGTACGGCCTGCCCGGCGACGACGGCCCCGAGTACGTCTGGGCCGGGGTGACCTCGTGGGACACCCCGGAACGGATCGTCGGCGCCAGCGCCAGCGACGCCAACACCGACCCGGGCGTGCGGATCGGCTCGCCGGTGGTGGTGGAGGCGTCGGACGTGGTCGACTGGGCCGTGCTGGACGGCACCGGCGTACTGGAGGGCGGCTGGACGCAGGCAGTCCTCGACGCCGGGGAGCGCGGCGAGGACTGACCCGCGCGGTTCAGCGCACCGAGGGCTTGACGAACGGCGGCCTGGTCAGGCGCATCCGGGCACGGCGGCCCCGGATGTCCACCTCCAGCTCGTCGCCGTCGGCCAGCTTCGGGTCGGTGTCGACAAGCGCCAGCGCGACGCCGTGCTTGAGCGTCGGGCTGAACGTGCCGCTGGTGACGGTGCCGACCTGCCGGTCGCCCGCGTACACGGCCATCCCGGGGCGCGGGATGGCCCGGTCGACGGCGGTGAGGCCGCGCAGCGTACGGGCCGGGCCGGCGGCCTTCTCGGCGCGCAGCGCGTCGCGGCCCCAGAACGCCGGCTTGTCCCAGCCGACCGCCCAGCCGGAGCGGCCCTGCACCGGGGTGATCTCCGGGGACAGGTCCTGCCCGTGCAGCGGGTAGCCCATCTCGGTGCGCAGCGTGTCCCGGGCGGCCAGGCCGCAGGCGCGTACGTCGTCTGCGGCGGCGAAGAGCGCATCCCAGACGGCGACCGCGTGCTCGGACGCCACGACCAGCTCGTAGCCCAGCTCGCCGGTGTAGCCGGTGCGGCACACGGTCAGCTCCACCCCGTCGAGCGTGGCGGTGGAGAAGCTCATGTAGTCGTGCCCGGTGGGCAGGCCGAGCGCGCCCAGCAGCTCCGCCGAGCGCGGTCCCTGCACGGCGAGCACCGCGTACGCCTCGTGCTCGTCGGTGACTGTGACGCCGGCGGGCGCGGCGGCGCGCAGCCGGCGGGCCACCTCGGCGGTGTTGGCCGCGTTGGGCACCAGGAAGACGTGGTCGTCGGCGTGCAGGTAGGCGATGATGTCGTCCACCACGCCGCCGGTGGCGTCGTCGCAGCACAGCGTGTACTGCGCCTGGCCGGGGGTGATCCGGCCGAGGTCGTTGGTGAGGCAGGCGTTGACGAAGTCCGCCGCGCCCGGCCCGGTGACCCGGATCTTGCCCAGGTGCGAGACGTCGAACACGCCGACGCCCTCGCGGACTGCCGTGTGCTCCTTGAGCACGCCGCCACCGGCGTACTCCAGGGGCATCTGCCAGCCCCCGAAGGGGGCGAACTTCGCGCCGAGCGCGGTGTGCCGCTCGTGCAGCGGGGATCGGCGCAGCCGGGTCTCGGCGGCGTCGGAGGTCACCTCGGTCATGGGTGGCAACTTACCGGCCCGGACCGCTGTGGTTAGCATCGGCGGGATCCCGTCGGCACGCATCGGCGGGACAGCCACGCCTCCCGGCGGGTAGGTTGCCGCCGGAGAGACCTTCATCGCCGGTACGCGACGACGCGGCCGGCCCGGCCCGCCCGGAGTAGCTTTCGTGACATCGCCCCGCACCACCCTCAGCCTGGTCGACACCGACCCCGCCGAACTCGCCGTCGACGCGATCGTGATCGGCGTGCACAGCCAGACCACCGAGCCGGGCAGCGGCGCACCCGCCCACGCCCTGCTGCTGGCCACCGGCGGGGAGAGCATCGCCGCCGCGTTCGACGGAAAGCTGACCGAGACGCTGGCCCTGCTCGGCGCGACCGGTGGCCCGGGCGAGGTGATCAAGCTGGCCACGCTGGGTACCGTGACCGCGCCGCTGGTCGTGGCGGTCGGCCTCGGCCCGGAGCCCTCGGGCGCCGCTCCGGCCCCGGAGTCGCTGCGCCGGGCCGCCGGTGCCGCGGTGCGGGCGCTGGCCGGTGCCCCGCGCGTCGCCCTGGCCCTGCCGCTGCCCGACGACGCCGACGCCCCGGCCGCGCTGCGCGCGGTCGCCGAGGGCGCGCTGCTGGGCGGCTACCGGTTCGCCGGCTACAAGACCAAGCCGCAGCCGGCCCGGCGCGAGCCGGTGGCCGAGGTGCTGGTGGCGGTGCCGGACGCGGCCGACGCGACCGCCCAGGCCGAGATCGCGCGGGCACAGGCGGTGGCCGGTGCGGTGCGGACCAGCCGGGACTGGATCAACACCGCCCCGAACGAGCTGCGTCCCCCGGCGTTCGCCGACGTCGTCTCCGCCGCCGCCCGCGAGGCGGGGCTGGAGGTCGAGGTGCTGGACGAGGCGGCGCTGGCGGCCGGCGGCTACGGCGGCATCCTCGCCGTCGGTCAGGGCTCCGAGGCCCCGCCGCGGCTGGTGAAGCTCACCTACACGCCCGCCGGTGGCGGCAACGGCAAGCGGGTCGCGCTGGTCGGCAAGGGCATCACGTTCGACACCGGCGGCATCTCGATCAAGCCGGCGCAGGGCATGTGGGAGATGAAGTCGGACATGGCCGGCGCGGCGGCGGTCGGCGCGGCCATGCTGGCGGTCGCGGCGCTCAAGCCGTCGGTCACCGTCACCGGCTACCTGCCGATGGCGGAGAACATGCCGTCGGGCACCAGCTACCGGCCGGGTGACGTGATCAGCATGTTCAACGGCAAGAAGGTGGAGGTGCTCAACACCGACGCCGAGGGCCGGATGGTGCTGGCCGACGCGATGGCGCGGGCCTGCGCGGACGGCGCGGACTACCTGTTCGAGACCTCCACGCTGACCGGCGGCCAGGTGATCGCGCTGGGCAAGCGGATCGCCGGTGTGATGGGCACCCCGGAGCTGTGCGAGCGGGTGCGGGTGGCCGGTGACGCGACCGGCGAGCCGGCCTGGCCGATGCCGCTGCCCGACGACGTGCGCAAGGGCATGGAGTCGGACGTCGCGGACATCTCGCAGGTCAACGCCGGGATGGACCGGGCCGGGCACATGCTCCAGGGCGGCGTGTTCCTGCGCGAGTTCGTGACCGACGACGTGGCGTGGGCGCACATCGACATCGCCGGTCCGGGCTACCACTCGGGCGAGGCGACCGGTTACTGGACCAAGGGTGGCACCGGCGTGCCGGTGCGCACGCTCGTGCACCTGGTCGAGGACGTCGCCACCAACGGCTGACGGGTAAGGAAGGGCCCCTTCTTAACGCCTCGCGTTGTAGAAGGGGCCCTTTTTAACACCCGCGCGCAGATAGCTCAGAACAGCTCGGGGCGGCGCTTGCGGCGCTCGTTGTAGTCGCGCATGCGCTGCGGATAGCCCATCAGCCGCACGTCGTAGATCGGGATGGCGATCCGGTGCGCCCAGCGGCGTGCTTCGTCCGGCCCGCCGACACGCCGCCGGGTCCACTCGCCGTCGTCGGCGATCAGCATGATCGTGGTCTCGGTGACCGTCGTACGGGGCTCGATGTACGCCTCGACGCCCTTGCGGGTCCGGACGAAGTTCTCCAGATGGTCCAGATCGGCGCGGTCGGCGGCGCGGTCGCGGCTCGCCGGGGCCGCCCGCTTACGTCGTCGGAACAGCCCCACCGAATCCACTCCTCCCCCAGCGCCGTCATCGAAGACGGTGCCAAGGGTACGTGTCACCGACGTGTCGTTGGGCACCTCGGTACGCGCTCGGTCCGTGGTGGTGACAAGATGACCGAGGTGGGGTGTGCCTGTTACTCCGCCGTAACCCCCGATGCAGTGACGCGACCTGGGAGTTGGATGTGAGCGAGCCGAACGACACGACCTTCGACATCGTCATCCTCGGAGGTGGTAGCGGCGGCTACGCGGCGGCGCTGCGTGCCGCCCAGCTGGACCTCTCCGTCGCGCTCATCGAGAAGAGCAAGCTGGGCGGGACCTGCCTGCACAACGGGTGCATCCCGACCAAGGCGCTGCTGCACGCCGCCGAGATCGCCGACCAGACCCGCGAGTCCGAGCAGTTCGGCGTGAAGGCCGAGCTGGTCGGCATCGACATGAAGGCCGTCAACTCGTACAAGGACGGCGTGATCTCCCGCCTGTACAAGGGTCTCCAGGGCCTGGTCGGCGGCAACAAGAAGATCACCTTCGTGGCGGGCGCCGGCAAGCTGGTCGGCAAGAACGTCGTCGAGGTCGACGGCAAGCGCTACACCGGCCGCAACGTCGTGCTGGCCTCCGGCTCGTACGCCAAGAGCCTGCCCGGCCTGGACGTCGACGGCGAGCGGATCATCACCAGCGACCACGCCCTGACGCTGGACCGGATCCCGTCGTCGGCGATCGTCCTCGGCGGCGGCGTGATCGGCGTCGAGTTCGCCAGCGTCTGGAAGTCCTTCGGCGTGGACGTGACCATCGTCGAGGCGCTGCCCCGCCTGGTCGCCGCCGAGGACGAGGAGTCGTCGAAGGCGCTGGAGCGGGCGTTCCGCAAGCGGAAGATCAACTTCAAGGTCGGCAAGCCGTTCGAGAAGGTCGAGAAGACCGACAAGGGCGTGAAGCTGACCATTCAGGGCGGCGACACGGTCGAGGCCGAGCTGCTGCTGGTCGCCGTGGGCCGCGGCCCGAACACCGCCGGCCTCGGCTACGAGGAGCAGGGCGTCAAGATGGACCGCGGCTACGTGCTGACCGACGAGCGGCTGCGCACCAGCGTGCCGAACGTCTACGCGGTCGGCGATATCGTGCCCGGCCTGCAGCTCGCGCACCGCGGCTTCCAGCAGGGCATCTTCGTCGCCGAGGAGATCGCCGGGAAGAACCCGGCCGTGATCGACGAGGCCGGCATCCCGCGCGTCACCTACTGCGACCCGGAGCTGGCGTCGGTCGGCCTGACCGAGGCAAAGGCCAAGGAGCAGTACGGCGCCGACAAGATCAAGACCTACAACTACAACCTGGGCGGCAACGGCAAGAGCCAGATCCTCAAGACCGCCGGCCACGTGAAGCTGGTCCGGGTGGACGACGGCCCGGTGGTCGGCGTGCACATGGTCGGCGCCCGGGTCGGTGAGCTGATCGGCGAGGCGCAGCTCATCTACAACTGGGAGGCGTACCCGGCCGAGGTGGCGCAGCTCGTGCACGCCCACCCGACGCAGAACGAGGCTCTGGGCGAGGCGCACCTGGCCCTGGCCGGCAAGCCGCTGCACGCGCACGCCTGACACGACAACCGCGGCGTCCGGCGACGGGCGATGATCCCACCAGGGGAATGAAGGAGTCTGGAGAACATGCCGGTATCGGTCACCATGCCCCGGCTCGGCGAGAGCGTCACCGAGGGCACCGTCACGCGCTGGCTCAAGCAGGAGGGTGACACCGTCGAGGTCGACGAGCCCCTGCTCGAGGTGTCGACCGACAAGGTCGACACCGAGATCCCGTCCCCCGCGGCGGGCGTGCTGAGCCGGATCGTGGTCGGCGAGGACGAGACCGCCGAGGTCGGCAGCGAGCTGGCGGTCATCGCCGGCGAGGGCGAGGACGCGGGCGCGGCTCCCACGGAGAAGGCCGAGCCGGCCACCGAGCCGACGGCCGCCGCCGAGGGCACCGGCCCCGAGCCGGAGCAGGCCCAGGAGGCCGAGGAGGCCGCTGCCGAGCCGGGCGCCGAGGCCGAGCAGCCGGCCGTCGAGGAGCCGGCCGAGCCCGCGCCGTCGGGCGAGGGCACGCCGGTGACCATGCCGGCCCTGGGCGAGAGCGTCACCGAGGGTACTGTCACCCGCTGGCTCAAGCAGGTCGGCGAGACCGTCGAGGTGGACGAGCCGCTGCTGGAGGTCTCCACCGACAAGGTCGACACCGAGATCCCGTCGCCGGTCGCCGGCACGCTGCAGGAGATCAAGGTCGCCGAGGACGAGACCGCCGACGTCGGCGCCGTGCTGGCGATCGTCGGGGTGGCCGGCGCCGCGCCCGCGAAGGCGGAGCCGAAGCCCGAGCCCAAGCCGGAGCCCAAGGCCGAGGCGAAGCCCGAGCCGAAGCCGGAGCCGAAGGTCGAGGAGCCCACGCCGGGCGCGTCCTACAACGAGCCGGCCGCCGAGGCGGAGCAGGCCGCGCAGCCGGCCAAGGCCGAGCAGGCGGCCCAGCCGGCCGCGCCGGCCGCCGCGCAGCGCCCGAGCGTTCCGTCCGAGTACGGCGAGGACGCCGCCGGGTACGTGACGCCGCTGGTGCGAAAGCTCGCCGCCGAGCACGGCGTGGACCTGGGCTCGATCAAGGGCACCGGCGTGGGTGGCCGCATCCGCAAGCAGGACGTGCTGGAGGCGGCCGAGAAGGCGAAGGCCGCCAAGCCCGCGCCGGCCGCCGCCGCTGCCCCGTCCGCACCCGCCCCGGCCAAGCCGGCCGCCAAGCCGGAGCCGAGCGCCAAGCGGGGCACCACGGAGAAGCTGCCGCGGATCCGTTCGATCATCGCCAAGCGTCTCCAGCAGTCGCTGCACGAGACGGCGCAGCTGACCACCGTCGTCGAGGTCGACGTCACCAAGGTCGCCAAGCTGCGGGCGCGGGCCAAGGACTCGTTCCAGGCCAAGCACGGCGTGAAGCTGTCCTTCCTGCCGTTCTTCGCGGTGGCCGCGATCGAAGCGCTCCAGACGTACCCGATCATCCAGGCCAGCATGGACCTGGACGGCGGGACGATCACCTACCCGGGCGCCGAGCACCTGGGCATCGCGGTGGACACCGAGCGCGGGCTGCTCACGCCGGTCATCCACAACGCCGGCGACCTGAACATGGGTGGCCTGGCCAAGCGGATCGCCGACCTGGCCGAGCGCACCCGGGCCAACAAGATCACCCCGGACGAGATGGCCGGGGCGACGTTCACGCTCACCAACACCGGCAGCCGGGGCGCCCTGTTCGACACCCCGATCGTGCCGTCGCCGCAGTCGGCGATGCTCGGCACGGGTGCCGTGGTGAAGCGTCCGGTCGTGGTGAACGACCCGGAACTGGGCGAGGTCGTGGCGATCCGCTCGATGGTCTACCTGGCTCTGTCGTACGACCACCGGCTGATCGACGGCGCCGACGCGGCCCGCTTCCTCACCGCGGTGAAGGAGCGGCTGGAGGGCGGCAACTTCGAGGCCGAGCTGGGTCTGTAGATCCGAGACGGCGAGGGGCGCGCGGCGACATGCCGCGCGCCCCCTTCCTCGTTTCCGCGGGTCAGCCGCGCAGGTGCGCCTCGGAGACGGTCCAGAGCTGCTCGGCGGCCTCCGGGTCCCGGGCGTACGCGGCCCAGCCGGTGCGAGTGCCCGGCTGGTTCGGCCCGGCCTCCTGGCAGTCCTCGAAGTACCGGCCGCCGACGCCGTCGAGCAGCGGCGAGGTGGCGACCAGCACCGAGGTCGCCGCGCCCTGCTCCGGGGTCTTGAAGGCGGCCGCGTTGCCGCTGCGCATCCGCGCCAGCTCCTCCTCGCTGATGTAGCGCTGGAGGTTGGTCCGGATCGCGCCCGGCATCAGCGCGTTGGTGTAGATGCCGTCGTCGGCCCAGCGGCGGGTCGCCTCCACCGCGAACAGCACGTTCGCGGTCTTGGACTGCCCGTACGCCAGCCACGGGTCGTACGGCCGCTGCCGGAAGTGGATGTCGGAGAACACCACCGGCGAGCGCAGGTGCGCCGCCGAGCTGACCGAGACGATCCGCGCGCCGTCGGCCGCGGCGAGCGCCGGGCGCAGCCCGGTGGCGAGCGCGAAGTGCCCGAGGTGGTTGGTCGCGAACTGCATCTCCCAGCCCTGCTCGGTGCGCATCTCGGGCGAGGCCATGATCCCGGCGTTGTTGACGAGCATGTGCAGTGGCCCGTCCCAGGTGCGGACGAACGCGGCCACCGAGGCGAGGTCGGCGAGGTCGAGCGGGGCGACCAGGATCCGGTCGTTGCCGGTGGTGCCGATGATGTCGTCGGCGGCACGCTGCCCGGCCTCGGTGTTGCGGACGGCGAGTGTGACGTCGGCTCCGGCGGCGGCGAGCGCGCGGGCGGTCTCCACGCCGATCCCGGAGGCGCCGCCGGTGACGACGGCCCGCCGGTCGGTCAGGTCCAGGTCGCGGACCACCTCCAGGGCTGTTGTCTCGGCGGAGAACGGGGTGGTGACTGGTGTCGAGCTGGTCATGGTCCATCCTTGTCGACGGCGACGCGGACCGATGTCCGCCCGCTACGATGAGAAGCGGAGGATCCTCCGTTACTCCGCCAGCATAATCGGAGGGGGCTCCGGTTACCATCGTGCCGGGCCGGCGACCCGGTCGAGGGAGGAGTGCCCGTGCCCGACCGACAGCTGCGCGCGGACGCGCTGCGCAACCGGCAGCGGCTGCTGGACGCCGCGGTCCAGGCGTTTTCCCAGGACGGCCCGGAGGTAACGCTGGACCGGGTCGCCAAGGACGCCGGCGTCGGCATCGGCACGCTCTACCGCCACTTCCCGAGCCGGGAGGCACTGATCGAGGCGGCGTACCGCAACGAGCTGGAGAAGCTCTGCGACGCCGCTCCGGCGCTGCTCGCGGCCCAGCCCGCCGACGCGGCGCTACGCGCCTGGATGGACCGGTTCGTCGACTACCTCGCCACCAAGCGGGGCATGGCCGACGCGCTGCGGCTGGTCATCGCCTCCGGCGCCAACCCGTACGCGCAGAGCCGCGACCTGCTGCTCGCCGCGCTCGGGGCGCTGCTCGCGGCGGGCGCCGCAGCGGGCGTCGTACGCGCCGATGTGGCCGCCGCCGACGTGCTCGCCAGCCTCAGCGGGGTCTCCCTGGTGGCGGGCGAGCCGGACCAGCGTGCCCAGGCCGGACGCCTGCTCGACCTGCTGATGGACGGGTTGCGCTACCGGCCGGGCTGACCGGAATCGGCCCGCGGCCCGGACCGGCGCTGACAGACTCGGCCGGTGGGCTCGTACGGGTGGCGGGGACGCCTGGGGCCGGCCGTGCCGGTGGCCCCGGGCGCCCGGGTCGACCGGTTCGAGATCTTCTTCGACCTGGTCTTCGTCTTCTCGTTCTTCATCATCACCCGGGCCACCGCGCTCGAGGTGACCGGCGGGGCGCTGCTGCACGCGCTGCTGGTCCTCGCCGTGCTCTGGTGGTCGTGGGTGGTGCACAGCGTCGTCGCCACCCGGGTACGCCTCGGCGAGGGCTTCGTCCCGGTGCTCATGACAGTCGGCATGGCCGCGCTGTTCACGTTCGCGCTGTCGCTGCCGCACGCGTTCCGCGACCCGCGCGGCAACGAAGCCGGGCCGATGGTCGCGGCGCTCAGCTACACCGTCCTGCGGCTGGTGCACCTGCTGCTCTACCGGCACGCCGTCCGGGACAGCCCGAACGAGCGCCGGCAACTGATCCGGTTCGCCCCCGAGGTGGTCGGCAGCACCGCGCTGCTGCTGGTCGCCGCGCTGCTGCCGCCGAGGATCGACGACCTGTTCTCGGCGGCGGTGCTGCGGGACGTGCTGTGGGCCGGCGTCATCCTGCTCCAGTACGGCACCGGCATCCTCGCCGGCACGTGGGGCTGGGGCGTCGCGTCCGCCGAACACTGGACCGAGCGGTACGACCTCATCCTGATCATCGCGCTCGGCGAGTCGGTCATCTCCGTCGGCGTGGGCAGCAACCTGCTCGGCCAGCCGCCCACCTGGCCGGCCGTGGCGGCGGCGGTGCTCGGCATCTTCTTCACCGCCGCGCTCTGGTGGGCGCACTACGACATGGTCGGGCCGGCCGCCCGGATCGCCCTGCACGTCGCGCAGGACGGTCCCCGGGTGGCGATGGCCCGGGACGCGTACGCGTACCTGTTCCTGCCGATGATCGCGGGCATCATCCTGTTCGCGCTCGGCGCCGAGACGATCGTGCACGGGATCGCCGACCCGAACGTGCCGCCGAGCGAGCCGGCCCACGGTCCGGGCGTGCCGCTGCTGTACGGCGGCGTGATCTGCTACCTGTGCGGCAACATGCTGTTCCAGCTGCGTACCCTGCGCACGGTGAGCTGGACCCGGGTCGGGACGGTGCTGCTGCTCGGCGTGGCCATCCCGGTCGCGGAGCGGGTGCCGGGGCTGGCCGCGCTGGGCATCCTGACCGCCCTCACAGTGGGCATGGTGGCCGTCGAGGTGATCGTCTTCGCCGAGGGCCGGCAGGCGCTGCGCAAGCTGGTCTTCGAGGAGCGCGCCAGCCACGAGGCGCACGAGGCGGCCTGGCGGGCCCGGTGGCACGAGCAACCCGAGGACCGCGACACGAACGGATGAACGCCGCCGTGTGACGTTCGGCCGTCGGCAGAATCTGCGTGTGCGGGGTGGCCGGCGGCGCGGCGTGCGCCGATGCTGAGGCGATGGCGACCTTCTCCGTACAGGCGCAGCCCACCGACGCGGCGAGCTGGACCGAGCTGGCCCGTACCGTCGAGGCGGCCGGCTTCGACGCGCTGTTCGCGGCCGACCACCCCGGCTCCTGCGCGTCGCCGTTCGTCGCGCTGGCCGCCGCGGCGGCCGTGACCAGCAGGCTGGGCCTCGGCTCGTACGTCTCCAACGCCGGCGTACGCGAGCCGATCCTGCTCGCCGCCGACGTGGCCACCCTGGACGTGGTCTCCGGCGGGCGGGCCCGGCTCGGCCTCGGCGCAGGCCACACGCCGGCCGAGTGGCGGGCCGTCGGGCGCGAGCGCCCGGACGTCGCCGGCCGGGTACGCCGCTGCGTCGAGGTGGCCGAGGCGGTCCGGGCGCTGCTGGCCGGCGACGAGGTCACCGTGGACACCGGGGACCTGACGACGTACGCGGCACGGCTCGACCGGCCCCGCCCGGTCCAGGACCGGATCCCGCTGACCGTCGGCGCTTCCAACTCGACGCTGCTGCGCTGGGCCGGAAGGCACGCCGACGTGGTCGGCCTGGCCGGCTTCGGCCGTACGCTGCCCGACGGCCACCAGCACACCGTCCGGTGGCGGGCCGACCAGATCGAGGCGCAGCTCGCGCACGTGGCGGCCGGAGCGGCCAGCCGGGAGACGCCGCCGGTCCTGGAGGCGCTGGTCCAGCACGTCGCCGTCACCGACGACGCGGAGGCGGCCGCCGCCGGGACGGCCGCCGAGACCGGGCTCACCCCGGCGGAGGTGCTGGCCACCCCGTTCGTGCTGGCCGGGACGCCCGCCGAGATCGTCTCGGCCGTGGCCGGGCACCGGCGCCGCTGGGGCGTCACCCGCTTCGTGGTACGCGCCGGGGCCGTCGACGCGCTCGCCCCGCTCCTGCCCCGGCTGGCGGGAAAAGAGCTGGACTTCGAGCACACTCGAAAGTGAACACTGGGCGCATGACGACGACACGACGGCTGGGCCGCAGCGGCATCGAGGTCAGCGCGATCGGCATGGGCTGCTGGGCGATCGGCGGCCCGCTCTGGGACGGCACCCAACCGCTCGGCTGGGGCGAGGTGGACGACGACGAGTCGGTGCGTACCGTCCACCGGGCGCTCGACCTGGGCGCGACGCTGTTCGACACCTCCAGCAACTACGGCGCGGGGCACAGCGAGCGGGTGCTCGGGCGCGCGCTCGCCGGCCGCCGGGACCGCGCGGTCATCGCGACCAAGTTCGGCTATCCCACCGACGAGGAGACCCGCCAGGCGCTCGGCGAGGACGCCAGCCCTGAGTACGCACGGCGCAGCCTGGAGGGTTCGCTGCGCCGGCTCGGCACCGACCACGTCGACCTCTACCAGCTCCACCTGGGCGGCCTGCCGGTGCCGCGGGCGCTGGACCTCGTCGGCACCCTGGAGGACCTGGTCGCCGAGGGAAAGATCCGGGCGTACGGCTGGAGCACCGACGACCCCGCCTCGGCGCGCGCCTTCGCCGAGGCCGGACCGCACTGCGCGGCGATCCAGCACGACCAGTCGGTGCTGCGGGACAACGCCGCCATGCTCGAGGTCTGCGCTGAGTTCGACCTGGCCGCCCTGAACCGGGGGCCGCTGGCGATGGGCCTGCTCACCGCGAAGTACCAGGATGCTCCCACCGCCCGGGGCGACGACGACGTGCGCGGCGTGGCACCGGAGTGGCTGGACTGGTTCACCGGCGGCGTACCGCGCGCCGAGTGGGCCGAGCGGGTGGCCCGGGTCCGTGAGGCGCTGACCACCGACGGCCGCACGCTCGCCCAGGGCGCGCTGGGCTGGCTGCTCGCCCGCAGCCCGCACACCCTGCCGATCCCCGGCTGCCGGACCGTCGGGCAGGCCGAGGAGAATCTCGGCGCGCTGGCGTACGGGCCGCTGCCGCAGGACGCGTTCGCCGAGGTGGAGCGCCTGCTCGCCGACCTGCGCACCGCCCCCGCCGACGCCTGACCGCCCGGGTCTCGCCGCGGGGGGACGCCTCAGAGGTGTCGGCGGACCTCCGCGGCGAACCGGGGCAGGCCGGTGCGTCCCAGCAGTACGAGCAGACCCGGTACGGTCGTCGGCTCCCTGCGGTAGGCCGCTGCCTGCCGGTGCAGGACGTCGAGTGTCTGCCCCGGATAGAGGTCCAGCTGATCGAGCAGGAAGTCGTCCGGATGCACCGCCACGATGTCGAAGGACTTGAGCGACGGCTCGGGGAAGTCACCGACGTTGAACGTGACCAGCACCTCCGCGTTCGCCCGGACGGCGGCAGCCAGCACGTGCCGGTCCTTGGGATCGTTGGACATGCCGTCGATCAGCGACTCGTACCCGCTGACCATGGCGTCCGGAAAGGCTTCGGCCATCTGGCCGATTCGGCGGTCGACCCGCTCCTCCGCGATGCCTCGTACGATCAGGTTGCGTCGCAGCTCGTCCAGGACGTCCTTGGACCAGAGAGGTCGGTAGGCGGCGACCTCGGCCAGCCGCAGCAGGGTGTCGCAGAGATGCGCCGGGTAGAGGACGCAGGTGTCGAGAAACGCCGGGAACGCCACTCAGGTCACGCTCATCTCGTCCTGCGCGGTGTGGCCGTCGCGTCGTACAGGCCGTCTTCCTCGGCTTCGGCGGTCATCCGGTCGAGTGTCCGGCGGCGCGCCTGCCGGGTCCGCTCCTGGTAGTCGAGAACGTCCCGGAGCATGACTCGCCGGTGACGGCCGCGCATCGTGTACGGCATCTCGCCCTCGGACAGCAACCGGACCAGCGTGGGCCGGGAGATGTTGAGCAGGTCTGCCGCTTCCTGGGTCGTCAGCATCGTGTTGTGCGGCGCGATGGAGATCGCGAGCCCTTCGGACAGTGCCGTCACCACGTCCCGCAGCACGCCGTACAACTCGTCGGGGATCTCGATCTCGGACCCGTCCGGCCCGACCAGCCTGGCCCGCGCACGACCGCCGGCGCTCCGCAGTTCCTGCACGAACCGGGCCAGCTCAGCCGGGTCGTCCGGGGGAAGGACCGTACGTTCACGCAGGGCGTTGCTCATGACGCAAGCGTATCTCTATTCGAAAAAAACGCAACGCGTTTAGCGTGCGTGACCGGCGGGCGTGACGAGTGAGTGATTTCGCTCAACGCATCCGAATCGCGCCGCGTACTCGAAGATGTGAGCATGCGGATCCTCATGGCCGGCGCGTCCGGTTTCCTCGGCACCCGACTGGTCGACTGCCTCACCGCGGACGGCCACCAGGTCACCCGCCTGGTCCGCCGCCCGCCGCGCACCCCCGTCGAACGGCAGTGGAACCCGTCCGCCGCACAGCTGGACCCGCAGTGCGTCGCCGACGCCGACGCGGTGGTGAACCTGGCCGGCGCGGGGGTGGGCGACAAGCGCTGGAACGACGAGTACCGGAAGGTGATCCGGACCAGCCGGGTGGACAGCACCACCACGCTCGCCATCACGATCGCCGGCCTGCCCGCCGCCGACCGTCCGACGGTGCTGCTGAACTCCTCCGCCGTCGGCTGGTACGGCAACACCGGCGACCGGACGGTAACCGAGGAGGCACCTGCGGGTGAGGGGTTCCTCGCCGACGTCTGCCGCGTCTGGGAGGCCGCGACCCGCCCGGCCGAGGACGCGGGCGTACGGGTGGTGCGCCTGCGTACCGGACTGCCGCTGCACCGCGACGGCGGCCTGCTCAAGCCGCAGCTGCTGCCGTTCCGGCTCGGCGTCGGCGGCAAGCTGGGCAACGGGCGGCAGTGGCTGCCGTGGATCTCGATGCGGGACTGGCTCGACGCCGCGAAGTTCCTGCTGAACCACGACGGCATCGCCGGCGCGGTGAACGTGGTCGGCCCGGCGCCGGTCACCAACGCCGAGTTCACCAGGGAACTGGCCCGCCAGCTGCACCGCCCGGCGATCATGCCGATCCCGGCGGTGGCGCTGAAGGTGGCGCTCGGCGGTTTCGCGCAGGAGGCGCTGACCAGCGCGCGGGTGCTGCCCGCCGTGCTCGACAAGGCCGGCTTCTCCTGGGCGCACCCGGACCTGGCGGGCGCGCTGCGCGCCGCCCTCTCCGAGTGACCGGCCGAGGGCGGCGCGACGCGGCGGATCAGCAGCCGATCACCCAGTACGCGGGCCCGGTCTGCTTCAGCCTGCTCGTGTAGAAGGTGTTGTAGAGGCCCATCCGCTGCCCGCTGCCGAGCGCGTAGGCGTACCCGCCGGACTGGTAGGCCCGCCCGGCCACCACGTGCGCGTAGTTGCTGGCGGTGACGCAGACCGGCGCGCTGGTCGGCGTGGGCGAGGCGGTCGGCGTGGGCGAGGCCGTCGGCGTGGGTGACGCCGTGGCCGTCGGGGTCGGGCTCGGCGAGGCGCCGCCACCGCCGAGCCCGAAGAAGACCGCGTCCCGGTACGTCGAACAGATGGTGTCCAGGAAGTACGCCCCGGCGGTGCCGCACTGGTCCGCGCCCGTACCCGGGTCGACGGGAGTGCCGTGGCCCATCCCGGAGACCCGGTAGAGGCGGACCTGGTCGGCACCGTAGACCTCCAGGCCGGTGCCGGCCGGCAGCGTGGACGTGCTGGTCGGGGTGGTCGACACGCCCAGCACGTTCGTCCACTGGTCCCGCGACTCGGCGGCGTTCGCGGTCGCCACCGTGGTGTCGCTGGTGCCGTGCCAGATCGCCACGCGTGGGCGCTTGCCGGTGTACCCGGCGTACGCGCCGCGGACCAGGTCGCCCCACTGCGCCGGGGTCTTGTCCACGCCCGGGTTCATGCAGCTGAACGCGGTGACGGTGCTGGTGGCGCAGCGGTACGGGATGCCGGCGATGATCGAGCCGGCGGCGAAGACGTCGGGGTAGGCGGCGAGCATGGCCGCGCTCATCGCGCCACCGGCGGAGAGGCCGCTGACGTAGACGCGGGCGCCGTCGGTGCCGTAGGTGGTCTTGGCGTAGTCGACCATCTGCTTGATCGACAGCGCCTCGCCCTGGCCGCGTGCGGTGTCACCGGTCTCGAACCAGTTGAAGCAGGAGTTGGCGTTGTTGCCGCTGGGCTGCTGCGGCGCGATGAGCGTGAACTTCCACTGGTCGGCGTACTTCTGCCAGCCGGAGTTGGTGACGTACGTCGAGGCGTTCTGCACGCAGCCGTGCAGCAGCACCACGGCGGGCGCGCCGGTGGGCAGGCCGTCCGGGCGGTATGCGTACATGGCCAGGTTGCCGGGGTTGGAGCCGAACCCGGTGACCTGGGTCAGCGAGGCGGCCTGGGCGGGAAGGGCGGCGACCAGCGCGGTGGCCGCGGCCAGCACGACCCCGGCCGCCGCCCCGGCGACGCGGGCGATGAGGGATGAGGAGCGGGGCACGGGGACCTCCCGATCGTGGAATGTGAACTGAGTCACCTCCGAGTTGCCGAGACGTTACGGCCGCGTTTCGTCACACCGGAATGGCCGCCGCTCACACATTCACGGTCACCGAAGTGTGCGGCGAGTTCCGTGTCCGGGCGGTCTGCCCAGGTCCGGTTGGTAACGTCCGCTGCGTGCCCTCCTCCCCGTCCCTGGCCGCCGGCCCGGCGCCGACGCGCGTCCGCGACCGGCGCGCCGACCTGCTGGTCACGCTCGCCGCGCTGGCCCTGGCCCTCTGGGTGACGAGTGGCATGTGGCGGGATCCGAACAGCCGCGCGATCACCGTCAACTCCAGTGACCAGGCGCTGTTCGAGTGGCTGCTGGCGTTCGGCGGGCACGCGCTGACCCACGGGCAGAACCCGCTGTACACCACCTTGATCAACGTCCCGGACGGGGTGAACCTCGCGGTCAACACCTCGATCACCGTGTACGCGGCGGTCTTCGCGCCGCTGACGTACCTGATCGGGCCGCCCGCGACGTTCCTGGTGATCCTCACGCTCAACCTGGCCGCGACGGCGGTGGCCTGGTACTGGCTGCTCAGCCGGCATCTGGTCCGCAGCCGGCTGGCCGCCGGGGTGGGCGCGCTGTTCATCGCCTTCTGCCCGGCGATGGTGTCGCACGCGAACGCGCACCTGAACTGGACCGCGGGCTGGCTGGTGCCGCTGCTGATCTGGGGCGTGTTCCGGCTGCGCCGGCCGGGCCGGGCGGTCACCGGCGGGATCGTGCTCGGCCTGCTGGTGGCTGTCGCGTTCTCGATCGCCGCCGAGGGTCTGTTCTTCACCGCGCTGGCGCTCGGCGTGTTCCTCGTGGTGTGGGCGCTGCACCCGGCGCGCCGGTCCGAGGTACGCGCCGCGCTGCCCCGGATGGCGGCCGGGCTGGGCGTGACAGCCCTCGTCGCCGGGGCGCTGCTGGCGTACCCGCTGTGGCTGCACTTCCTCGGACCGCAACGGTTCCACGGCACCGGGTTCGACCCGCTGATCCACTCCGAGGACATCGCCGCGTACGGGTCCTACCCGCGCCGGTCGCTCGCGGGCTGGGCCGGGTGGGGCACCTCGCTCGCGCCCAACCCGACGGAGGAGAACTCGTTCTTCGGCGTACCGCTGCTCCTGCTCGCCGCCGCCTGCTTCGCGCTGCTGTGGCGGCGCGCGGACCGCGCGTTCCGGGCCACCCTCGCGGCGCTCGGCGTGACCGCAGTGGTCTTCGCGGTGCTGTCGTGGGGGCCGACTGTGAAGTGGAACGGCCGCCGCTTCGACCAGACGCTGCCGTTCGGGGTGCTGGACAACCTGCCGGTGATCAACGCGGCGTTGCCGTCCCGGCTGGCACTCGTGGTCGCGCCGGTCATCGGTCTGCTGCTGGCGTACGCGATCGACTCGCTGCGCGCCCGGCCGCCCCGGCGCCGGGTGAGCGGGCTCGCCTGGGCGCTGGGCTTCGCCGCGGCGCTGCTGCCGCTGGTGCCCACGCCGCTGCTGACCAGCGTCCGCGAGCCGATCCCGCAGTTCATCACCAGCGGCGCCTGGCAGCGTTACGTCCCGCCCGACGGGGTGCTGACGCCGCTGCCGCTGACCGTGGACGTCTACCCGGACGGGCAGCGCTGGCAGGCGTACGCGCTCGCCCACCGGCAGGGTGAGTTCCGGATCCCGTCCGGCTTCTTCCTCGGGCCCGGCGGGCCGGAGGGCCGGGGCCGGATCGGCCCGGTGCCGCGCACCTTCGACTCGCTGATGGACCAGGCGGGCCGGACCGGGCTGGTGCCGATCATCACCGACGGCAGCATCCGCGAGTCCCGGGCGGACCTGCGCTACTGGGGGGTCCAGGCGGTGGTGCTGCCGGACCGGGTGCACGGCGCCAAGTTCGACGTCGACGAGGAGGCGCTGCGGCGCACCGCCACCGCGCTGCTCGGCCCGCCCGAGCGGGTGGAGGACGTCTGGCTGTGGCGGGTGCCGGCCTGACCACCGCCGTGTCCCCCGCGATGGCGACGAGGCTCACGGGTCCGGTTCCCGGAGGGCGGGACTAGGCTGGACGGGTGAGCGTGACGACTTCCGGGCTGACCGCCGTCCGCGCAGGCCTGCTCGACTACCAGGCCGCCTGGGACGAGCAGCGCCGGCTGCACGAGGCGGTGGTGGCCGGCGAGCAGGGCGACACGGTGCTGCTGCTGGAGCACCCCAGCGTCTACACCGCCGGCAAGCGCACCGAGCCGTGGGACCGGCCGATGGACGGCACCCCGGTGGTGGACGTGGACCGCGGCGGGAAGATCACCTGGCACGGTCCGGGGCAGCTCGTCGGCTACCCGATCGTCCGGCTGCCCGACCCGGTCGACGTGGTCGCGTACGTCCGGCGCACCGAGCAGTTGCTGATCGACGTCTGCGCCGAGTTCGGGCTGTCCGCCGGCCGGGTCGAGGGACGCAGCGGCGTGTGGGTGCCGGAGGACGACCGGGGCCCGGCCCGCAAGGTCGCAGCCATCGGCATCCGGGTGGCGCGCGGCGTCACGCTGCACGGCTTCTCCGTCAACTGCGACTGCGACCTGGGCTTCTTCGACCGGATCGTGCCCTGCGGCATCCGCGACGCCGGGGTCACCTCGCTGACCGCCGAGCTGGGCCGGCCGATCACCGTCGCCGACGTGCTGCCGGTGGTCGAGCGGCACCTGCCGACGTTGACGCAGGTCTGAGCCCCGTGCGGCTCGACCTGGTCACGCTCGTCGTGACCGAGTACGACCCCGCGATCGCCTTCTTCACCGAGGTGCTCGGGTTCGAGCTGGCCGAGGACAAGCCGTCGCTGACGAACGACGGCCGGCCCAAGCGCTGGGTGGTCGTACGCCCGCCGGGCGGCGGCACCGGCCTGCTGCTGGCCCGTGCCGACGGCGAGCACCAGGCCGGCGCGGTCGGCGACCAGACCCACGGCCGGGTGGGCTTCTTCCTCCAGGTCGACGACTTCGAGGCGGTGCACCGCCGGATGGTCGACGCGGGCGTCGAGTTCGTCCGGCCGCCCCGCACCGAGCCGTACGGCCGGGTCGCGGTCTTCCGCGACATCGCCGGCAACTCCTGGGACCTGCTCGGCCCGGCCTGACCGCTCGGCGGCGCGGTGTGCGACCGGTCCGGATCGCCGCCCGCCCAGGGCCACCGCCCGCCCAGGCCCGCCGCCCACCCAGGCCCCGCCTCGCCGTCGGTCACGGTGAGTCACAAGGCTGCGCCCGCAGCATGTGGCCTCCCGCCGACTTTGCTCTGCAGCCGGATCCGCAACGGTCACTCCCGGTCAACCGCTGCGCCAGTGGCTGCAGAGCAAAGGGCGCAGACACCCTTCCCTCCCTCCCGAGGCCCGTCCGCCATAACCCCAGCTCAGCGCAATGCGTTGGCGTCGAGGGCAGCTCGACCACCCCGAAACAACCCTCACCGAGCGTGACCGCAAGGCCGAGCGACCTATCGTCACTCTCAGTGGCAGATCCGAGCCGATTCCGGAGAGCGGCGGCGAGACCGACGGTCCCGATGGCGAGCCCGCGCCCCGCCGTCAGGGCGTGAGGCGGTGCAGGTCGCGCGGGAAGGCGGTCACCTCCCGGACGTTCGCCGCCCCGGTCAGCCGGGCGACGAACCGCTCCAGCCCGATCGCGAAACCGCCGTGCGGCGGCATGCCGTGCCGGAACGCGTCCACGTACCCGGCGTACGGCTCCACCGGCTCGCCGCGCGCCGCCAGGGCGGCCAGGTAGTCGGCGTGCCGGTGCAGCCGCTGCCCGCCGGTCACCAGCTCCACGCCCCGGAACAGCAGGTCGAAACCGTTGGAGTACGCGGGCCGGGCCGGGTCCGGATGGGTGTAGAAGGGGCGCTTCGCCATCGGGTACCCGGTGACGAAGAGGAAGTCGCAGCCGTGCTCGCGGAGCGCCCACTCCCCCAGCGCCCGCTCGTGCGCCGGCGCAAGGTCGGGTTCGTCCGCCGGCGCTCCGGCGATCTTCAGCGCGTCGGTGAAGTGCACCGCCGGGATCTCGGCCGGCACCTCCGGCACCGTCACGCCGAGCGTCGCCAGCGCGCCACCGGCCCGCTCGCCGACCGTCGCCACCATCCCGGCCAGCGTCTCCCGCAGCACCGCCATGACGTCCCGGTGGTCGGCCACGAAGCCCAGCTCCACGTCGAGCGACGTGTACTGGGCCAGGTGGCGCACCGTGTCGTGCGGCTCGGCGCGGAACACCGGCCCCACCTCGTACACCCGCTCGAAGACGCCGACCATGAGCTGCTTGTAGAACTGCGGCGACTGCGCCAGGTAGGCGGGCCGCCCGAACCAGTCCAGCGCGAACACGTTCGCCCCGCTCTCGGTGGACGAGGCGACCACCTTCGGCGTGTGCACCTCGACGAAGCCGCGCCCGTCGAGCGTGGCCCGGAAGCCGGACACGGCCGCCGCCGAGATCCGCAGCGCGGCGGAGCGGACCGGGTGCCGCAGCGCGACCGGCGCGTGGTCGAGCTGAGTGGGCAGGGTGGCGGTGAGCACCGGCCGGTACAGGTCGAACGGGGGCGGGA
Source organism: Micromonospora globosa (assembly GCF_000717585.1). Taxonomy (NCBI): domain Bacteria; kingdom Bacillati; phylum Actinomycetota; class Actinomycetes; order Micromonosporales; family Micromonosporaceae; genus Micromonospora; species Micromonospora globosa. The sequence goes on from NZ_JNZR01000024.1 coordinate 47,983, forward strand.
CGGCGGGCGGCCCGAGCGGACGTACCGTCGGCTCGACGACCTCGACCCCGGCGGGCGCGGTGGGGTTCGCGACCACGGTGCCGACGACCTCGACGACAGTCTCCTCGGTGAGCGCCTCGATCTGCTCCCGCACGGCGGGCGCGGCGACCACCACCTGGGCGAGCCCGGCGGCGTCCCGGACGATCAGGAAGGCCACCGACTTGAGCAGCCGGCGGCGGTGGACCCAGCCGGCGAGCCGTACTGTGGCGCCCACACGGGCGGGGAGTTCTGTGGACAGGATGCGTTGCACGACGACTACCTCCTTGACCAATCGCAACGCGATCCCCAGGGAGGTGTGGGCGAGCGGGAACCTCGCGGTGCCACCACACCTTCGCCCCCGCCAGGGCGGGAGCCTCGTTCGTCGCCTTTTCACCGGGGCCGGCCGGGCGGGCTCTACTGGGCGCGAAACGCCGTTCTTCCCGCAGCTCGGGAGGGTCTTCACGGACCGGCGCCAGACCGCCTCACAGCAACCGGCGGCTCTCTCGACTGGCGGATCGGCCCGTTACTCGGCTCCGTCACAGCTCTGCCCGGCACGCTAGCACCGCACGCGCCGCGCTGTGACCGGGTTTTTTCGCCCTTGGTGTCCGGTGTCACAGCCATTCCGGCGTGACGGCCGTCGCCCTCGTTCATCGACCGGCACCGACCGGCGTACGCTCGGTTTTGTGACGATCGAGCAATCCGCGCCGACGACTGAGCAGCCAGCGCGCACCGCGACTGTCGCCCCGGAGGGGCGGCGGATGCTGCGGATCGAGGCGCGCAACGCCGAGACGCCGATCGAGCGCAAGCCGCCGTGGATCAAGGTCAAGGCCAAGATGGGCCCGGAGTACACCCAGTTGCGCGGGCTCGTCTCGCGCGAAGGGCTGCACACCGTGTGCCAGGAAGCCGGCTGCCCCAACATCTACGAGTGCTGGGAGGACCGGGAGGCCACCTTCCTCATCGGTGGTGACCAGTGCACCCGGCGCTGCGACTTCTGCCAGATCGACACCGGCAAGCCGGCCGAGTTCGACGCCGACGAGCCGCGGCGCGTCGCCGAGTCGGTCGCCGCGATGGGCCTGCGCTACGCGACCATCACCGGTGTCGCCCGCGACGACCTGCCCGACGGCGGGGCCTGGCTCTACGCCGAGACGGTCCGGCAGATCCACGCGCTTCAGTCCGGCTGCGGTGTCGAGCTGCTGATCCCCGACTTCAACGCCGTGCCCGAGCAGCTCGCCGAGGTCTTCGGCTCGCGGCCCGAGGTGCTGGCGCACAACGTGGAGACCGTGCCGCGCATCTTCAAGCGGATCCGCCCGGCGTTCCGCTACGAGCGTTCGCTGGACGTGATCCGCCAGGCGCGGGCCGACGGCCTGGTCACCAAGAGCAACCTGATCCTCGGCATGGGCGAGGAGCGCGCCGAGGTGTCCCAGGCGCTGCGCGACCTGCACGAGGCGGGCTGCGAACTGATCACCATCACGCAGTACCTGCGCCCCTCCCCCCGGCACCACCCGGTGACCCGCTGGGTCAAGCCGGAGGAGTTCGTCGAGCTGCGCGAGGAGGCCGAGGAGATCGGCTTCGCGGGCGTGATGAGTGGTCCCCTGGTCCGCTCGTCGTACCGCGCGGGCCGCCTCTACCAGCAGGCGCTCGACGCCCGCCGGGAGGTCACCGTCGCCGGCTGAGGCCGGCCGACCACCGCGTCACCCGCCGCCGGCCGCCTGCCGGATGCCATGATCACAGGCATGACCGCCGGGGTACGCGAGGAGCCACGCGAAGCCGTGCGCCCTCGTACGCCCCGGCGGCTGCCGTTTCCCACTCTGCTCGCCCTGCTCGTCGGGTTCGCCGGTGTGGGCTACCGGCTGGCGCTGCTGTTCGCCGACGCGCCGCCCACCAACAGCGACGAGGCGACGATGGGGCTGGCCGCCCTGCACATCGCCCGCGGTGACGGCTTCCCGGTGTGGTTCTACGGCCAGGCGTACATGGGCACGCTGGAGGCGTACCTGGCCGCGCCGCTGGTCGCGCTGGCCGGACCGTCGGTGCTCGTGCTGCGGGTGCCCACGCTGGCGCTGTACGCGTTGTTCCTGCTGCTGTCCTGGCGGCTGACCCGGCGGCTCGGCGGTGACCGCTGGTACGCCCTGCTCGTCGTCGCCGTGCTGGCGCTCGGCGCGGACCGGGTGGTGAAGAACCAGCTGATCGCCGGTGGCGGCTACCCGGAGCTGAACCCGGCCGGTACGGCGCTGGCGCTGCTGACGGTCGGGCTCTGCGTGACCGGGGCGGGCGCGCGGCTGCCCCGCTGGGCGGCCTGGGGACTGGTCGCCGGGGTGCTGCTCTGGGTGGACCCGCTGATCCTGCCGTACGTGCTGACGCTCGGCGCGCTGCTCGTGGCCCGCCGGTGGCGGGAGCTGGCCGGCCGGGCCGGGGTGGTGCTGGCCGGCGCGCTGCTGCTGGGCGCGGCGCCGATGCTCGTGGACAGCATCCGGCACGGCCGCAACCCGGTGACCGCGGTACTGGCGGCCGGTGGCATGGGCACACCGGCCGACTGGGCGGACCGGCTGCACGGCGCGCTGGTCCTCGGGCCGCCGCTGGCGATGGGCTTCTGCTCCCCCGGCCGGTGTGCCACCTGGCAGCTCTGGTGGGCCGTCGTCTTCCCGGTGCTGCTGGTGCTCGCCGCGTTCACCGCGTGGCACACGCTTCGCCGTACCTCGGGCGGGCCGGGCTCTTCGGAGCGGGTGCAGGCCGGGGTGCGGCTCGCGCTGCTCGGCGGCGCGGCGGGTGTGCTCGGCGCGTACGCGGTGAGCAACGCGGCCGGGCAGACGCCGATCGAGAGCAGCCGCTACCTGTCGTGCCTGGCGGTCGCCGTGCCGGCCCTGCTCTGGCCACTGTGGCAGGCCGCCCGCCCGCTCGCTGCTCACCGGCTGACGGCGCGCCGCCAGCTCGCCGAGGTGGCGGCATCGGACCGGCCCGCCGAGGGCCAGCTCGGCGAGGTGGCGGCATCGGACCGGCCCGCCGAACGCCAGTTCGCCGAAGTGGCGGCATCGGACCGGCCCGCCGAACGCCAGCTCGCCGAGGTGGCGGCATCGGAGGAGGGTGGATACCGCCATCTCCCCGAAGTGGAGTCGATCAAGGCGGCGGGCGGCCGGCCGGCCGGGCGGACGGCCCGGATGGCGGCGGTCGGGGCGCTGGCGGTTATCGCGGGGGTGCTCGGCACCGGCGTGGCGGCCACTGTGGACGTGGTGCGGACCGCACCGGGCGTGCACGCCGAGGCGGACCGGCACCGGTCGCTCGTGGACACGCTCGGCGCGCTCGACGTGCGGAACGTCCGCGGCGGCTACTGGACGTGCAACCGGCTCACCTACGCGACCGGCGAGAACGTGCTCTGCGCCGTGGTCGACGACGACCTGACCCCCGGTTTCGACAGGCTGCCCGCGTACCGGCGGGAGGTGGCCGCCGACCCGGACGCGGCGTGGGTGGCACCGGCCGGCTCGCCGCTGGCCGCGCGGCTGGACGAGCGCCTCGGCGCCGAATCGGACGCGCTCGACGTGGTCGCGGTGGCCGGCTGGCGGATCTACCTGCCCCGCCGCTGACGCAAGCCCGGCCGGCTACCGGCCCGGCCCGACGCTCGACCGGCCCGACGCTCGACCGGCCCGGCGCGTCCTGACGCGAAGCGGGATGGTCCGGCACGCTACCGGGCGCGGCGCTGTGCCGGGACGGGTGGCTGGGGGTCGAGCAGGCCCAGGCGGTGCGCCAGCGCGGCGGCCTCCACCCGGTTGGTCACGTCGAGCTTGGCGATGATCCGGGACACGTGCACGCTCGCCGTCTTCGGTGAGATGAACAGGCGCTCGGCGATCCGGCTGTTGCTGTGCCCCTCGGCGACCAGCCGCAGCACCTCCTGTTCCCGGCTGGTCAGCAGGTCCGGCCCGGGTCGCCCGGTGCCCCGCAACCCGACCCGGCGGGCAAGCGTCGCCGCCTGCTCGCCCAGCGGGGTGGCACCCAGCCGGGCGGCCAGCTCGGCCGTCTCCCGTACCGCGGCGGCCACCTCGTCCCGCTCGCCCGCTGCCGCGGCCGCCTCGGCCAGCCCGAGCAGCGCCCGGCCCAGCGGGTACGGCTGCCCGGCCGCCCGCCACGCCGCCACCGTCGCCCGCCACGCGGCGAGCGCGTCGGCGGGACCGGTGGGCGCCGTCCCGCCGAGGATCGCGGTGACGTGGGCGGCGTGGGCGTGCTCGGCCGGGTGCCGGGCCGGCAGCGCGGCGGCCACCGCCGACACGTCGGCGGCGAGCGTCGCGTCCCCGGTCAGCGCGGCGGTACGCGCCAGCGCGTTCAGCACCGGCCAGCCCTCGCGGGGCAGGTCGGCCAGGTGCGCGTCGGCCAGGGCGGCGCGCGCCGCGCGTACCGCTTCGGGCTTGTCGTCGGCGGCGAGCGCCGCCTCCACGCGCAGCTCGTGCAGCGGCAGCCGGTGGTTCGGCCAGAGGTACGGGCGGCCGAGGAACGCCAGCGCCCGCCCGACGACCTCGTCCGCGCCCGGATGGGCGCGGGCCAGGTGGAGCCCGGCGCGCAGTTGCAGCCAGTGCAGCCCGGACACGCCGGGCGGGTCGATGCGGGCGGCCTCGGCGCAGGTGGCGTCCGCCTCGTCCCAGCGGCCCAGCGCGATCAGTGCCTCGGCCCGGTTCGACAGCAGGTACGCCCCGATCGAGCGGCTGATGCCGACCCGGCGCGCCTCGCTCACCCCGGCCGCGGCCGCCTGTTCGGACTCGTCGTAGCGGCCCAGCTCGTAGAGCACGTCGGAGAGGAAGACCAGTGCGCTGACCAGGGCCCACGAGTCGTCGGCCGCCCGGGCCCGCGCCTCCACCCGGCGCAGCTCGGCCAGCCCCAGCTCCGGCGTGCCGTCGATGCGGTGCAGCAGGGCGATCCGGGTGGGCAGCAGCACCAGGTCGGTGCCGACCTCGGACGCGCCGGCCGCGGCCTCGGTGGCGACCGAGGCGGCCTCCCGAGGGTCGACCTTCATCAGGTGCGACGCGATGTCGGCGAGCACGCCGAGACGTTCCGGGCCGTGCGGCGCACCCGCCGCCAGCCGGTACGCCTCGCGCAGCTCGGCCGCGCCGTCGCTCTTGCCGAGCAGCGCGAACAACCGGCCCCGGTGGTCGAGCAGGCGCGCCGCGCGCAGCGGTTCGGCGTCGGAGTCGACCTCGGCCAGCGCGGCCCGGGTGAGCGTGAGCGCCCGGCTGAGGTCTCCGGCGGTCACCGCCGCGGTGAGCGTGTCCTCCAGCACCCGCAGGTGGTCCATGCCGAGCCGGTCGGCGGCGTCGGGCACCTGCTCCCAGAGTTCGAGGACGCGCTCCAGCAGCCGGCTCTGCTCGGCGTACGCGTACCGCTCGGCCGCCGCCTCGGCGGCGACCCGGGCCGCGGTGAGCGCGCGCGGGTGGTCGTGTGCCGCGTACCAGTGGTGGGCGATCTCGGCCGGCGCGCGACCGGCGGCGACCAGGTGCGGCTGAGCCTCGATCGCCGCGGCGTACCGGGCGTGCAGCCGCGCGTGCTCGCCGGGCAGCAGGTCGTCGTGCACGGCCTCGCGGACCAGCGCGTGCCGGAACTCGTAGTCGCCGTCCGGGTCGGCCACCACGAGCTGACCGGCGACGGCGGCGCGCAGCGCGTCCTCCAGTTCGGCCTCGGGCAGGCCGGCCACCTCGGCGAGGAGCTGGTGGGCGAACCGGGTGCCCCCGGCGGCGGCGATCCGCAGCACCCGCTGGGCCGGCTCGGGCAGCCGGTCGACGCGGGCCAGCAGCAGGTCGCGCAGCGTCTCCGGGATGGCCGCGCAGCCGACCGGGCCACCGGCGGCGGCCAGCTCCTCGATGAAGAACGGGTTGCCTTGGGTGCGTTCGTGCACGTCGTCGACGGTCCGGGCGACCTGCTCGGTGCCGAGCAGGTCGGCCAGCACGGCGGCGGTGCCGTCGCGGTCGAGGCGGCCCAGCTCGATCCGGTCCACGCCGCGGACCCGGTCCAGCTCGGCGAGGAACGGCCGCAGCGGGTGCCCCCGGTGCAGCTCGTCGGTGCGGTACGTGCAGACCACCAGCAGGCGGGTGGCGCGGGCGGCCCGCACCAGGAAGCCGATCAGATCCCGGGTGGACCGGTCGGCCCAGTGCAGGTCCTCGATCACCAGCACCAGCGGGCGTTCCTCGGCGATCCGCCGGAACAGCTCGGCGACCAGGTCGAACAGGTAGCCGCGCGGGGTGTCGGCGAGGGCCGGCCCGGCGGGCGCGGCGACGCCTGCGGGCATCCGGGCCAGCTCCGGCAGCAGCCGGGCGAACTCCGCCTCGTAGCCGGCGAAGGCGGCCGGCCCGTCGTGGCGCAGCACGTCGCGCAGCGCGGCGGCGAACGGGGCGAACGGGAGGCCCGCCTCGCCCAGCTCCAGGCACTGGCCGACGAGCAGGCGCGCGCCGGCGGCGTCCACCTGCGTGCCGAACTCCTCCAGCAGCCGGGTCTTGCCGACGCCCGCTTCGCCGCCGACGAGCACCGTCGCCGGCTCGCCGGTCCGGGACCGGGCCAGCGCGTCGCCGAGCGCGGCCAGCTCGGGCCGGCGGCCGACGAGGACGGTGCTGGCGGCGCGTACGGTCACGCCGTCGAGCATGCCACGGCCCTCCGACGGCCCTACCGGGCCGATCGGACGGCGGATGGCCGCCGGTCCGGCCGCCCCCGTGACGGCCGGACCGGCGAACTCCCCCACGGCACCGGCCGCGCCCACATTCCCGGCGACGGCCGGACCGGCGAACTCCCCACGACCCACAGCACCGGCGACGGCCGCCGGTGCGGTCACCGGCGGGCGTCGGCGGGGCGGGCGTTGTGCTGGCGGCGGCTGAGCCAGCCGCGCGGGTGCCGGCGTGGCAGCGACCGGGCAAGCCGGTCCTGGGCCGCGTCGGCCTGCAGCTCGGCGGCGTGGCTGCGGTGGATGCTGAGGATGAGGTCTGCGTCGTTGCCGAACATCTCGGATCTCCCTGTCGTGCGGTGTGTCCCTGTCGAGATCGACTCTCCGCGCGAAGGTGTCCCCGGGGCATGGGTACGCCGCCTGATCTTCGGCCGTCCCGCCTCCTTACCGGCGGGCCGATTCGGGACGGCGCGGCGGTAAGGTACTCAGCCCACGGCGCAGGAGGCGGCCACGGATCAACGGGGTGCGCGCCGACCACTAGACTCTGCGGTATGGCAAAGCCCCAGGAGAAGGTCTCGTTCGGCCAGCGGCTGAAGCAGATCGGGATGGTGTTCCGGTTCACCGCCAAGCAGGACAAGTGGTTCGCGCCGCTGACCGCGGCGGCGGTGCTGATCCCGCTCGCGCTCACCGTGGTCGCGGTGATCGCCTGGGGCTGGATCTGGTTGCCGATCGGCATCCTGCTCGCCCTGCTCGCCGTGCTGATCGTGCTCAACCTGCGCTCCAACAAGGCGATGATGAACGCCGCCGAGGGGCAGCCGGGTGCGGCGGCGCAGATCATGGAGAGCATGCGCGGCGACTGGCGGGTCACCCCGGCGGTCAGCTCCACCACCCAGATGGACATGGTGCACCTGGTGGTGGGCCGGCAGGGCGTGATCCTGCTGGCCGAGGGCAACCCGCAGCGCGTACGCGGCCTGCTCGGCCAGGAGAAGCGCCGCCTGGCGAAGGTGATCGGCACCGCCCCGCTGCACGACTACGTGATCGGGCAGGGCGAGGGTGAGCTGCCGGTCCGCAAGCTGCGGATGACGCTGATGCGGCTGCCCCGCGCCCTGTCCCCCAAGGACGTCAACGCGCTCGACAAGCGGCTCAAGGCGCTCACCGCGCGGCCGCAGATGCCCAAGGGCGCGATCCCGAAGAACATGCGGCCGGCGCGTGGCGCGTTCCGGCAGACCCGGGGTCGCTGACCTCCGGCGTACGCGAGAAAGGAGCCGGTCCCGTGCGGGGCCGGCTCCTTTCTCGTGCGGGTCAGCGGCGCGGGGCGTCGGTGACGACCGACCCGGCGAGCCGGTCGTGCAGGCCGCGCCGGTGCTCGTCCATGAGTAGGGCCGGCACCACGAGGGCCAGCAGGAGGCCGCGCAGCAGTCCGCGGAGCGGCCCGATCCGGCCGCCGTCGGCCCAGGACACGCAGCGCAGCCGGGTCAGGTACATGCCGGGGGTCTGGGCGAACAGGCCGATGAAGAAGCCGTACTCCAGGATCAGCACCAGGACCGGCGGCCAGCCGTCGCGCACCGGGTCGGAGAAGGCCCGGGCGACCATCAGGCACAGCACCCAGTCGATGATCAGGGCGCCGAAGCGGCGGCCGAGGCTGGGCGGGGTGAAGGCGAGGTCGGTGGCGGGCGGCACCGGTGTGGCGGCGGTATCGGTCACAGCGGCCAGGGTAGCGCCGCCGCGACCCTTGACGAAAAATACGACATTCGGCATCAGAGGGTGCCGGGATGACGCTCCGCAAGCGACGTAACACGGCGGAAACAGACGAGACACGGCCGGGCAACCCCCCGGCCATAGCGTCGCCAGTAGCCAGCTAACGGAGTGGACCTGCCAGGAGGACGTGTGTTCGCCAATTCCGAGGAACTCCTGCGATACCTCGCCAACGAGGACGTGAAGTTCGTCGACGTACGTTTCTGTGACCTGCCCGGCGTGATGCAGCACTTCAACCTGCCGGTCGAGTCGTTCGACGACAGCGTCTTCACCGACGGCCTCGCCTTCGACGGATCCTCGATCCGCGGCTTCCAGGCCATCCACGAGTCCGACATGCTCCTGCTGCCGGACGTCGCCACCGCCTTCATCGACCCGTTCCGGGCCCAGAAGACGCTCGCGCTCAACTTCTTCATCCACGACCCGTTCACCCGCGAGGCGTACTCCCGCGACCCGCGCAACGTGGCGAAGAAGGCCGAGGCGTACCTCGCCGCCAGCGGCATCGCCGACACCGCCTACTTCGGCGCCGAGGCGGAGTTCTACATCTTCGACTCCATCCGCCACGAGACCTCGGCGCACCAGTCGTTCTACTACATCGACTCGATCGAGGGCGCCTGGAACAGCGGCCGGATCGAGGAGGGCGGCAACCGCGGCTACAAGACCGCCTACAAGGGCGGCTACTTCCCGGTGCCGCCGGTCGACCACTACGCCGACCTGCGCGACCGGATCGTGCGGCGCCTCGTCGACGGCGGCTTCACGGTCGAGCGGTCGCACCACGAGGTCGGCACCGCCGGCCAGTCGGAGATCAACTACAAGTTCTCCACGCTGCTGCACGCCGCCGACCAGCTCCAGCTGTTCAAGTACATCGTCAAGAACGAGACCTGGGCCGCCGGCAAGACCGCGACGTTCATGCCGAAGCCGCTGTTCGGTGACAACGGTTCCGGCATGCACACCCACCAGAGCCTGTGGCGTGGCGGCGAGCCGCTGTTCTACGACGAGACCGGCTACGCCGGGCTGTCCGACACCGCGCGCTGGTACATCGGCGGCCTGCTGCACCACGCACCCTCGCTGCTGGCCTTCACCAACCCGACGGTGAACTCCTACCGTCGTCTGGTGCCGGGCTTCGAGGCGCCGGTCAACCTGGTCTACTCGCAGCGCAACCGCTCCGCGTGCACCCGCATCCCGGTCACCGGCAGCAACCCGAAGGCCAAGCGCGTCGAGTTCCGGGTGCCGGACCCGTCGAGCAACCCGTACCTGGCGTTCTCGGCGATGATGATGGCCGGCCTGGACGGCATCAAGAACAAGATCGAGCCGCCGGCGCCGATCGACAAGGACCTGTACGACCTGCCGCCGGAGGAGTGGGGCGACGTCAAGCAGGTCCCGGGTTCGCTGCCGGAGGTGCTCAACGCGCTTGAGGCCGACCACGACTACCTGCTCGACGGCGGCGTGTTCACGCCGGACCTGATCTCCACCTGGGTCGACTGGAAGCGGGCCAACGAGGTCGACCCGGTGCGTCTGCGCCCGACCCCGCACGAGTTCGCGATGTACTTCGACTGCTGAGGTAGATCAAGGCGCCGACCCGCACGAATCGGGTCCGACCTGACGGACGGCGGTCATGCCGGCTCACAGCCGGCGTGGCCGCCGTTTCGTGTCGAGCGGTCGCGTGCTGATCGTGGCATGGCCGGATGTCAGCGATGATGAGGCGACCGCTTGTAGGGGTAGTGATGACAACACGACCGACGCTGTTCCTGACCGTAGGACTGCCGGGCACCGGGAAGACCACGGAGGCGCGGCGCATGGAGGTCGAGGAGAAGGCCCTTCGTCTGACGAAGGACGAGTGGGTGAAGGCCCTCTACGGGCTGGCGAACCCGCCGTCGGCTTCGGACGTCATCGAGGGACGGCTCATCGAGATCGCGCTGCGGGCGCTCGAACTCGGCGTCAACGTCGTCATCGACTTCGGCCTCTGGGGCCGAGATGAGCGCTCGGCTCTACGACAGGCAGCAGCCGACCTCGGAGCGTCGGTGACGATGCGCTACTTCCAGCTCACACCGGCCGAGCAGCGGCAACGGCTTGACCGGCGGCAGGCCGAGGAGCCGCACACGACCTGGCACATGTCCGACGAGGAACTCGCCACGTGGGCTGCCGTCATGAGCATCCCGACGCCGGGGGAACTGGACGGCAGTGAACCTGTCGACGATCCACCGGCCGGGTTCGCCACCTGGGACGAGTGGCGCAGGCACCGCTGGCCCGCCTTCATCTCCTAGAACCGCGTGGGAACGTCCACACGACCGCCACGACCACCACCAGCACCGTCATCAGCACCGCGCCCGGTGCCTTGCTGAACCGGGCCAGGTTGGATCCGTCCGGCAGGGTGAGCGCCGACGCGACCGCGCAGGGCGCCACGAACCAGACCTGCCGGGCCAGCGGCACCGCCGCGACCGCGAGCACTGTCAGCGGCCAGATCGCGTACCAGGGGTGGAAGACCGGGGCGAGCAGCACCGTGGCGGCGAGCGCCAGCCCCGCGCCGCGCAGCGCCACCCGGGGGCGGGCCAGCGTCAGCCGGGCCACCCGCTGCCGGGCGTCGTTGAGCCGCCGCAGCGCCGTCCACGCCTGCCACCAGAGCGCGACGAGCGTCCCGGCGAGCAGCACCAGCGCGACCGTCCGGGCCACCGGCACCGACGCGGGCCGCTGCCCGGCCAGCTCACCGGCGTAGTCGATCACGAACCCGACGGCTGTGGGCGGTGAGGTCCACTGCTGCGAGTCGCCGCTGTGGCCGAGCCCCTCCACCCAGCCCAGCCCGAGCCCGGTGGCGAGCGAGACGACGAGCAGCGTGCCGAGCACCGACGCGGCGAGTTGCCCGCCGTCGCGCAGCAGCGCCCGCCAGGTGTAGCGGCCGAGCACGGCGGCGAGCGCCGCGAACGGCAGCGCCACGACGGCGACCGCCTTCACCGCCACGGCCAGGCCCAGCAGCACCCCGGCGACCAGCAGCGCGCGTGGCTTGCCCGGCAGGCGGACCAGCACCAGCAGGCCGAGCAGGAGCAGCCCGAGCGCGAGCGCGTCGTTGTGCGCGCCCGCCACCAGGTGGATCCCGACCAGCGGGCACGCGAGCACCAGCCAGGCGGCGCGGCGGGTGGGCACCCCGGCGGCGCGGGCCAGGCCGGGCAGGCAGAGCGCGGCCAGCAGCACCCCGGCCACCGCGACCAGCCGCAGCGCCACGATCGTCCCGATCAGGCCGCCACCGGCGAGGACTGCCAGCCCGGCCAGCAGCACGAAGAACGGCCCGTACGGCGCCGGGGTGTCCCGCCAGATCGGCGACACCGAGTCGGTCCACGGGCAGCCGGCCGCGGCGACCCCCACCCGGTACGGGCTGAGCCCCTGCGTCCACGTCCAGCCCTGGCAGGCGTACGAGTAGACGTCGCGGCTGCCGATCGGCGGCGCGGCGAGCAGCGGCAGCGACCAGAGCCCGGCGGTCACGTACGCCCACCGGCCGGACGGTGCGCCCCACCGCAGCGACCACCAGGCGCCCACCAGCAGCAGCGTCCCGGCCAGCCAGCAGCCGAGCGTCACCGGCCCGTGCGGTGCGGCCCAGATCGCGGCGAGCGTGCCGCGCGGTGGTGTGCCTGGTAGCGCGCCGCCGAGCCATCCGGCGACGGTGAGCAGTACGGCACCGGCGAGGCCGGTGTAGCGGGCGAGACCGGCGGCGATCGGCCGGACGGGTCCGTCGGGCTCGCTCACCGGCACACTCCTCAGTCCACGGGAACCGGCTGCCGGCCCTTGCGAGCCGACCGTACCAACCACACGACCACCCCGATCACGAACAGGGTCATCAAGGGCGCACCGGGCATCTTGGTGTACCGGGGTAAACCGGTGCCGTCGGCCAGCACCAGGAACGACGACACCACTGTGACGATCGAGAACCAGAGCGTGCGGTGCGCGGTGGCGGCGAGCACGGCCAGCGGCCACAGCCAGTACCAGGGGTGGAACAGCGGGGAGAGCGCGACGGTGGCGGTGAGCGCCAGCCCGGCGTGCCAGAACGGCTCACCGCGACGGAACGACCGGAACCAGAGCCAGATCAGCACGGCGACCAGCACGACCATGCCGATCGCCCGGGTCACCGGCAGCGCGTCGACGTGCACGCCGAACGGCGCGAGCAGGTAGCCGACGGTCTGCCCCACCGCCGTCGGCGGCGAGGTCCAGGCCACCACCAGCCCGCCCTGTTCCAGCCCGCCGACGAACCCCAGCCCCAGGCCGGAGGCGAGGGTCACGGCGGCGAGCGCGGCGAGCGAGCCGCCGACCACCCACCCGCCGTCGCGCACCAGCGTCCTGATCCGGTACGCCCCGACGATCGCGGCCAGCGCGGCGAACGGCATCACGACCAGCGCGGTGATCTTGACGGCGGCGGCCAGTCCGAGCAGCGCCCCACCGGCGAGCAGCGGTCCGGGCCGGCCCGGTCGAGCGGCCACCACGGCCAGCCCGGCCACGAGCAGGCCGATCATCAGCGCGTCGTTGTGCGCGCCGGACACCAGGTGCACGGGCACCAGCGGGCTCGCCAGCGCCAGCCAGAGCGCCCGCCGTGGCGGCACCCCGCAGCGGCGGGCCAGCACCGGCAGCGCCCACGCGGTGAGCGCCACTCCGGCCACGGCCAGTACCCGGAACAGCGCGACGGCGGCGAGCAGCGAGCCGGTGGCCTCCACCACCGCGCCGGCGAGCAGCACGAACAGCGGCCCGTACGGCGCCGGGGTGTCCCGCCAGATGTAGGAGATGGTGTCCAGCCAGGGGCAGGGCAGCGCTGAGACGCCCTGCTCGTAGGGGTTGATCCCGGCGGAGAAGCTGGCGCCCTGGCAGGCGTACGCGTACACGTCCCGGCTGCCCAGCGGCGGCGCGACCAGCATCGGCAGCAGCCACAGCGCGACTGTGACCAGCACCCACCGGGACGACGGCACCCGGTCCCGCAGCGACCACCAGGCCCACGCCAGCAGCGCGGTGCCGACCAGCCACAACCCGATGATCAGCGGCCCGTTCGGGCCCTGCCAGATGCTGACCGGGGTGGGACGCAACTCGCCGTCGGGCAGGGCGCCGCCGAGGAACGCGGCCACGGCGAGCAGCACCGAACCCGCCAGGCCGATCCAGCGCGAGAGGTGGTGAGGCACGTCCGACATGCTGCCAGTACGGTGGTTCGCGATCAGGAGGTGGGCATGCGGGGCGGTCGGGTGGTGGCGGTCTCCGCCGTGTCGGCGCTCGTCCTCGCCGTGCTCTACCTCACGCTGCCGGCCACCGGTTCGGACCTGTCCGCGCAGGTCGCCCGCGCCGGCTTCTTCGCCGACCACGGGGCCGCCCTGGTCGACCTGCGCTGGTACGGCGGCGTGCACCCGTGGGGCTACAGCCTCGTCTCGCCGCCGCTGATGGCGCTGCTCGGGGTGCGCGTCACCGGCGCGCTCGCCCTGCTCGCCTCCGCCACCGCGTTCGCCGCCCTGCTGGTGCGAACCCGGGTGCCCCGTCCGCTGCTCGGCAGCCTGGTCGGCGTGGTCACGATCGCCGGCAACCTGGTGTCCGGCCGGGTCACGTACGCCCTCGGCGTCGCGTTCGGCCTGGCCGCGCTGCTCGCGCTCACGCTGCCCGCCCGCCGCACCCGATTCGCCGCTGCCGATGGTGTCGCTGCCGGGCCGGCCGGTCCCGGCGCTGCCGGTGGCGGCCGGAACGTCTGGGCGGCCGTCGCCGCCGGTGCCGCCGCGCTGCTCGCATCGGCGGCCAGTCCGGTGGCCGGGCTGTTCGTCGGGCTCGCCGGCGTCGCGCTGCTGCTGTCCTGCCGGTACGCCGACGGCCTGCTGCTCGCCGTACCGGCCGCGGTGCCGCTCGCGGTGACCGGGCTGCTGTTCGGCGAGGGCGGCTGGATGAACATCAGCACGGCCGACACCGTGCACGCCGTGGTGACGAGCCTGGTCGTGGCGGCTCTCGTGGCGTACCGGCCGGTGCGGGTGGGCGCGCTGCTGTCCGCGGCCGGGGTGCTGGCGTCGGCGCTGCTGCACACACCGGTCGGGCTGAACGCCACCCGCCTGGTGGTGATGTTCGCGCTGCCGCTGCTGGCCGCCGCGGCGACGCCCCCCGCATGGTTCACCGCGAGCCGCCTCGGCGGCCGACTCGGCGCGGGCCGACTCGGTGCGGGCCGTCCCGACAGCGACGCGCATGGCATTGGCCGGCTCGGCCAGGGTCGGTCCCGCCGCGCTGTCGGAGCGGCCGGGCTGGCCGCCCTGCTCGCCGTCGTCTGCTGGTGGCAGCCGCCGGTGGTCACCGCCGACCTGCGCAGCGCCGACGATCCGACGGCCGACCCGGCGTACTTCGCTCCGCTGCGCGCGGAACTGGCCCGGCGCGGGCTCACCGGACGGGTGGAGGTGCCGCCGACCCGCAACTACTGGGAGGCGGCCCGGATGGGTGAGGTGCCGCTGGCCCGGGGCTGGCTACGCCAGGCCGACATCGACCGCAACCCGCTGTTCTTCACCACGGTGCCCGGCGCGGACGGCACCGGCATTCCGCTGACCTCCGTTACCTACCGGGACTGGCTGGCCGACAACGCGGTGCAGTACGTGGCAGTGCCCGATGCCGAGTTCTCCTGGGTGGGGCGATCCGAGGCGAAGCTGGTCGAGCTGGGCCAGCCGTACCTGACCGAGGTCTGGTCGAACCGGCACTGGAAGCTGTACGCGGTGGCCGAACCCACCCCGATCGTCGGCGCGCCGGGTGAGCTGATCAGCCAGGACGGCGCTTCGATCACGTTCCGCGCCCTCGCCCCCGGCCCGATCCCGATCCGGGTACGCCACGACCGCTGGCTCACCGTCTCCAACGGCGCCACGGTCACCCGAGCCGGTAAGTGGACCACCGTAACGGTCCCCCAACCCGGCACCTACACCCTCACGAGCTGACCCGGCTAGAGATCTTGGTACGAAAAGGCCCTCATAGGGGCCGTTTGCTACCAAGATCTCTCGGCGCTGCCGAGATGCGGAACGCATGGCTCGCGTGTCGGGACAAGCCTCGGTAGAGGAGCAGCGAAGGCGGTCAGCGAGGCCCCGGCACGCCGTGGCACCCGGGCCGGCATCCGGGCTCGGGTCTAGAGGGGGGACTCCAGGATGCGCTGGACGACTGTGCGGGAGTGGCGGCCGGTGCGCAGGTACTCGTCGAGGAACTCGCCCTGGTCCTCGCGCCCCAGCAACCGCACCACACCGGCCAGCTCCACCCCGTGCCGGGGCAACTGGTCGCCGGCCCGGCCGCGTACCAGCATCAACGCGTCGCGCACCTCGGCGGCGAGCGTCCAGCCGGCCGCCAGCTCGGCGGCGTCGGAGGCGTCGAGCAGCCCGGCGTCGCGGGCGGCGGCGAGGGCGTCGAGCGTACGGGTGCCGCGCAGGGCGGGCACCTGACCGGCGTAGCGGAGCTGCAGCAACTGCACCGCCCACTCGACGTCGGCGAGCCCGCCCCGGCCCAGCTTGGTGTGGGTGGCCGGGTCGGCGCCGCGGGGCAGCCGCTCGGTCTCCACCCGCGCCTTGATCCGGCGGATCTCGACCACCTGCTCGCGGCTCAGCCCTTCGGCCGGGTAGCGCACCGGCTCGATCATGGCCTCGAACTCGGCGCCCAGGTCGGCGTCGCCGCAGACGAACCGGGCGCGCAGCAGCGCCTGCGCCTCCCACACCCGGGACCAGCGCGCGTAGTACTGCGCGTACGCGGCCAGGCTGCGGACCAGCGGGCCCTGCCGGCCCTCGGGGCGCAGGTCGGCGTCAACGCCCAGCGGCGGGTCGGGGGCGGGCGCGGACAGCAGCCGGCGCAACTCCTCGGCGATGGCGTGCGCTGCTGCGCTCGCCGCGCTCTCCTCCACCCCGGGCGGCGGGTCGTAGACGAACAGCACGTCGGCGTCGGAGAGGTAGTTCGACTCGTACCCGCCGAGCCGGCCCATGCCGATCACCGCGAAGCGCAGGTCGGGCGGTCCGGGGTGGACGGTACGGGCGGCGCGCAGCGCGGCGGCGAGCGTGGCGTCGGCGACGTGCGACAGCGCGGTGCCGACAGCCGTCACGTCCACCACTGTGGGCCGGCGTTCCCCGCCGCCGACCGGGCGCGGGGTGAGCGGGGCGAGCGAACCGGCGCGACTGAGCACGTCGGCGGCGGCGATCCGGACCAGTTCCCGGCGGCGCAGCGCGCGGACCGCCCGGATCGCCTCGACCGGGTCGTCGTGGCGGGCGGCAGCGGCGGCGAAGCCGTCGACGAGCGTCTCCCGTGGACGCGGGGTCAGTTCGCTGTCCTCGGCGAGCAGCCGCAGCGCCTCCGGTTCGCGGGCCAGCATGTCGGCCGCGTACCGGGACGAGGACAGCACCCGGGCCAGCCGGCGCGCCACCGGGCCGGAGTCGCGCAGCAGGCGCAGGTACCAGGGGGTGCTGCCGAGCTTGTCGGAGACCTGCCGGTAGTTGAGCAGTCCGCGGTCCGGCTCGGGGGCGTCGGCGAACTCGTCGAGCAGCACCGGCAGCAGCGTGCGCTGGATGGCGGCGGTCCGGCTGACCCCGCCGGTGAGCGCCTGGAGGTGCCGCAGCGCACCGGCCGGGTCGGCGAAGCCGAGCACCTCCAGCCGGTGCCGGGCCGCCTCGGGCGTGAGGCGCAGCCCTTCGGCCGGTACGCGGGCCACGGATTCGAGCAGCGGCCGGTAGAGCAGTTTGGCGTGCAGCCGGCGTACCTCGGTGGCGTGGGTGACCCACTCGGCGCGGAACTCCTCGACGGCGCTGCGGCCCGGCGTGGCCGCGTAGCCGAGCGCGGCGGCGAGCCAGCGCAGCGCGGCCGGTTCGGTCGGCACGGTGTGGGTGCGGCGCAGGGCCTGGAGCTGGAGCCTGTGCTCGACGGCGCGCAGGAAGCGGTAGCCGCGCAGGAGCGCCTCCCCGTCGGCGCGGCCCACGTAGCCGCCGGCGACGAGCGCGCGCAGCGCCGGCACGGTGCCGGGCACCCGCAGCGACTCGTCGCCCCGGCCGTGCACGAGCTGGAGCAGCTGGACGGCGAACTCGATGTCGCGCAGCCCGCCCGGGCCGCGCTTGATCTCGCGTTCCAGCTCCTTCGGCGGCACGTTGTCGAGGATCTTGCGGCGCATGGACCGGACGTCCTCGACCGCCTCAGGGCGTTCGGCGGCGGTCCACACGAGCGGGGCCAGCGCGTCGATCCACTCCTTTGCGAGTTCCAGGTCCCCGGCGGCCGGGCGGGCCTTGAGCAGCGCCTGGAACTCCCAGGTGCGCGCCCAGCGCTTGTAGTAGGCGAGGTGGCTGGCGAGCGTGCGCACCAGCGGCCCCCGGTTGCCCTCGGGACGCAGCGCCGCGTCGACCGGCCACGCCACCAGCCCGCAGATCTGGATCAGACGGGTGGCGATCTGGGCCGCGGCGGGCAGGTCGTGGTCGGTGGCGGAGACGAAGATGACGTCGACGTCGGAGACGTAGTTCAGCTCGTCGCCGCCGCACTTGCCCATCGCCACCACTGCGAGCCGGGGGCGCGGTGTGCCCTCCGGCAGCTCGTCGACGGCGATGTCGTAGGCGGCGGCCAGCGTGGCGTCGGCCAGCCCGGACAGCGCCGCCATGGTCTGCTCCAGGCCGCGCCCGCCGGTCAGGTCGGCGGCCGCGATCCGCAGCAGCGCGAGCCGGTACGCCTGCCGCAGCAGCGGGACCGCGCCGGTGACGGTGGTGAGCCGGGCGGCGACGCCGAGGTCGAGCCGCCCTTCCGCGGTGGGGGCGAGCCCGTCCGGCTCGGTCGCCAGCACCGCCCACTGCCCGGGGTTGGCGACCAGATGGTCGCCGAGCGCGGACGAGGCGCCGAGCACCGCGATCAGCCGGCGGCGCAGCCCGGGGTCGGCGGCCAGGGCGTCGCGTACGGCCACCTCGTCGCCGGAGCGCCGCTCGGACTCGACCAGCCGGTGCAGCTGACGCAGGGCCAGGTCCGGGTCGGCGGCGCGGGACAGCGCGGCGAGCAGTTCGGCGGCGCGTTCGTCGGCGGGTTCCTGGGTGTCGGGCCGCCACAGGGCGAGCCCGTCCGGGCCGAGCAGATCCGCGGCGCGGGTGGCGCCGTCACCCTCGGCGAATCCGTAGCGGGCCAGGCGCCCGCGGGCCGGCCGGGTCACCGTCAGGCTCCGAGCAGCGGCAGGCTACGGCGCGGGTTGTCGTCGCCGAGTTCGCCGAGCGCGAGCGCGGCGAACCGGATCGCGAACGGCTGCCACGCCTCCTCGACGTCGGCCATCACCCGGTCGCAGGCCGCCACCACCAGCTCCGGGTCGTAGCCCAGCTCGGCCAGCACGGCCGAGTCGCGGGACCACTCGGCGATCATCGCGGTGTCGCACTCGATGTGGAACTGCAGGCCCCAGGCCCGGTCGCCGAGGCGGAACGCCTGGTGCGGGTAGCGGGTGGACGCGGCGAGCAGCGTCGCGCCGTGCGGCAGTTCGGTGATCTCGTCGGCGTGCCACTGGAGGACGTCGGGCATCAGCGGCACGTACCGGAACAGGGGGTCGTCCTCGGCGGCGT
Organism: Micromonospora globosa; assembly: GCF_000717585.1. Classification (NCBI taxonomy): domain Bacteria; kingdom Bacillati; phylum Actinomycetota; class Actinomycetes; order Micromonosporales; family Micromonosporaceae; genus Micromonospora; species Micromonospora globosa. The sequence continues at coordinate 66,898 of NZ_JNZR01000024.1, forward strand.
CGCGCCGCCCGACGAGCGCCGGACCGACCTCCGGACCGGACGGGCTGCGTTCGACCCGGCCGGCGTGCGCGGTGGCCAGCAGTTGCGCGCCGAGGCAGACGGCGAGCGTGGGCACGCGCCCGCGGACCGCCTTGCGCAGCAGCCCCTCCAGCGCCGGGAACCAGGGCGCGCCGGGGCCGCCGTCGGACCCCGGGTATGCCTGCTGGTCGCCGCCGAGCACCACGAGCGCGGCGTATCCCTCCAGGTCGCCGGGGAGCGGGTCACCGGCGTGCGGACGCAGCACGCGCAGCTCAAGGCCCCCTTCGGTGAGCCACTCCCCCAGGCGGCGGAGGTCGTCGGTCGGGTCGTTCTCGATCACCAGCGCGGTCGCCACGACGTCGAGGCTAACCGGTACGCCCGACAGGGCACGGTCCGGCAGGCCCTAGGCTCCGATCGTGCCTGACGACTGCCTGCGCCCACCGGCCCTGCGTCCCGGCGACGCGGTGATGCTGGTGTCCCCGTCCGGGCCGACCCGTCCCGAACGGGTGGCCCGCGGCATCGAGCTGCTCACCGGCTGGGGGCTGCGGCCGGTGCCCGCGCCGAACGCGTACGCCAGGCGGGGTTACCTGGCCGGCGACGACGCGCTGCGGGCCGCGGACCTGAACGCGGCGTTCGCCGACCCGGAGATCCGCGGGGTGATCTGCACCCGGGGCGGCTACGGCGCGCAGCGGGTGGTCGACCTGATCGACATGGCGGCGGTACGCCGGGATCCGAAGGTGGTGGCCGGGTTCTCCGACATCACCGCGTTGCAGTTCGCGCTCTGGCGGGGCGCCCGCCTGGCCGGGGTGCACGGGCCGGGCGCCGCGTGGCGGGACGAGCGCACGCCGATCCGCTCGGCGGAGTCGCTGCACGCCGCGCTGACCAGCGCCGAGCCGGTGACGGTGACGGCGGTCGAGGCGGAGGAGACGTTCCCGGTGCGGGTGCCCGGCCGGGCCGAGGGCCGGCTGCTCGGCGGCAACCTGTGCCTGATCACCGCGTCCATCGGCACCCCGGACATGCCCGACCTGACCGGGGCGATCCTGCTGGTCGAGGAGGTGCAGGAGCCGCCGTACAAGATCGACCGGATGCTCACCCACCTGCGCCGCTGCGGTGCGCTGGACGGGATCGCCGGGGTGGCTGTCGGCCAGTTCACCGAGTGCGCGGACGGCTGGGACACCACGGTCGTGGACGTGCTCACCGACCGCCTGGGCGACCTGGGCGTGCCGGTCCTCGGCGGCCTGCCCATCGGCCACGGCCCCAACCAGCTCACCGTCCCGGTGGGTACCCCCGCCACCCTGGACGCCACCACAGGCACCCTGACGGCAACCGCCGCCGTCCGCCACCCGGGCTGATCATGAAGTTGGCGGCAGTTCAGAGATCCACAACTGCCGCCAACCTCATGATCAACGCGGCGAGGGCGTGAGGTGGGCCACGGCGCCGATCTCCAAGGCGGCCCAGACCGCGCCGTCGGGGGTGACCGTGAGGCCGTGGGGTTCCGAGGCCGGCGTGGGCAGGGTGTGGGCGGTGATGTGGCCGTCCGGGTCGACGTGGCCGATGCGGTTGGCGCCCCACTCGGTGAACCAGCAACCACCGGCCGGATCGGCGACGATCGCGTGCGGGCGCGCCGCCCGGTCCGGCAGCGGGAACTCGTCGATCCGCCCGTCCGGCATTATCCGGCCGAGCTGCCCGGCGACGATCTCGACGAACCAGAGCGCGCCGTCACCGCCCCGGGTGATGCCGACCGGCCCGGCCGCCTCGGTGGGCAGCGGATGCACAGTCACCGACCCGTCCAGGCCGACCCGGGCGATCGCGTTCGCCTGGTTGAGCGTGAGCCAGAGCGCGTCGTCCGGGCCAGCCGCCAGCATCGACGGGAAACCCTTGGTCACCGGCAGCGGGAAGGACGTCACCTCCCCGTCGACGCTCACCCGGCCGATCGTGTCGTCGCTCATGCCGGCGTACCAGAGCGCGCCGTCCGCACCGACCACCAGCCCGCAGGGGCCGCAGCCGGGCGGCAGCGCCACCGAGCCTGTCTCGCCGTCGACTGTGATCCGGCCGAGCCGGTCGTCGCCCGAGCGGGTGTACCAGAGCGCGCCGTCGGGGCCGCCGACGATGATCAGCGGGCGGCTGCCGGGCGGGTCGTCGCGGTAGGTCCGTACCTCACCGTCGAGGCCGAGCCGGGCGACGCCGCCGGAGCCGGCCAGCGCCAGCCAGAGCGCGCCGTCGGGTCCCACCGTGATCGAGTACGGCCCGGAGCCCGGCCCGGTGAGCGGGATCTCGCGGATGGCGGGCTGTGTCATCGAGTGGCCTTTCGTCGGGCTTCGCCCAGCCTCGCGGGCGCTCCGGCACCCCGGCAACACGAATAATTCGGGCCTTCCGGACGGGATTGCCAGCTCGCTGACAGGTTCGCCACGGGTGGCCCTCAGTTCCGGCGACCACTGTCGGTGACGTCATCGCACCACCACCGAACAGGAGAATCGCATGATCCGCACGATGTCGAAGAAGCACCTGCTGGCCGGCCTGGCCGCCGCCGGCGTGCTCGGCGTCGGGATCGCCGCCCCGACGGTGGCGCTCGCCGACGACAAGAGCCCGAACCCGTCTTCGAGCGCCAGCAGCACCACCGACCAGGGTGACGACCGCCGCCAGAAGCACGCCGACCGGCAGGCCGAGTTCTCCGAGGCGCTCGCCAAGGAGCTGGGCGTCTCGACCGACAAGGTCACCGCGGCGCTGGAGAAGCTGCACGAGCAGCGCCAGGGCGATCGCCCGGAGCGGCCGGAGCGGCCGTCGACCGAGGACCGGCAGGCCGCGCTGAAGGAGCGGCTGGACCAGGCCGTCACCGACGGCAAGCTCACCCAGGAGCAGGCCGACGCGGTGCTCAAGGCCGCCGAGGCGGGCGTGTTCCCGGGCCCGGGCAAGGGCGGCCCGGACGGCAGGCCCGGCCACCACGGCAAGGGTGGCGACAAGGGCGGCCCGGAGGGCAAGGCCGACCAGGGCGCCGAGGCCGAGCAGGAGGGCCAGGGCGGCAAGTGACGCGGTGGCCCCGCCGCCCCTCACCGGCCGTTCCCTCCTCCTGGCCGGCGCCCGGCGGGGCCACCCACGCCTGATCCCCTCGGACCGCGGCGGGGTGGTGGTGCACTCGCACCGCCACCCCGCCGCGCCCGTGTCAGCGCAGGTACGGTCCGTCCGCGCCGATCTTGCCCGGCGCCGGGTTGCCGGGCAGGTCGAGCACGTAGACCCGGAGGTTGCCCTTGCCGCCGGCCGCGGCGGTGAGCGTGCCGTCGGTGACCGTCTTCACGTCGCCGGTGACCGCGTCCACGTACCGGCCGTTCGGCACCCCGCGGAACGTGGCGCCGCCGGACACGGTGACCAGCGCGAAGCTGTCCACCGTGCCCTGGGTGAAGCGCCGCTTGTACGCCATCGCGCCGCTCACACCCTCGGTCGAGTACTGCCCCTTCTGCAGGGCCGGCACTGCCCGCCGGATCAGGTTGAGCCGCTGCACGTGCTTGACCAGCGGCTGGGCGAGCGTGGTGGCCACCGCCCCGCCGGCCGAGCCGACCACCCCGAAGTCGGCGGCGGTGACGCTGCCGGCCAGGTGGTCGCCGTAGTAGGCCCGTCCGGTGGTGGCGAGCGGGCAGGTCGGCCCGCAGTCGATCCGGGCGCCCTTGCGGAACTCGATCTCCGAACCGTAGTAGAGCGTCGGGATGCCGCGGAACGTCCACATCAGGCTCATGTTCTCCGCCCAGGCGTCGGTGCCGCCGGTGTACCGGGTGGAGGACTTGTTCGGCCCGTAGTCGTGGCTGTCGACGTAGACCACGTTGTACGTGGCGTCGTTGTAGCTGTCGTCGGAGTCCTTCCCGTTGCCGAACGCGTTGCCGGCGTCGGAGAAGTTCATGTGCATCCGCATGTCGATGACGTTCATGCCGGAGAACTGCGAGCGGTCCGGCGCGTGGTACGTGTTGCCGCGCAGGAACGCGTTGTCGGTGGTCGGCTGCCCGTTCGGGCCGAGCAGCTGCTCGTGGTCGTACTGCTCGATCGCGGCGCGGACGTCGTCCGGGCTGTACTCCTTGCGCTCCTTCCAGGTGTAGAACTGCGCGGAGTGGTTGACCGAGCCGCGGTTCCACTTGTCGTTGACGAACGCGGCCACCTCGCCGAAGACGTAGAAGTCCTTGCCCTTCTCGCCGAACCGGGCGACCGCGTGCTGCTGGATGGCGGGCAGGAAGCGCCGGTTCCAGGTGACCCGGGGGATGTGCACGGCGGTGTCGATCCGGAAGCCGTCCACACCCATGTCGATGAACCGGTTGTACGCGTCGATCAGGTACTGCTGCACGGCGGCGTTCTCGGTGTTGAAGTCGGCCAGGTCCTCGTGCAGCCAGCAACTGCGTGAGTCCTCGCCCTCCCAGTTGCCGATCCAGCACTGGTGGTACTTGTCGGCGGGGAAGAGCTTGGTGGTCGGGACCGGCCACTGGCACTGGTAGAGCGTGTAGCCCTCGGGGCTGCGCCCGCCGGTCGGCGTACCCCAGTTCAGGCACTGGTTGCCGGCCGGCGCAGCGGACGACCACACGTCGCCGTTGTAGGGCCGGCCCTTGGCCTTGGCGTTCTGCGCCGGGGTGAGCGCCGGGTCGTTCCCGGTCGCCTCGACCATCGGGTCGTACTCCCGGCCGGCCTGCGGCTGGTCGTAGTACCACTTCCACTGGTCGTCGCGGGTGCCGTAGACGGTGGGCGTGAACAGGCCCTTGGCGCCCCACCGGGAGCTGTGGTTGTAGACCACGTCCTGGAAGATCTTTATGCCCTTGGCGTGCGCGGCGTTGATCAGGTCCTGGTAGGAGGCGCCCGCGCTCTCCAGCCGCGGGTCCACCCGGTAGAAGTCCCAGCCGTGGTAGCCGTGGAAGTCGTAGTCGGACCGGTTGAGCACGACCGGGGTGATCCAGAGCGCTGAGAAGCCGAGCGCCTTGATGTAGTCGAGCTTGTCGACCAGCCCCTTGAAGTCGCCCCGGAACATCGGGTCGTCGTTGGCCGCGTTGCCGGAGGCGACGTGCTGGCTGCCGCCGCGGTTGTTCGTGGGATCGCCGTCGGCGAACCGGGCGGTCATCACGAAGTAGATGGTGTCCTCGCGCGGGTCGCCGCCGAGCGGGGCGCCGCCGGTCTGCGGGGTGCCGGTGGTCGCGGAGGCGGGCGCACTCGCCGCCGACCGGTTGCCGGCCGCGTCCAGGGCCCGCACGGTCCAGGTGTACGCGGTGCCGGGCCGCAGGTCGTACGCGACGTGCCGGGTGGTGGCGCTGGTGACCGTGGTGCCGCCGGCTCCCCCGGTGCGGGTCAGCTCGTACCCGGTGACGCCCCGGTCGTCGGTGGCGGCGGTCCAGGTCAGGGTGACCGCCAGCCCGTCGGCGACGGCGGTGAGGCCGCCCGGCGTGGACGGCGGGGTGGTGTCCGGGGTGACCGGCGCGCACGGGTCCGCGGCGGCGGCGGTGACCCGGCCGTTGTCGACGACGCTGCGCCCCGCGCCCAGGGTGTAGTCCGCGCCGCCGTTGTTGTCCCAGGCGCCGGCGGTGTTGTTGAACGCGGCGGTCAGGCCGGTGGCCGTGCCGAGGTCGACGATCCGGCGGGCCCAGCCGGCGCAGCGCGTCTCCATGGCGACGCCCGGGGCGGTGGTCCAGGCGCCGCCGGCGGGCCGGTAGTGCAGGTTCGCGGCGGTCCAGCCGCGCGGCGTGAGGTGGTACCAGACCTCGGCGGTGTTCCCCGGCGTCGGGCTCGGCGCGACAGTGGTGGACGGGCTCGGAGTCGGGGTGCCGGACGGCGGCGGGGTGGCGCACGGGTCGCCCGTGCCGATCCGGCCGCCGGCGACGGTCACGGTGCCGGCGCCGAGGCGGTAGTTGGCGCCGTTGTTGTTGTCCCAGACGCCGCTGCCGTTGGTGAAGACGACCTGGGCGCCGGTGGCAGCGCCCAGGTCGACGGTCTTGCGACGCCAGCCGGCGCAGGCGGTGTCCATCGGCACGCCGGGCACCGGCGTCCATGCCTGCCCGTCCACGCCGTAGTGGATGTTGACGGACGTGCCCCAGGCGGCCGGTGGCTGGTAGTAGACGGTGACGGTGTTCGCCGCCGCGGCGGCGGTGAACGGCAGCAGCGCGGCGAGCACGCCGGCGGCGAGCGCGAACGCTCCCCACCGGCGGCGGTTGGTGGTGGTGCCCCTCATGGCGCTCTCCTGACACCCACGCCCGCACGACGGGCGCAAGGGGATGAAGGCGTTGCAAGAACTTGCGACGCGTGGTGCCAGGAAGTTACCAGCTTCGATTCCACGAAACCAGTGGTTCACAGTAGACACGGGCGTAACGGATTGCACGGCCCGCAACGACTTGCTCCCGGCCGGCGACCGGCCGGGCCGGGAGCAAGGGCGCGGCGCTCAGCCCTCGGCGGGCGGGGTGAACACGCCGAGCAGGTTGCCCGACGGGTCGCGCAACAGGGCACGCACCAGACCGGTCGGCGTGGTCACCGGCGCCGTCAGAACGGTGCCGCCGGTCGCCTCCGCCCGGCGGCAGGTCTCCGGCACGTCCGCCACCTCGGCGTAGAAGATCGCGTAGTTGCCGGTGTCCGTGTCCCGGATCGCGCCGCCGATCCCCCGCTCACCGCCGGCCGTCGTCTGCCGGTACGACCCGCTCGGGCCGCCCTGCTCGTCGAAACTCCAGCCGAACAGCTCGGAGTAGAACCGCTGCGCCTCGTCCGGGCGGTCGGAGCCGATCTCGAACCAGGTCACGGGCGTGCTGGACATGCTTCCTCCTGAGGTTCGCGCCGGCGGTCGGCCGACGTCGTCAGGATTCAGCCTCGTATCGGGCCACGACAGCGTCCTGTCGGTGTTTCCACCCGGATCAGACCAGGGTGAGCGGGCGCACCCGGTCGACCGGCACGTCGAGGTCGCCGGGACGCAACTCCCGGGTCACCGGCTCGGCCAGCGGATGCACCGACAGGATCCGGTCGGTGCGGAAACAGCGCAGACCGTCGCGCAGCCGGCACCAGGCGACCAGGTACCAGTGCACCGAGTTGCCCAGGTAGGCCAGCGGCTCCACGTCGCGCGCCGAATCGGCACCGCCGCGGTCGGCGTACCGCAGGCGCAGGACCCGCCCGGCGGCGACCGCGTCGGCGACGGCGGCCGGGACGGGTGTGCCCGGCCCGTCGCCGACCAGGTGCACCCGGCCGGCGAGGCGGTGCGCCTCGGCCACCGCGGCGGGCGGCATCACCGCGACCAGCTTGCGCAGCGCGGCGCCGGCCGCCGGGGCGAACGGTGAGCCGCCGAGCCGGTGCAGCGCGACGGCCATCGCCACCGCCTCGGCCGGTGTCAGGTTGACCGGCGGCAACGTGCGCGCCCGGTCGACCACGTAGCCGCCGGCGCGGCCCGGCTCGGCCCAGATCGGCACCCCGGCGCCCTGCAACGCGGAGATGTCGCGCTCGACGGTGCGGGTGCTCACCTCGAAGCGGCGGGCCAGCCAGGACGCGCTGCGCGGGCGCGGCGAGACCGCCCGCAGCTCCTCGACCAGGGCGTAGAGGCGGTCGGTGCGGTTCACCCCCGGACGCTAACCCGGGGGTACGACACCCCTCAGGCGATGCAGGCGCAGACGATCAGCGCGGCGCCGAAGTGGGTGGCGGCGCTGACCCGGGCCGCCGGGTGCGGCTCGTCGGCGGCGATGACGTCGCCCAGCTTGCCCGGGGTGAGCAGGTCCAGCACCAGGAACGCCAGCGCCATCACCAACAGGCCGACCAGCCCGAACACCACAGTGGACGCGAGCCCCTTGGTGAACGAACTGTAGCTGGTCAGCACGGCGGTGAAGACGATGCCGGCGATGCCGAGCTGGTTGGCGGCGAGCAGCAGCGCGGCGTTGCCGTTGCGGCGCACCCAGATCAGCTCCCGCAGCTTGCCCGGGGTGAGCAGATCGACGAGCAGGAATCCGGCGGCCATCAGGGCGACCCCGACCATCCCGAACACGATGCTCTGCCACGCCCCGTCGAGCAGATCTCCCAGCACCAACGCCTCCCCGGCTCACGCCGCCCGGCGGTGGTGCCGGGGCGGTGCCGCAGACGATAGCGGCACCGCGCCAGCGTGATCTAGAGCGAGAGGTAGCGCTGCCGCTCGTACGGGGTGACCTCGCGGCGGTACTGCTCCCACTCGGAGCGCTTGTTGCGCAGGAAGAAGTCGAAGACGTGCTCGCCGAGCACCTCGGCCACCAGCTCCGAACCGGCCATCACGTCGATCGCCTCGGCCAGGTTCTCCGGCAGCGCCTCGTACCCCATGGCGCGGCGCTCGGCGCTGCTCAGCGACCAGACGTCGTCCTCGGCGCCCGGGGGCAGCTCGTAGCCCTCCTCGATGCCCTTGAGGCCGGCGCCGAGCATCACCGCGAACGCCAGGTAGGGGTTGGTCGCGGAGTCCAGCGAGCGGACCTCGACCCGGGCCGAGTTCGGCTTGCCGTACGCGGGCACCCGCACCAGCGCGGACCGGTTCAGGTGACCCCAGCAGACGTACGCGGGGCTCTCGGTGATCCGGTCCGGCAGCGCCTGCGGGAACAGCCGCTTGTACGAGTTGACCCACTGGTTGGTGACGGCGGTGTACTCCCGGGCGTGGGTGAGCAGCCCGGCGATGAACGACTTCGCGACCTTGGAGAGCTTCATCGGGTCGCCGGCGTCGTGGAACGCGTTGCGCTCCCCCTCGAACAGCGACAGGTGCGTGTGCATGCCGCTGCCCGGCTGGTCGGTGAACGGCTTCGGCATGAAGCTGGCCTGCACGCCGGTGGAGAGCGCGACCTCCTTCACCACGTGCCGGAACGTCATGATGTTGTCGGCGGTGGTGAGCGCGTCGGCGTAGCGCAGGTCGATCTCCTGCTGGCCCGGGGCGACCTCGTGGTGGCTGTACTCCACCGAGATGCCGATCCGCTCCAGCGCCAGCACGGCCTGGCGGCGGAAGTCCCGCGCGACGGCGTGCGTGGTGTGCTCGAAGTAGCCGCCGGTGTCCACCGGGGTGGGCACCGAGCCGTCCTGCGGACCGTTCTCCAGCAGGAAGAACTCGATCTCCGGGTGGGTGTAGAAGGTGAAGCCCTTGTCGGCCGCCCGGGAGAGCATCCGGCGCAGCACGTGCCGCGGGTCGGCCCAGGACGGGCTGCCGTCGGGCAGCATGATGTCGCAGAACATCCGGGCGCTCTCGCCGCTGACCCCGCCCTCGAACGGGAAGACCTGGAACGTGGTCGGGTCCGGCATGGCCACCATGTCCGACTCGAACACCCGGGCGAAGCCCTCGATCGCTGAGCCGTCGAAGCCGATGCCCTCCTCGAAGGCCGCCTCCAGCTCCGCCGGGGCCACCGAGACGCTCTTGAGCGTGCCGAGCACATCGGTGAACCACAGCCGGACGAAACGGATGTCCCGCTCTTCCAGCGTGCGGAGGACGAACTCCTGCTGACGGTCCACTTCCACCCCTCGTGACACGTACGTCCGCACCGGTCGGGCCGGCCCGGCCTGACCGCCCAGTCTCCACCGGGCTCGTTACGCCGACGTTACGCCTTCCCCGGCCGGCCGTCCCGCCGTGTCCGGCCGGGCGGGACGCGCGCTGCGCCGCCCCGGTCTCCCGCGACCTGTCGGATTCGGCCCGGACGGCTGGGGGAAGATAAACGCATGCCCACCCTGCGTCTCGCCCTGTGCCAGGTCAACCCGACGGTAGGCGACCTCGCCGGAAACGCCGGCCTGGTCCGCTCGTGGACCCGTCAGGCCGCCGACGCCGGCGCCCAGCTCGTCCTGTTCCCCGAGCTGATGCTCACCGGTTACCCCGTCGAGGACCTGGTGTTCCGCCGCTCGTTCGTGGCCGCGTCCCGCGCCGCGCTGCACCGGCTCGCCGCCGACCTGGCCGCCGACGGCCTCGGTGACCTGCCGGTCCTGGTCGGCTACCTGGACGCGGACGGCCCTCCCCAGGTCAGCTCGGACGCGGAACCGGGCCGGGGCGCCCGCAACGCGGCGGCGGTGCTGCACCGGGGCGAGGTGGTGGCCACCTACTTCAAGCACCATCTGCCCAACTACGGCGTCTTCGACGAGGACCGCTACTTCGTCTCCGGTGACACGCTGACAGTGGTGCGCGTCGGCGGGGTGGACGTGGCGCTGACCATCTGCGAGGACCTGTGGCAGGCCGGCGGGCCGTTCGCGGTGGCCCGGGAGGCGGGCGTCGGGCTGGTGCTGAGCATCAACGGCTCGCCGTACGAGCTGAACAAGGACGACGTGCGACTGCCGCTGGTGCGCCGACGCGCCGCCGAGGCCGGGGCCGCCATCGCGTACGTGAACATGGTCGGCGGCCAGGACGAGCTGGTCTACGACGGCGACTCGATGGTCGTCGCCGCGGACGGCACGCTGCTGACCCGGGCGCCGCAGTTCGTCGAGCACCTGCTGGTGCACGACCTGGAACTGCCGGCGGCGACCGGGGCGCCGGGCGGGACCGTCGCGCCGGCCGACGGGATGCGGGTGGCCCGCCACGAGATCCCGGCGATCCCGGCCGCCCCGTCCGGTCCGGCTGCGGACGGCGGGATCATCGAGCCGGTCGCCGACGAGGCCGAGGTGTGGCACGCGCTGGTGCTGGGCCTGCGCGACTACATCGACAAGAACCGCTTCCCCTCGGTGGTGCTGGGCCTGTCCGGTGGCATCGACTCGGCGGTGGCGGCGGCCATCGCGGTGGACGCGGTGGGCCCGGAGCGGGTCGTCGGCGTCTCGATGCCCAGCCAGCACTCCTCCGAGCACTCCCGCACCGATGCCGAGGACCTGGCGAAGCGCACCGGCCTGGACTACCGGGTCGAGCCGATCCAGCTGATGGTGGACACGTTCCTGGCGAACATGTCGCTGTCCGGGGTGGCGGTGGAGAACCTCCAGGCCCGGGTACGCGGCGTGATCCTGATGGCGCTGTCGAACCAGGAGGGCCACCTGGTGCTCACCACCGGCAACAAGAGCGAGCTGGCGGTGGGCTACTCGACGCTCTACGGCGACTCGGTGGGCGGATACAACCCGGTCAAGGACGTCTGGAAGACGCTCGTGTGGCGGCTGGCGAAGTGGCGCAACACGGACGCGGTGCGGCGCGGGCAGACGCCGCCGATCCCGGAGAACTCGATCGGCAAGCCGCCGTCGGCCGAGCTGAGCCCCGGCCAGCTCGACAGCGACACGCTGCCCGACTACGACGTGCTCGACCCGATCCTGATCGGCTACGTCGACGGCGACCTGGGCCGTGACGGCCTGGTCGAGTCCGGCCACGACCCGGCCGTGGTGGACAAGGTGCTGCGGATGGTGGATACCGCCGAGTACAAGCGACGGCAGTCCGCGCCCGGCACCAAGATCTCCATGAAGGCGTTCGGGCGGGACCGGCGGCTGCCGATCACCAACCGGTGGCGCGAGGACGGCTGACCGCTCCCCCGGGCCGGGGAGTGACATCCTCCACTCCGACCTGCCCGCGGCCCGCCGCCCGGTGCGACGATCGCGGGGAACCCGGGGACCGCGTGCGCGGCCTCGAGGAAGGAGATTGTCATGGTGGAGTCCACCCCGGCCGAGGTGGCCGCCCTCTACGGCGGGCCGGCCACCCGGCGGGTACGCACCCGCGACCTGATCGCCGCCAAGGAGCGCGGCGAGCGGTGGGCGATGCTGACCTCGTACGACCAGTACACGGCCTCGATCTTCGACCAGGCGGGGATCCCGGTGCTGCTGGTCGGCGACTCGGCGGCGAACAACGTCTTCGGCTACGAGACCACGCTGCCGGTGACCGCCGAGGAGCTGCTGCCGCTGGTGCGTGCCGTGGTACGGGCCACGAAGCACTCGCTGATCGTCGGTGACCTGCCGTTCGGCTCGTACGAGGAGGGGCCGGCGCAGGCGCTGCGCACCGCTGTGCGGTTCATGAAGGAGGGCGGCTGCCACGTGGTGAAGCTGGAGGGCGGGCGGCGCTGCGCCGCCCAGATCGAGGCGATCACCGGTGCCGGCATCCCGGTGATGGCGCACATCGGCTTCACCCCGCAGAGCGAGCACACGCTCGGCGGCTACCGGGTGCAGGGCCGGGGCGAGGCCGCCGAGGAGGTGCTCGCCGACGCGCGGGCGGTGGCCGAGGCGGGCGCGTTCGCGGTGGTGCTGGAGATGGTGCCGGGTGAGGTGGCCAAGCGGGTCACCGCCGAGCTGCCCATCCCCACCGTCGGCATCGGGGCCGGCCCGGACACCGACGGGCAGGTGCTGGTCTGGCAGGACATGGCCGGGTTGCGGACCGGCCGGGCGCCGCGCTTCGTGAAGCGGTACGCCGACCTGGCGGGAGCGCTCACCGACGCCACCCGCCGGTTCGCCGACGAGGTACGCGGCGGCGAGTTCCCCGCGGCCGAGCACACCTTCTGAGGTGTAAGGAAGGGCCCCTTCTTAACGCCTGGCGTAGAGAAGGGGCCCCTTTTTAACACGCGCCGCCGCGACGGCGGCGCGACGCGTCAGAGGTCGGTGACCCGGATGCCGGCGTGCGCCTTGTAGCGCTTGTTGATCGCGATCAGGTTCGCGGTGAACGCCTCGATCTGGTGGGCGTTGCGCAGCCGCCCGGCGTAGATGCCCCGCATGCCGGGGATCCGCGCGGCCAGCGCGCCGACCACGCCCGCCAGTTCCCGGTCCTCGGTGCAGATCAGCACGTCCAGGTCGATCCGGTCGATCTCCGGGTCGGCCAGCAGCGGCGCGCTGACGTGGTTGAACGCGGCGCAGACCCGGGACTCGGGCAGCAGTGCGGCGGCCTGCTGAACGGCGCTGCCCTCGGCGACGGTGAGCGCGTACGGGCCCTGCTTGTCGAAGCCGAGCGGGTTGACGCAGTCCACCACGATCTTGCCGGCCAGCGGTCCGGCGAGCGCGGCGACTGTGGCCGCGTGCCCGTCCCACGGCACCGCCACGATCACCACGTCGCTGCGCCGGGCGACGTCCTCGTTGTCGCCGCCGGAGACGACGGCACCCTCCGGTACGTAGGGCAGGGCGGCGATCTCGGCGGCGGCCTGGGTGGCCCGCTCGGCGGTGCGGGAGCCGATCAGCACGGTCTGCCCGGCCCGGGCGAACCGGTAGGCGAGACCCCGTCCCTGGTCGCCGGTGCCACCGATGATGCCGACGGTCAGCCCGGAGACGTCGGGCAGCGTGGTCGCGTCGTAAGCCATGCGCTCATCCTCGCAAAGCGGGGCCGCGAGCGGTGCATCCCGATGCTGTGACAATCGCCGCGCTGGTCACGCCCGTTCGAAGGCGACCCGGCGCTGGGCCGGGTCGGCGGCGGTGAGGCGTACCCGGACGCGTTCGCCCAGCGGCAGCTCACCGGTACAGCGGGCGCGCACCGGCGGCTCGTCGAGCGCGATCGTGCCGCCGGGCGGACGGCCGGGACGGCCGTTACCCGCCGGACGCGGTTCGTCCACGTCGAGCACCGCCGCCTCGAACGTCTCCCCCACCCGGTGCGCGAGCAGCACCGCCTCGGCCAGTTCCACAGCGCCGCGGGTGGCGGCGCCCGCGGCGCGATCGGTCGCGGCCATCACCTCGGGCAGTTTCGGCAGCGCGGCCCGGACCTGCTCGGGCACCTCGCGGCCCTCGTGCAGCGCCAGGCAGACCTCGGTGGCGTAGCGGTCGGCGAGCCGTCGCAGCGGCGCCGTGACGTGCGCGTACGCGGCCGCCACCCCGCCGTGCTCGGGCTGCTCGGGCAGGTCACCGTCGAACGAGGTGTACGCGGCGCCGCGCATCAGCTCGGCGGCCTGGTCGACGAAGGCGGCCACCCGGGGGTGGGAGGTGTCCAGCCCGTCGAGCACCTGACCCACGGGTGTGCCGTCCGGCCAGGGCACGCCGAGCGGGCCGGCGGCGAGCCGCAGCCGTTCGACCGCCTCCGGGCGGGGGCGCGGCATGGTGCGCAGCAGCCCGATCCGGCCGGCCAGCATGATGTCGGCCGCGGCCATCCCGGTCAGCAGCGAGATCTGCGCGTTGTGCTCCTCCATCGGGCCGGGGCCGCGCAGCACCAGCCGCCACCCGTCGCCGTCGGGCTCGACGTCCTGCTCGGGCAGCGGCAGGTTGATCGCGCCCCGGCTCAGGCCCCGCGCGGTGAGCAGCGCCCCGATCTCGGGCAGCAGGGCGATCGGCTCGGGCAGCCGTCCGGCGTCGGCGTCGCGCTGCACGCCGCCGTAGTCGAGCTTGGCCCGGCTGCGCACCAGCGCCCGCTCCAGCGTGACCGCGGCGGTGCCGCCGTCGGCGTCCAGGTCGACGGTCCAGAGCACGGCGGCCCGGTCGGCGTCGGGCAGCAGGCTGGCCGCCCCCTCGCTGAGCGTGTGCGGGTGCAGCGGCACGTTGCCGTCGGGCAGGTAGACCGTCTGACCCCGGCGCCACGTCTCGGCCTCCAGGTCACCGCCGAGGCGTACGTGGGTCAGGACGTCCGCGATCGCGTACCGGACGCGGTAGCCGCCGCCGGGACGGCGGGTGAGGTGCATGGCCTGGTCGAGGTCGCGCGAGGTCGCCGGGTCGACGGTGACGAACGGGATGTCGGTCCGGTCGGCGACTGCGGGCGGCGGCGCGGCGGCCGCCAGGTCGGCCTCGCGCTGCGCCGCGGCCGGGAAGCCCTCGGGCAGTCCCAGCTCGCGGCGCAGCGCGCCGAAGTCGATACGGGGCGCCAGTACGCGTCGGATCACCACGCGGTCAATCCTGACAGCGCCCCGCACGTTCCGCTCCCCGGGAGGGAGCGGTGTCCGCGGCGTCAGGCGCGGCGGGCCGGCGCCTTACGTGCGGTGGTGCTCTTGGCTGCGGTGCTCTTGCGGGCCGGCGCCTTCTTCGCGGCGGTGGTCTTCTTCGCCGTCGTGGTGGTCTTGCGCGCGGTGGTGGTCTTGCGGGCGGGCGCCTTCTTCGCCGCCGCCTTGCGCGCCGTGGGACGCGTCGAGGCTGTGGTCTTCTTCGCCGCTGTGGTCTTCTTGGCGGCGGTCGTCTTCTTCGCCGCCGAGGTGACCTTCCGCGCGCCGGTGGTCTTCTTGGCCGCCGTCGTCGTCTTCTTCGCCGCCGTCGTCTTGCGGGCCGGCGCCTTCTTCGCGGTCGCGGTGGTCCGGGGCGTCGCGGTGGTCCGGGGCGTCGTGGTCTTCCGGGCCGCTGTGGTCTTCTTCGCCGCCGTCTTCTTGGCCGCTGTGGTCTTCGTCGCGGTCGCCTTCTTCGCCGTGGTCTTCTTCGCCGGCGCGGTCTTGGCGGTGGCCCGGCCGGCCGGCGCCGTACGAGCGGCGGTCTTCTTCGCCGTCGTCCTGCTGGTGGTGGCCTTGGTGGCCGGCGCCTTACGAGCCGCCGACACGACCTTCCTGGCGGCCGCCTTCTTGGCCGCCGCCTTCTTCGCCGGTGTCCGTCCGGCGCCGGCGCCCGAGGCGTTCGGCGACGCCTTGGTGACCGTCGTCGTCCTGCCCGCGGCGGTCCTCTTCGCGGTCGTCCGTTTCGCGGCCGGGCGGGTGGCCTGCTGTGCTTCGGCCATCTCGGTTCCCTTTCCTGGGGACGTGCTCTCGCCCTCGCGGAGCACGGATCACCTCGACGCGGGCCCTCCCGCGCCGTCTAGCGGCCCTCCCCGGCCCAACGGGCGTCCTCGGCGTCCCACGCGTCGTTACGCTCCCGCACTGTCTGCAGGGCGTTGTCCGCGTCGGCGGCTGAGGCGTACGGTCCGAGAACGTGCTTGGCGGGGCACACGTCGGCATCGGTCTCGACCCGGTGGTGTCGCGTGCACCAGTAGTAGTGCCCACCACTTCCGTCGTCGCTCATGCGATCACTGTGCACCGGGAACCGCCCGGCCGCCACCGGAACGGCACAAATAGTCACGTCCTTCTCCACATTAGACCTGGTCGGGGCGGTTGCGGCGGGGAACGGCGGAAGACCCCGGACATGCCCGCCCTCGTCCGAACGGGGTGTGGCTGCTGTTCGCGTACCCCTTCCCGAACCTCGCCGTGGTCGGCGGCGTGGCGCTCATCGCGCTCGCGGTGGCGCTGCGGCCGCGTTTCGGCCGGCTCGACCGGGACCTGGACGTGCTCACCGAACGGGAGGCGCCGGAGCTGCACGCCCTGGTCCGGGAGGTGGCCACGGCGGTGGGCGCGCCGACGCCGCACGTGATCGGCGTCGACGGCGGCATCAACGCGTACGCGACGTCGGTGGGGCTGCGCCGGCGGCGTGTGCTCGGCCTCGGGCTGCCGCTGTGGGGCGCCCTGGACGGGCCGGCGCGGGTCGCGCTGCTCGGCCACGAGCTGGGCCACTTCGTCAACGACGACGTCCGCCGTGGGCCGGTGACCCAGCCGGCGCTGACCATGCTCGGCAACGCCGCCGACCTGTTCCGGCCCCGGGGCGGGTCCGACGGCGGCGGGCTGCTGGTGATGGTCGGCGAGCGGCTGGGGCACCTGGCGTCCTGGGCGCTGTCGCGGCTGCTGGACACGCTGCTGCGGACCGGCTCGGTGGCCACGGCGGTACGCAACGCGGTACGCGGCGGCCACGGGCCGGGCACCTGGCGGGTGGAGACGGGACGCGCGCCGCGCGGATCGACGCCGAACTGGCCGGGCACTACGAGCGGGCCGGCCGGGCGCTGAGCTGGAACGCTTGACCGTCAGGCGGGTGCCGGGACGGGCTCCGGACCGGGTACGGCGGCGGGCGCCGGGCGGGCCGCCGCGATCGCGTACGCGAGGGCGTAGGGCGTGCAGGCCAGATGGAACATCGGCTCGACGAGCACCCGGTCGGTGATGAGGAACCGTTCCCACCCGGTCGGCCGGGGCAGCCCGAACGACGAGTCGGTCCAGCAGGTGAACAGCCAGAGCGGCGCGGAGATCCGGTCCACCGCGTCCGGCGGCAGGCCGTCCGCCACCGGCGCGGTGGCCGGGATCGAGGTGACCACCGCGAGCACCACCGCCGCGTCGGCCGCCACCAGCGCGCCGAGCAGCCCGGCCGACCACGCGAGCCGGACCCGGCCCTGGCGGGCCAGCGCCCCGGCGGTCCAGAGCGCCGCCGTCAGCAGCGCCAGCCAGAGCAGCAGCCCGGGCACCGTCTCCCACACCCGGCTCTCACCTCGCGCGGCGAGCAGCGCGAGCGTCGCGGTCACCGTCGCGGCGATCGGCAGCACCACGCCGAGCGCGGTGGGCAGCGCCCCCACGCGTACGGTCCGGCGTGCGGCCCGGGTGACTCCGAGCGCGAGCGCCGTGCCGAGCAGCGCGGTGAGCGCCGACCAGGTCGGCAGCTGCGCGGCGGCGGCCCACGGCACGCGCATCTCCAGCCACCCGTGGGTCAGGGCCATCACCGCGCCGGCGAGCACGAGCACCGCGACGCAGGCCGGCGGCGCGAGCAGCAACACCCCTGCGGTACGCCCCAGCCGCCGCGACCCGGCCCGGCCGGTCAGTGGTGTGGCCGCCCGGCGGGCCGCCAGGCTCGCGGCGAACCGGAGCATCCCCCAGCGGCGGCCGGTGCGGGCCAGCTCGTGCAGCTCGGCGGCCCACTCCCGGGCCAGGCCGGCACGCAGCTCCGCCGGCCACCGGCGTACCGCGACCCGCAGCAGCAGCGCCGCCACCCGCCGGGTCACCACGCCGGCGCCCCGGCCGGGTCCGCGCCGCCGGCACGTTCGGAGGGTACGAGGGCACGCAGCTCGGCCAGCGCCAGCCGGGCCGACCGGATGCCCTCGCCGGTGAGGCGGTAGTAGCGGCGGGCCGGGCGGCCGGCGGTCACCGGGTCGACGTCCTCCCAGTCGGCGGCGAGCCAGCCCGCCGCCTGGAGACGGTGCAGCACCGGGTAGAGCGTCCCGCTGGGCAGGCCGGTGAGCCGCATCAGGTCGAGGCCGTAACGCGGCGCCTCGGGCTCGGCGAGCAGCGCCGAGAGCACCTTCGCCACCGGGATGGTCAGTCGCACAGCGGCACTCTATCGGAACTCTACATAGGGCGGGTGCACCCGAGGTAGCAGGACGAACGGTGATCGACAATGGGACGGTGTGTCCCCTTCGGCGGAACCGGTGGCCGGTCCGGCAGGGCCCGCTCAGGTGGATCACCGGTGGCCCGGGTGCGTCGCGCGACTCCATATGCGAGCCTCGACGGACGAATCCGCTGTCGCGCTTCCAGCGGACAGCGACCCGAGCTGGGGAGAGAAAATCGTGGGCAACCTTGACATCGCGCTGAAGAACGCGATGAACATCGACGGCGCGATCGGGGCCGCGCTCGTCGACTACACAAGTGGCATGACCCTCGGCGTCGCCGGCGGCACCGGCGAGATCGACCTGACGGTCGCCGCCGCCGGCAACACCGACGTCGTACGCGCCAAGCTGCGCACCATCGAGATGCTCAAGCTCGACGACGAGATCGAGGACATCCTGATCACGCTCGGCAGCCAGTACCACCTGATCCGCCCGCTGAGCAACCGCACCGGCAAGGGCCTGTTCCTCTACCTGATGGTGAGCAAGAGCCGGGCCAACCTCGCGATGGCGCGGCACCAACTGCGCACGATCGAGGAGAGCCTGGAACTGTGAGCCGGGTGGACGACCTCCCCCGCCGTACGCGCGCCCAAGCCGGCACCCTGCCGCCACCACGGGCGCTTCCACAGTCGCTGGCCGGCAACCCGGCGCTGCCGTACCCGGCCATCGCCCAGGAACTCTCCGCGCTGCGGTTGCAGATCCCCGGCGTGCACGGCTGCGTCCTCGGCGGCGTCGACGGCCTGCTCGTCACGCACAACCTGCAGAACGGCGCCGACCCGGACGACCTGGCCGCGCTCGCCGCCACCACGTACGGACTCGGCCGCCAGGTCGGGTTCCGGCTCGGACAGGGCGACTTCCAGCAGTCCACGGTACGCAACGCGGGCGGCTACCTCAGCGTGTACGCGATCAACGGAGAGGCGCTGCTCGCCGTGGTCGGCACGGACACCATCAACGTGGCGCGGCTGCACCTGCACGCCCCGACGACCGCGGCCCGGCTCGCCGAACTGCTCGACGGCGTCAGCCCGGCCACGTCCTGACGTACGCCGGTCGTCCCGGTCCCACCCGTCCGGACCGGAGGCGGCCGGCGTACCCCCGGGTTCTGTCGTTCGTGTGGCGCGGCGGTCGCGCGGCGCGGTCGCGCGCTTGCCGCGGCAGTCGCGGCGCGGCGGGTCAGAGGCCGAAGCGGCCGGCCCACGCGGTCACGTCGGCCACCGTGGCGTTGCCGCCGCAGACCACCAGGCCGATCCGGGCGTCGGCGCCCACCCGCTCGACCACCCGGCGGGCGGCAGGCAGCAGGCACCCGGCGGCGGGCTCGGCCCACACCTTGGCGTGCTCGGCCAGCTCCAGCGTGCCCCGCACCGCCTCGGCGTCGGAGACCACGAGGACGTCGCTGACCAGCGCGGTCACATGGTCATAGGTGAGCTGCGAGACGCTCGGCGCGCTGAGCGTGGTGACGATCGACGACAGCGGCACCTCGACCGGGCCGCCCTTCGCCAGCGCCTGCGACATCGCCTGCGCGCCCTCGGTCTCGACGCCCCAAATCCGTACCCCCGGCCGCCGCGCCCGCAGCGCCGCCGCCACGCCCGAGATCAGCGCGCCACCGCCGATGCTGACCAGCACGTCGGTCAGCTCACCGGCGTCGTCGGCGAACTCCAGCCCGACAGTGCCCTGCCCGGCCAGCACAATCGGATCGTCGAACGGGTGCAGCAGCGTGACGCCCTCGTCCCGCAGCCGGTTCATCAGCGCGAACGCGCCGGCCATGTCCTCGGTCAGGCGCACGTCCGCCCCCGCGGCGCGGGCCACCTCGACCGCGCGGGCGGGCGCCGTCCGGGGCATGACCACTGTCGCCGCCACCCCGAGCGCGCCGGCCATCACCGCGACCGCGATGCCGTGGTTGCCACCGCTGACCGCTACCACTCCGGCCGCCCGCTCCGCCTCGTCGAGCGCGAGCAGCTTGGCCGCCGCACCACGGGCCTTGAACGAGCCGGTACGTTGCAGCAGCTCCAGCTTGGCGTTGACCGGTACGCCGAGCAGCTCGGTCAGTCCCGGGCTGGGCACGGTCGGGGTGTGTACGACGACGTCGGCGATCCGGTCGGCGGCCGCCTGGATGTCCGCAAGCTCGATCACCCCCGCAGCGTCCCACACCGGCCCCCGTGCCCCGCGCCGTCCCACCGCGCGGCGCCCCGCCGCCCCGCCGCCCCACCGCCCCGCGCTCCGGCACTCGTCGATCTTGGAGTTGTGGCACCTCGCGAACTGCGCGGAAGGGCCGTTCCGGGCGCCACAACTCCAAGATCGCTGGAGTGGGACGGACCTGTCACGGTCGGCTGGCGGCCACCTCGGCGTCGCTGCGGAGGATGCAGAACTCGTTGCCCTCCGGGTCGGCGAGCACCACCCAGCCGGTGCCGTCGCTCTCTCGCCGGTCGGCCACCACCGTCGCGCCCAGGTCGGTCAGCCGGGCCAACTCCTCGTCGCGCGTGCCCTCGACCGGGCGCAGGTCGAGGTGGATGCGGTTCTTGACCTGCTTGGCGTCCGGTACCTCGATGAAGAGCAGGCGGTGCCGCCCGTCCCGCGAGTAGATCATGCACTCCTCGTGGCCCGGCTCGTTCGGATCGTCCGGGTCCTCCCGGTAGTCGAGGACGGCTTCCCACCAGCGGGACAGGGCGTAGGCGTCGGCACAGTCCACGGTGGTGTGGGACACGTAGGAGGTCATCACCGGATCATCGCAAGTCCTGATGGCCCCCGGGCTACCCAGCCGTTCCCGGACCGGCCACCGGCTCCCTAGGTGTCAGCGCCGCTCACGGACGCATCGCCGGCAGCCAGTCCGGCGTCGAGCGCGGCCAGGAAGTCCAGCAACTCACGCCGCGCGGCCTCGTCATGCGTGCGGTGGTTCAGGACGTCCGACGCGACGCATCGGGAGCGGTCCTCGACCACCTCGATCAGCTCGATGAGTTGAAGCCGAGCCTCGATCACCGCGGCCGAGCCCACCTGGCGACACCATTCCTCGATCAGGTCGGGGTCCGTGGAGACGGCATCGATCCCGCAGCATCCGACAACGCACTCGACCTCGCAGAAGGCGATGCACGTACGCAGGGGCGACGGCACATCGACCGATACGTCCGCCATCGCCTCTCCTCCCCTGAGCCCGCCGCGACAGTGACGGGTGGCCGATGCTAGCGCCACGACCGCCTGGCACTCCTGCGAATTCGGCGGCCACTCCGGAGCCAGAGCCTCGCGATCGTCGAGGAGGTTGCCGGGGTGGACACCGCGTGGAGCGCTACGTCTCCCTCGTCAACCGCCCGCTTCCGCTGTCAGTCGTCGAACTCGAACCCGCGCGCTTCGGCGTCGTTGACCAGCCGCCGCATACGTTCGCCGCCGGTGGCTACCGCCTTCATCAAGGCCTCCAGCTCTTGCAGCGCGCCTCGGTCGGTGCCGTAGGCGCAGAACATGCCGGCCTCAGGGTCATAGGCGAATCGACCTTCGAGCGTCGGGGCCTCGGTGCTGACAAGAACCTCCGCGACGCCTGCCCAGAAGTAACCGTTGGGCTCGTGACCAAGCTCCCCGATCACACTGTCGACTGGAGTGGTCCCGGCATCCAGCAACAGCGAATACTGTCCGGGAGTGGTCTCGATCAGTCTGAGCAAGGTCATCTTCGAAGCCTGACAGTGGTCGGTGCTCGTGGCAAGATCCGAAGTCTCCGTCACGCGCTCAGTTCCGCTCCTCCATTCGATCCGGCGGGACTGTCCGGTATGACGACCGACCACGGCAGCGGGGACGACGTGACCAGCGACGTAACGACGGTGCTGTGGCGCCCCCTGGGACAGCAGGAACTCGACCTCGTCCGCGAGGCAGGGGGGCGCAGGTGGCCGCCACTGTCGCCGGAGCAAACTCACTTCTTCCCGATGCTCGACGAGGCTTTCGCGGTCAGGGCTGCGCAGAACTGGAACCTGTTCGGACCCGTGCGCTACGTGGCCCGCTTCCACGTCCAGACAGGTTTCCTGGGCCGCTACTCGACACGGTCCTTCGGCGGATCCGCCGCTCCGATGCTGTGGGTTGCAGCCGACGAACTCGACGAGTTCAACGCGCACATCGTCGGTTCGATCGAGGTCATCCACGAGTTCCGATAGCGGGTGACCGGTACAGACGGCGGCCATCGGAGGATCCCGACGACGTGCGGCCGGTTTGGCTGGACGACGCCGCGGGGAGGCAGCACCGCCGGGACGACGGGCGACGTCGGCACAGCGAGAGCTTGCTGACCAACGACGACCGTCGACGCTACTAGAACCAGTTCAGAACCTTGATCAAAGCTCTGAGCTGGTGGGCGACGGACGAGTCGACCTGTACGCCGGATTCTGTGCCCGGCACGCCCGTAGGCGCACCGGCGGCGGCCATCCATCTCGGCCTGCCGTTGCCGGCAGGCTCCAGCGGCCTACCCGCAGACATCGGGCGGGCAGCCCTCAAGCGTCTGCGCGGGTCGTCATCTTGCGGTGACGGCCCTTTCTTGGCCTTGCTCCGGGTGGGGTTTACCGAGCCACCCCGGTCACCCGGGGTGCTGGTGGGCTCTTACCCCACCGTTTCACCCTTACCGTCCCGTTACGGGCCGGCGGTCTGTTTTCTGTGGCACTGTCCCGCGGGTCACCCCGGGTTGCCGTTAGCAACCACCCTGCCCTGTGGAGTCCGGACGTTCCTCGGCGACGGGCCGGAGCCCGTCGACGCGACCGCCCGGTCGACTCGTCCGTCGCGCCCTCATCCTAACGACGCACCCGCCGCGCCCATTTCCACCCCGCCCACCATCTCGTCCGCCACTTCGGGGAGGTGGCGGCATCAACCGGCCCGGGATACCGCCACTTCCCCGAACTGGCGCGATGCGCGCCCGAACTGGCGCGGTGCGCGCCCGAACTGGCGCGATGCGCGCTCGCCGCCCGACCGACTAGCCTCGGGGGACCATGGATCTCTCCGACGCCGCGCTCCTGCTCGCCGCCGGTCTCGCCGCGGGCACTGTGAACGCGGTGGCCGGTGGTGGCTCACTGATCACGTTCCCGGCGATGATCGCCACCGGCCTGCCGCCGGTGGCGGCCAACGTCTCGAACTCGGTGTCGGTCTTCCCGGGGTACGTGGCGAGCGTGGCGGGCAGCCGGGTGGACCTGCCGCGCGGGCGGGAGCTGTGGTCGCTGCTGCCCACCGCCGTCCTCGGCACGATCGCCGGGTGCGCGCTGCTGCTGGCGACTCCGGCGCGCGCGTTCGAGCTGGTGGTGCCGTTCCTCGTGCTGGGCGCGACCGCCGTACTCGCGTTCCAGGGTCCGCTGCGCCGGCTGGTCGGCCATCCGGAACGGTTGGGCGCGCGCCGCCGTACCGTCACGGTCCAGACCATGGTCGCGCTCGGCACGGTGTACGGAGGCTACTTCGGCGCGGCCCTCGGGGTGATGCTGGTGGCCGGGCTGGCGCTGGTGCTGGACGCGACGCTGGCCCGGGTGTCGGCGGTGAAGAACCTGCTCTCGGCAGTGGTGGGGCTGACCACGCTCGTGGTGTTCGCCCTGTTCGGCCCGGTGAACTGGGCGGCCGTCGCGGTGGTCGCGCCGGCCACCCTGTTCGGCGGGTACGCGGGCGCGCGGCTGGCCCGCCGGCTTCCGCAGGTGGTGTTGAAGACGGTGATCGTGGTGTTCGGCACCGCCATCGGGTTCTACCTGCTGTGGCGCGCGCTGACCTGACGCCACCCGGCAAGACCGGACCCGTCAGTAGGCCTCCCCCACCGGCTCCTCCGGTGCGTGCTCGGCGCGGCGGGCGGCCCGGTTCCAGATGACCCGTTCGCCGTAGCCGGCCGCCATCAGGTGCCCGAACGCGAGGTACGCGAGCACGCCGGCGGCGAGCACCCCGAAGCCGACCCAGAACGGCAGCGCGAGGCCGTGCTCGGCCAGCTTGCCGGAGATGATCGGCGCGGGCGCGGCGGCGCCCCAGCGGACCAGGTTGAACGCGCCGGTGGCGACGCGCCGGTCGGCGGAGCCGAGCCCGAGCGCCAGGTCGGTCAGGTTGGCGTTGGCGAGGCCCATGAACAGGCCGGCGACGACGAGGACGACGAGCGACATGGCGGTGCCGGTGGAGGTGGCGAACAGGACCATGCAGACCAGCAGGCCGAGCAGTGCGACGCCGACTGTCTGCACCGCGCCGATGCGGTGGGCCAGCCGGTGCCCGATCAGCAGGATGCCGGCCGCCAGGCCGAGACCCCAGCCGGTGAACGCCAGGCCCAGCGGGATGACGTCGAGGCGCAGGAACAGCGGCGTGTAGCCGAGCACGACGAAGAAGACGAAGTTGTACGCGGCGGTGACCACGCACAGCGTCACGAACGCGGGCTTGCGGTAGGTGGCGAAGATCTGGCCGAGGCGTACCGGCTGTTGCTTGTTCACCGGTTCGCGCAGCTTGCGGGCGGCGACGCCGAGCGCCAGCACCATGAACACGCCGCAGACGAAGAACGGCAGCCGCCAGCTCACCTCGCCGAGCAGGCCGCCGATCAGCGGGCCGACCGCGAAGCCGAGCCCGAGGGCGGTCTCGAACAGGCCGACCACCCATTCCCTGTCGTTCGCGAGGTTGACCAGCACGACCATGGCGGTGGCGAAGAACATCGCGTTGCCCAGGCCCCAGACGCCGCGCAGCACGGAGAGCTGCACGATGTCGTTGCTGAACGAGGCTCCGATGGCGGCCAGGCCGACGACCGAGACGCCGGTGACGAGCACCGGCTTGAAACCGAACCGCCCGCTGGCGAGCGTCGCCGGGATCATGCCGACGGCCATGACCGCGATGTACGCGGTGAAGAGCAGCTCGACCTGCCAGGCGGTGACGCCGATCGCCTCGCCGATGGCGGGCAGGATCGGGTCGACCACGGCGATGCCGGCGATCGCGAGGAACGCCACGAGCGTGGTGGCGTAGATGGCACTGCGGTTGGGCTCGGATCGGCGATCCACTCCGCAACCTCCCAGATAGCTGTATCGTACAGATATTTTTCTTGTATCATACAGCTATGAGTGACGACGTCCACGCTCCCGAGGTCACCCTCGGCCGGATCGAAACCGAGGTCGCGTTGCTGATGCGCCTGGGTGAGGCCACCCGCCGGGGCACCGGCACGATGGAGCACCGGCTGCTGGACCGCGCCGCGTACGTGATCCTGCGCCACCTGGACGCGGCCGGCCCGCAGAACGTGTCGGCGCTCGCCGCGCGGCTGAACCTGGACGGCTCCACCGTCACGCGGCAGGTCTCCGCGCTCCAGCGCGACGGGCTGATCTCGCGTACCCCCGACCCGGCCGACGGGCGCGGCACGGTGATCTCCGCGACGGCGGCCGGGCTCCAGCGGATGGCCGCCGTCCGGGCGGCCCGCACCCGGTTGTACGGCGACATCCTCGCCGCCTGGCCCGAGGCGGACCGGGAGACACTGGCGGACATGTTGCACCGCCTCAACGAGGCGCTCGACGCGCGCAACCGCCGCCGCTGAGGTGTTAGGAAGGGCCCCTTATTATGCAGAATGCGTTAATAAGGGGCCCTTCCTTTCACGCCACCGGCTCCCGCGCGGAGTCGGCGCGGTCGGCGGTCGCCGTCACGCGCGGGTGGCCCTCGTCGGCGAAGTAGTCGTCCGGCGTGGTGCCGTCCGGCCCGTCGGCCACCTTGGCGGCGCGCAGCACCAGCGTGAGCAGCGCGGCCACCACCAGGTTCACCAGCACCGCAACGATGCCCACGTAGATGGTCTTCGGCGTGTCGAAACCGAACTTCTCCAGCGGGAACGCCGATCCGGCGAAGTGCTTCTTCCCGGTCGCCGGGTTGCCGATCTGGTAGAGCATCCACATGCCCAGGCCCATGCCGGCCGCCCAGCCCGCGATCAGCGCGCCCCTGTGGAACCAGCGGGTGTAGAGGCCCAGCGCCACCGCGGGCAGCGTCTGGAGGATGATCACGCCGCCGATGAGCTGGAGGTCGATGGAGAACTGCGGGTCGAGGAAGACGATGCAGGCCACCGCCCCGACCTTCACCACCAGCGAGGTGATCTTCGAGACGTTCGCCTCCTGCGCCGGGGTGGCGTCCCGCTTCAGGTACTCCTTGTAGATGTTGCGGGTGAACAGGTTCGCCGCCGCGATCGACATGATCGCCGCAGGGACCAGTGCGCCGATGCCGATTGCGGCGTACGCCACCCCGGCGAACCAGTCCGGGAACTGCTGGTCGAACAGCAGCGGCACCACAGTGTTGCCGTCGGTCGTACCCTCCTTCGCGCCGGGCAACGGCTTCACGTTCGCCGCGATGGCCATGTAGCCGAGCAGCGCGATCAACCCCAGCAGCAGGCTGTACGCGGGCAGCGCGGACATGTTCCGCTTGATCACGTCGCGGTTCCGGCTGGCCAGCACACCGGTGATGCTGTGCGGGTAGAGGAACAGCGCCAGCGCCGAGCCGAACGCCAGCGTCACGTACTGGATCTGGTTGTTCTGGTTGAGCAGGATGCCGTCGCCGGGCGCGGGTGACGCCTGGAACTTCGCGTCTGCCGCGTCGAAGATGGCGCCCCAGCCGCCGAGCTTGTACGGCAGCCAGATCACCGCGACCAGGATCACGATGTAGATCAGTGAGTCCTTGACGAACGCGATCAGCGCCGGGGCGCGCAGCCCGGACTGGTACGTGTACGCGGCCAGGATCGCGAACGCGATGATGATCGGCAGGTGCCGGGCCAGCGCGCTGTCCCCTGTGACGCCCATGGTCTTGAGCACCGCCTCGATGCCGACCAGTTGCAGCGCGATGTACGGCATCGTGGCGACGATGCCGGTGATCGCGACCAGCAGCGCCAGGATCGGCGAACCGAACCGGTTGCGGACGAAGTCGGCGGGGGTGACGAATCCGTGCCGGTGCGAGACCGACCAGAGCCGGCACAGCACCAGGAACACCAGCGGGTAGATGACGATCGTGTACGGCACCGCGAAGAAGCCCGCCGCGCCGGCCCCGAAGATCAGCGCCGGGACCGCCACGAACGTGTACGCGGTGTAGAGGTCACCGCCGACCAGGAACCAGGTGATCCAGCCGCCGAAGCTGCGCCCGCCCAGTCCCCACTCGTCCAGGTGGGCCATGTCCGTCGGTCTGCGCCACCGTGCAGCCACGAAACCCATGGCGCTGACCAGCAGGAACAGCAGCGTGAAGACGATGATCTCGGTGAGGTGGTCCCGCCACATCAGCGGTCACCCCGCTTCTTGGTCATCTGGTAGACCAGCGTGGTGGTGCCGACGCCGAGCAGGATCCAGACCAGTTGCAACCAGTAGAAACGCGGGAAGCCGAACAGCCGGGGCGAGTCGGCGTTGAACAGTGCCGGGATCAGCGGCACCACGATCGGGATGAAGAGCAACCAGTTCCAGGGACTCTTGTCCTTCGCCCTGGATCGCGCCGTGTCGAGCGCCTCCGGTTCCGGTGCGGACATGTGACACCCCTCCGGGCATTCGTAGCGG
This sequence comes from Micromonospora globosa, assembly GCF_000717585.1. Lineage (NCBI taxonomy): Bacteria > Bacillati > Actinomycetota > Actinomycetes > Micromonosporales > Micromonosporaceae > Micromonospora > Micromonospora globosa. The sequence continues at coordinate 94,291 of NZ_JNZR01000024.1, forward strand.
GCCATGTGACGGCCGGAGGCTACGACCCTGTGACGGGGGTCACGTCCGATCGGGTGATGTCGATGCGCCGAACGGCCGCCGGCATGCGCCGAACGGCCGTCAGACGTCCGCGAGGTGCGAGGTGTCGTTGACCGAGCGGACCGCGACGCCGCCGTCCGGGTACAGGTCCAGCACCGAGATGCCGGCCGTGTCCAGGTAGAGCCGGTGCAGGAACGCGTCGCCGGCGGCGAGCGCGTCGCGCAGCACCAGCTTGATCGGCGAGACGTGGGAGACCACCACGACCGTCTCCCCCGGGTACGCCGACCGCAGCCGGTCGACCGCCCGCCCGGTCCGCTCGGCGACTGTCACGAACGACTCGCCCCGCGGCGGCGCGACCCGGGTGGAGGCGAGCCAGGCGTCCAGCTCGGCCGCCCAGCCCTCGCGTACCTCGGCGAACGTGTGCCCCTCCCAGACGCCGAAGTCGCACTCGATCAGGTCGTCGTCGGTGCGTACCGGCGGGTTGCCGACCTGCGCGGCGACCGCCTCGGCGGTGGCCGTACACCTCGACAGCGGGGAACTGACCACTGCGGCGACGGACGGCGCCAGCGCGGCCACCCGGGCGGCGGTGGCCCGGGCCTGGGCCCGGCCGCGCCCGGTGAGCGGCACGTCGCCCCGGCCGGAGTAGCGCTTCTGCACGGTGCGCTCGGTCTCCCCGTGCCGCACCAGGATCAGCCGGGTGGCCTCCTCGGTCGGGCGCGGCTCCCAGGAGGCGGGCGTGGTGGCCGGGTCGGTGCCGGTGGCGCGCACGACAGTCGCCTCCCGCGCCTCGGCCGCCGCCGCTGCCGGTGCGGCGCCGGACGCGGCGGCGTCCATCGCCGCGTTGGCGAGCACGTCGGCGTGCCGGTTGCGCTCCCGGGGCACCCAGGTGAACCGTACGGCGGCGAACCGGCTGACCAGCCCGGCCGCCTGGGCGGCGAGCGGACGCAGCCCGGGGTGCTTGATCTGCCAGCGGCCGCACATCTGCTCGACCACCAGCTTGGAGTCCATCCGCGCCTCGACCTCGGCCGCGCCCAGCTCGGCGGCGGCCTCCAGCCCGGCGATCAGGCCCCGGTACTCGGCCACGTTGTTCGTCGCCGTACCGATCGACTCCGACCGCTCGGCCAGCACCTCGCCGGTCTCCGGGTCCCGGACCACAGCGCCGTAGCCGGCCGGACCGGGGTTGCCCCGGGAGCCGCCGTCGGCCTCGATCACCACCGCGCGCACCGCCACGACGGCTACAGCCCCGACTCGTTGGTCCGGACCATGATCCGCCGGCACTCCTCGCAGCGGACCACGTCGTCCGGGTCGGCCTTGCGGATACGGGCCAGGTCGGCGCCGGACATCTCCAGCCGGCAGCCGCCGCAGCGGCCACCGGTGAGCAGCGCGGCGCCCATGCCGGTGTCCTCGCGGATCTTGTCGTAGAGGCCGATCAGGTCCGCCGGGAGGTCACCGGCGAGCGGCTGGCGGGAGGTGCGCTTGAACTCCTCCTCCTTGGCGATCTCCGCCAGGGTCTCGTCGCGGCGCTGCTCGGTCGCGGCGCGGCGCTCACGGGCCTCGGCGAGCCGGCTCTCGATGCCGTCGAGCACACCCTGCGCGGTCTCCCGCTGCTCCATCAGCTCCAGCTCGGCGTCCTCCAGGTCGCTCTGCCGGCGGTTCAGCGAGACCAGCTCGTGCTGGATCGCCTCCAGCTCGCGGGCCGGGCCGCTGCCCGAGGCCAGCCGGGCCTCGTCCTTGCTCTTGCGCGCCCGCACCTGGTCGACGTCCTTCTCGATCCGGGCGATGTCCCGGTCCAGGTCGTCGACTGCCACCTGGGCGCGGACCCGCTCGTCCTCCAGCGCGGACAGCTCACGCGCGAGGGCCTCCAGCTCGGCGCGCTCCGGCAGGGTGCGGCGGCGGTGCGCGAGCTGGGCCAGCGCGGTGTCGATCGCCTGGAGGTCGAGCAGGCGGCGCTGCACCTTCGGGTCAGCCTTCACGTCGGGGCTCCTTGTCGTCCGGCCGGGGCGCGGCGGCGTGCACGGTCCACGGGTCGGTGTCCAGGTCGGACACCACGGTCTCGACGTCCAGCTCGGCGGCCAGGTAGGCGGCCAGGTCGTCCAGCCAGGGTCGCTCCGTCGCCCAGTGGGCGGCGTCCAGCAGCGCCGGGCCACCGGCGGCGAGGTGTTCCCCGGCCGGGTGGTGGCGCAGGTCCGCGGTGAGGAACGCGTCCACCCCGGCCGCGGTCGCCTCGGCGAGGAAGCCGTCCCCCGAGCCGCCGCTGACGGCGAGGGTACGAACCATACGCCCGGGATCCCCGGCGGCGCGAACTCCCCAGGCGGTGACCGGAAGCACGGCGGCGGCCAGCCGGGTCAGCTCGGCGAGCGTCATCGGGGTGGGCAGCTCGCCGATGCGGCCGATGCCCCGGCCGGGCCCGGCGGCGGGCGAGCCGGGGCGGGGCGGGTGCAGCGGACGCAGCCCGGTGAGCCCGAACCGGGCGGCGAGCGCGTCGGAGACCCCCGGGTCGGCCACGTCGGCGTTGGTGTGCGCCACGTGCAGCGCGACGTCCGCCTTGATCAACCGGTGCACGATCCGGCCCTTGTACGTGGTGGCGGCCACCGAGGAGACGCCACGCAGCAGCAGCGGGTGGTGCGCGACGATCATGTCCGCGCCGGCGTCGAGCGCCTCGTCCACGGTCTCCGGGACCACGTCCACCACGCAGGCGACCCGGCGTACCGGGTGGTCGGGCTCGCCCAGCACCAGGCCGACCCGGTCCCACTCCTCGGCCCACGCGGGCGGGTAACGGCGGTCCAGGGCGGCCACCACGTCGGCGACGGTGTGCGGCGATCCGGTTGTGCTCACGGGCGGCCAGCTTACCGGCGTCCGGGCCGGTACACGCCGACCGTCGCCGGGCGCGGCCCCCGGCGTCTGCCGAGGGCCGTGCCCACCGCGCCTCTCAGCCGACCGGGGCGACCGGCCGGGCCGCGCCGCGCAGGGCGGCCAGGCCGGCGTCCCAGGGGAAGGCGTCCGCGCGCCGGTCCCCCGTGCCGGGCGGGTGCAGGCGTACGACGTGGTCGCCGAAGACCATCCGGACGCCCCACTGCACGAGCCGGTCCAGGCTGGCCCGGAACGCCGGGTGCGCGGCCATCGCCTCGTTCGTGTACGGGACGGCAGCGATCGGCACCCCCATCCCCTGCGCCTCGATCAGCAGGCCCAGCGCCAGGGTGTCCGTGATGCCGACCGCCCACTTGTTGATCGTGTTGACGGTGGCCGGGCACACCAGCATGGCGTCGGCCGGGGGCAGCACGTCCGGGTCACCCGGGTTCTTGTAGTGCGTACGGACCGGGTGGCCGGTCTGCCGGGCCAGCTCCGTCCGGTCGACGAACTTCGCGCCGTCCGGCGTGGTGACCACGCAGACCGTCCAGTCCTCCCGCTGGGCGAGGTCGACCAGCCGGCCGACGTGACGGGCCAGCGGCGAACCGCAGGCGATGACGTAGAGCACCCGCCGGTGCCCGCTGGCGGTCTTCGGACCGCTCATACTCCGACTCCCATGTGCTCAGCCAACTCCGCGATCGGCGGAGGCGGCGCACCACGTGTGCGACGGAGAATCTCGGACATCAATTCGTGCGCTATCGGCCGACACCGGATCTCGGAGGGCGCGAGCCGGTCACCGCGCAGCAGCATGTCCCCGGCGTTGGCGACGTCACCGATCTGGGAGTAGCCGCGGGCCAGGTCGAGCAGGTGGTGCGCGCGCCGCTCCGGCAGCAGCGCGTTGAACGCGGGCTCGGACAGCCGCATGTGGGTCTCCACCGCCCGGCCGCCGTCGCCCAGCTCGACCGCCGCCGCCGCGCGGTGCAGCTCCAGGTTGGTCGGGCCGAAGGAGGTCCAGTAGTGGTTGTGGTCGCCGCCGAGCATGGTGGCCGCCTCGCCGGCGCCGGCGAGCAGGTCGTCCACTGTCGCCGAGTCACCGATCCGGGCGGCCGCCATCGCGCCCTGGAGCAGCAGCATCCCGTACACGGAGAGCCGTTCCGGCCGGACGTCGTTGTCGCCGCCGGGCGCGAGCCGCCCCGCGATGCGGACGTTCAGCTCCAGCGCCGGGCGGGGGCGGCCCATCGCGACGAGCGCGTTGCAGACGCGCGTGGTGGCGATGCCGGCCAGCAGCGGGTCGTCGGCCCGCTGGGCCACCGCCATCGATCGGTCGGCGGCGAGCCAGGCGAGGTCGCACTCGCCGAGCTTGCGCAGCACCGAGGAGGCGATCTGGTAGACCTGCCCGAGCAGGTGGGCGGCCTCGCGTACCTGGTCGCCGGCGGCGTAGCCGGCGTCCGCCGCCTGGGCGTCGCGCAGCAGCTTGGGCAGCGCGCGGGTGAGCATGCCGTAGCGGCCGTACTGGTAGGTGAGCCAGGCGTGGTTCACCGCCTTGCGCATGTCGGCCAGCGGCGGAGGGTAGGGCGCCGCGTCGAAGTAGGCGCTCATCGAGTCGTACCGCTCCAGGGCGGTGCGGATCTCCTCCACCTCGACCTGGTCGATGCAGTTGAGCGCGTCGGTACGCCGCTCCGGGTCCTTGCCGTGCAGCAACTGCACGTCGATCTGGAGGATGTCGGCGATCTCGTAGAGCACGGAGAACTTGTCCAGCCGGCGGACGCCGCGCTCCACCTTGTCCACCCAGCTCTTGGACTTGCCGAGCCGGTCGGCGAAGACCTGCTGGGACATCTTGCGGCGGCTCCGCCAGTACGCCACCCGCCGGCCTATGGGCAGTTCGTCCATTCCCGCTCCCTCCCCCTCACGGCGCCGGCCGGTCCCCCCACGTCCCTCAGGCTCGCGCCGATCGCACAGGTTGTGCGTCCACCGTCCAGCCAGTTCTCGTAGTTTTCGTGCAAGTTGCACCGACCGTTAGTCACCTCAACGAGCGTGGGTTACGGCAGTGACGGCTTTCGACGTGTGGCTTGTGGACGGTTCGGCGGGACCAGAGGGGACGACAGACATGTGGAGGAACGTCCGACCGCGCGTCGCTCACCTGTCGCCGCTGGAACGGGTCCGGCTGCGCCGCGTCGCGGTGCGGTACGCGCTGCACGGCTGGCCGGTCACCCCCGGCGCCTGCCTGGCGAACAGCCGCTTCGTCTGCGGGCGGGCCGGCTGTCCCACAGTGGGCTGCCACCCGGCGCTTGAGGACTGGGAACACGCCGCCAGCGCCGACCCGGCCCGGGTGGCCACCTGGTGGCGTAACCGCCCGCACGGCATCCTGCTGCCCACCGGCCGCGCCTTCGACGTCCTGGAGGTCGCCGCCCACCTGGGCCGGCAGGTCCTGGAAGCGGTCGCCACCCACCCCGCCGGGTTCGGCGTACGCGGCCCTGCGCTGGTCACCCCGACCGGCCGTTGGATGTTCCTGGTACGCCCCGGCGACCCGCTGCGGCCCGAGCTGGAGCACTGCTTCCACGTGGTACGCCACGGACCCGGCTCGTGGATCCCGGCCCCGCCGACCCGGCTGCCCGAGGGGACGGTGCGCTGGGTGGTCGCGCCCGAGCAGGCCCGGTGGCAGCTACCCGACTCGTACCTGGTGCAGAACGCGCTGATCGCCGCGTTACGGGCGGCCGGGGTGACGCTCGGCGCCGACCTGTTCCCCGGTCATCTCCCGCTGCCCCGCCGCGGCCGCTGACCTCCCAGCACCCGGCCGGTGCTTCCGCAACGCGTGCTCCGACGCCGAGCGTTCTCCCTGGTCACAGCGGGTCCGGTGACCCGGACGGGTGGCCGACAGCGACTTCCCCGGCACCGGGCTCGTTGTTCCTGGCGAGGGCGCGTCCGCGCCAGAGCGGGGGTTTGACCATGTCCAGGGACGACGCTGCCCGCCACACCGGCGGTACCGAGCCGGCGCGGCCCCGCCGCCGCCTGCACCCGTGGGCCTTCACCCGACCGCTGGGTGTGCGCCCCGGCCGTCCTCGCCCCACCGGCTCCCGCCCCGCCATCCTCCACCGCCCCCTCCGCTGACCCCGCCTGCACCCTTCCCCCCCC
>NZ_JNZR01000025.1:0-93334 GCF_000717585.1 Micromonospora globosa
GGCGGGGGCGGCGGGCGGGAGTTGCGGGCGGACTGCTCGCGCTGCGCCGGGGTGTGCTGCGTCGCTCCCGCGTTCACCGCGTCGGCCGACTTCGCCATCGACAAGCCCGCCGGGCGGCCCTGCCCGAACCTGGGCGCCGACTTCCGCTGCGGCATCCACACCGAGCTGCGGCAACGCGGCTTCCCCGGCTGCACCGTGTTCGACTGCTTCGGCGCCGGTCAGCACCTCACCCAGCACACGTTTGCCGGCCGCGACTGGCGGGCCGACCCGGCCACCGCCCAGCGGATGTTCGACAGCTTCGCCGTACTTCGGCCGCTGCACGAGCTGCTGTGGTACCTGACCGAGGCGGTACGCCTGACCCCGCCCGGCCCGCTGCGCGACGACCTGACCGCCGCGCTCGACGAGACCGGCCGGCTCACCGACGGCACCCCCGACGACCTGCTCGCCCTCGACGTCGACGCGCACCGGGACCGCGCCAACCGGCTGCTGTCCCGCGCCGCCGAACAGGCCCGCGCCGGGCGGGCCGGCCCGGACCGCCGGGGCGCGATGCTGATCGGGGTGGACCTGCGCCGTACCCCGCTGACCGGGGCGAACCTGCGCGGCGCCTGCCTGATCGGGGCCGACCTGCGGGGCGTACGCCTCGGCGCCGCCGACCTGACCGGCGCGGACCTGCGCGGGGCCGACCTGCGCGGCGCGGACCTGGGCGAGTGCCTGTTCACGCACCAGTCTCAGCTCGACGCCGCACGCGGCGACCACCGCACGGTGCTGCCGCCGGGCCTACGCCGCCCATCCCACTGGTCCCTGACGCTGACCCCGACTCGCCCCCAGCCGCGCCAGCGCCGCCCCCGACCCCGCTGACGCCTCCCCGCTCACGCCGTCGACCCCGCTCACGCTGAACCCGGCCCGCCCACGCATCAGCGCCCGCGCCCGCACCCGCACCGCGGTGATCAAGGAGTTTGTGTCCGGTTCGGGGCCGGATCGGGACACGAACTCCTTGATCACCGCGAGACGGGCCGGGGCCGCGTTTGGTGGGGGTGGGGTGGGGTAGGCGGCGCGGACGACTGTTGACCGACGGGAGGGCCACCGGTGGGGTGTCGGGCACGCGACGGTGAGGAGCCGGTCGACCCGGCGCACGCCGAGGACGAGGCCGGGCAGGTGCCGCTGGTGCAGACGGCCGCGGACACCGACGTGCCGGCCCCCGCTCCCGGTGCGCCGAAACCGGACGAGGTGACCGAGGACGACGGATCCGGCATGGCGGGCGGCGCCTCCGGCAGCAGCTCGGGCGGCTCCTCGATGCCGACCCACCCGGACGCGGCCCGCGGACGGGACGCCGCCCGCTGAACGTTTGCCGTCACCCGCTGCGGGCAGGAGTGCGACATGACCAGTGAAGAGTCCTTCGGCCGCGCGGCCGGCGACGAACCCGACGGCGCGACCGCGTACGAGGCGTCCCTGCGCCCGCCGGGCGAATCCCTGCACACCACCGACGACACCGGTGACGACTTCGCCGACCTGCCCGCCGAGGACCGGCGCTCGGCACGGGAGGTCAGCCGCGCCGGTTACGACGTCGATGCGGTCTCCGGCACCGGCGACCCGTCCGAGGAGCCGGAGGAGATCGAGGAGGGCCGGCCGCTGCGCTGAGCCGTACGCGGGGCGGCCGCCGCGCCGCTCCGCGCCTCGGTCATGCCCCGGTTCGCCAGCGCGTCGGCGCGCTCGTTCTCCGGGTGCCCGTTGTGGCCCTTCACCCACAGCCACGTCACGTCGTGCCTGGCGCACGCCGCCTCCAGCGCCTGCCACAGGTCGGCGTTCTTGACCGGCTGCTTCGCCGCGGTCAGCCAGCCGTTGCGCTTCCACGCGTTCAGCCAGCCGGTGATGCCGTTGCGCACGTACGTGCTGTCGGTGTGCAGCCGTACCGTCACCGGTCGGGTGAGGCTCTCCAGCGCCCGGATCGCGGCGGTCAGCTCCATCCGGTTGTTGGTGGTCGGGGTGGCCTCGCCGCCGCACAGCTCCCGCTCGTGCCCGCCCCAGCGCAGCACCGCACCCCACCCGCCGGGCCCGGGATTGCCGCTGCACGCGCCGTCGGTCCAGATCTCCACGACCCGGCCGGTCTCCGCCTCCGCCATGCCCGGCAACCTACCGGGTACGCGAGCACGCGGGACCACCCGACCCGCCGCGCCCGGCTAGCGTGCCGGTGTGACCACTCCCCCGGACTTCGCCACGCTCTGCAACTTCCGTGACCTCGGTGGCTGGCGGACCGGCGACGGCCGCACCGTCGCCCGGGGCCGCCTCTACCGCTCCGACTCGCTGGCCAAGCTCGCCGGTGAGGATCTGGAACGGTTCGCGGCGCTCGGCGTCCGCACCGTGATCGACCTGCGGTACCCGTGGGAGATCGCCGACCGCGGCCGGGCCCCGGAGAGCCTCGGCGTCACCTGGCACAACCTGAGCATCGAACACCGGCCGTACGTGCAGGCCGACATCGACCCCGACGTGGACCCGTGGCGCTACCTGGCCGACCGGTACGCCGAGGTGGCCGAGGACGGCGTGGCCGAGCTGCGCCAGGCGATCGAGGTGATCGCGGACGGCGAGCACCCGCTGGTGTTCCACTGCGCGTCCGGCAAGGACCGCACCGGACTGCTCGCCGCGCTGGTGCTGTCCCTGCTCGGCGTCGACGAGGACCAGATCGCAGCGGACTTCGCGCTCACCGAGCAGGCCACCGACCGCCTGGTCGCCGAGTGGCGGGACCGCAACGGCGGCGCCACGCCGGGCTGGCCCGCGTACGGGCGGGCGCCGGCCGAGATCATCCGGCTGGTGCTGGCCGAGCTGCGGGCCGCCCACGGTTCGGTGCACGGGTACGTGACCGGCCGGCTCGGCGTCGGCCAGGAGACGATCGACGCGCTACGCGCCCGGCTGCTGACCGGCGACTCCATCCCGCTGCCCACCCAGGGCACCACCGGCAGTACGCCGACGCCGGCCGGCCGGTAGAGCACCGCCGGCCGCCGTCGCCGTCCCCCGAAATGCGGACGACGTCGATGCCATGGTCTGGCACGCTGCGGGATCGTGGACACGCGGTGGGATGGCCTGCGGGCCGAGGTACGGGCGACGATCGGCGAGCTGGTCTCCTCCGGGCGGGAGGCCGGTGTGCAGGTGGCCGCCTACCTGGACGGGGTCGCGATCGTCGCCGAACAGGCCGGGCTCGCCGACACCACCACCGGCCGGCCGATGACGGCCGACACGCCCGTGCACGCGGTCTCCACCGGCAAGGGCCTCACCGCCACAGTGGTGCACGTGCTGGCCGAGCGGGGACGGCTCGACTACGACCTGCCGCTGGCGCGGGTGTGGCCGGAGTTCGCCCGGCACGGCAAGGACGGCATCACGCTGCGGCACGTGCTCACCCACACCGCCGGTCTGCCCGCGCTGCCGGCCGACGTCACGCCGGAGGACTTCACCGACTGGACGCGCATGTGCGAGCTGCTCGCCGACGCGCGGCCGCTGTGGGCACCGGGCGAGCGGCTCGCGTACCACGCCTGGACGTGGGGCTGGCTGCTCGGCGAGGTGATCAGGCGGGTCACCGGCGCCCCGGTGTCGCAGGTGCTCGCCGAGGAGGTGGCCGGGCCGCTCGGCGTGGACCGGGAACTGTTCCTCGGCGTACCGGAGGCGGACCTGCCCCGCCTGGCCCGGCTGGAGGACGCCGGCCTGTCCGCGCTGATGACCTGGGCCGGGGTCAACCTGCCGCACTTCGACGCGGTCGCCCCGCCCGCGGTGCGCCCGGACACCGTCATCGGCTCCCGCCCCGACGTGCTGCGCGCCGACGTGCCGTCGGTCGGCACGATGAGCGCCCGCGCGGTGGCCCGGATGTACGCGGCGCTGCTCGGTCCGGTCGACGGGGTACGGCTGATCTCCGCCGAGCGGATGCGGGAGGTGTCCGCCCCGGCGGTACGCGCGCAGGAGTGGGTGTTCGGGCAGGAGAGCACGTTCGGGCTCGGGTACGCGGTCGACGACGACGGATCGTTCGGCACCGCCGGTAGCGGCGGCAGCCTCGCGTTCGCGTACCCGGAACTGGGGTTGACGGTGGCGGCGGTGCGCAACCGGCTCGGCGCGGGCGACGGCGACCCGATGGAGCAACTGCGGACGCTGGTGCGCGACCGCGTCGCCGCGGCGACCGGCCACCGAGGCTAGCGCCGCAGGCGGGCCCGCAGCCGGCCGGCCGCGTCGCCGAGCACCGCGCCGGTCATCGGCAGCAGCGGGCTGGACCGCATCACCGCCAGATCCTCGGCCGGGCTGGTCACGCCGTCGAGGAACCGCAGCACCCGTTCCGGCGGGTTGCGGTCGAACAGCCGCTCGAAGAACTCCACGCCGCCGACGTGTCCCCGGTCCAGCGCGCGCAGCGCCACCGCGTCCATCCACAGGTGCCGGCCCGGGTACGCGGGCGCCGGCACCGGCGGGCGGCCGGCGGCGAGCGCCCGGGCCACCTGGTCGGCCTGGCGCAGCATCGCCGAGAACGTGAATCCGGTGGACGGGCGCGTCGCCCCACCGGCGGTGCCCAGCCGCACCACGCGCGGGCTCGGGCGGGACTCGAACGGCCCGTCGGTCATCGGGATCACGCCGTCCTCGACCTCCCGCACCCGCAGTGCGGTCAGGTCCAGGCCGAGCAGGTCCGCGTACCCGCGCAGCGCCGCGTCGTAGCCCGCGTCGTCGAGCAGGGCCGGCCCGAACTCGGTGTACTCGACGAGCGCGAACCGGTCGTCGACCGGCAGCACGTACCCGAAGGACACCCCGCGCGCCGGCTGCGGAGTGCGGAAGTCCATCAGCACCGCCCGCTCCGGGTCGAACGTCGGCCGGTCGGCGGCCAGCCACCACCCACGGAAGTGCTGCAACCAGCTGGTCCGCCCCGGCCGCTTCGGCCGCCGGGGCCGCGAGTCCAGCACCCACCCGGCCTGCACCAGGTCCCGCCCGTCCGGGTCGCGGACCGTGACCCGCTCACCGTCGTCGTGCAGCTCCCCCGCCGGGACGCTGATCCGGACCGCGTCCAGCCGCCGCTCGGCCTCGGCAGCCCGGTCGTAGACCGGGGCGGAGCGGAGCATGGCGTACCGCAGGGGGTCGAGCGACAGGACACGGCGGCCGGCCGGCGTGACCACGTCGACCTGCGACCAGCTCGCGCTCAGTATCGGGTCGAGGTCGTCGCCGGGCAGGCCCCAGAACGCCCAGGTGCGGTCCTGGCCGCGTTTGTGCACCGGGTCGACCACCGCGACCCGCAGCCCGGTCACGTCGTGGCGGTCCAGCGCGGCCAGGACCAGGGACGCGGCGCCGCCGCCGCCGACCAGCGCGAGGTCGACGTCGACCGGGAAGGATGCGTGCATCCGGCCACGCTGCCACATCGGCGGAGGCGGCCACCGGCCGACCCGCGCTCAGGCCACCGGCGCGGGCTTCTGCGGGGCCGGCTCGGCGTAGGCGGCGGCCACCGTCGCCCGGTCGAAGACCCGCCACGTCGCGGCGATCACCGCGACCGCCACCACGAAACCCACCCAGTACGGCGCGGTGATGCCGAACCGGGCCGCCACCACGCCGCCGAGCAGCGCGCCGACGCAGTTGCCGCCCGCCGCGACGAACAACGTGGTGCTGCCGACCCGGCCCATCAACGCGGGCGGGGTGAGGCGCTGCCGCAGCGAGTTCGCCACGATGTTCCACAGCGCGCTGTGCGCCCCGAACGCGAACAGCGCGAACCCGACCACGGCCGCGCTGCGGGACGCGGCGAGCGCCAGGTGCAGTCCCGCCTCGACCAGCAGCCCGGTCCGCACCGTCCAGGTGGGTGTGATGGCGGCGATCAGCCGGTCCCCCACCAGCGAGCCGAGCACCCCGCCGACCGCCATGCAGGTGAACAACGCGCCGTAGCCGACCGAGCCGAGACCGAGCCGCTCGGTGGCGAGCAGAACCAGCACCGCCACGGCCGCGGTGAGCGTGACGTTCAGCAGGCCGATCAGCACGGTCATGGTGCGCAGCAGCCGCTGCCCCCACAGCCAGCGGAACCCCTCCGCGACCTCCGCCCGCACCGAGCGCCGCTCCTCCGGCGCCGGCCCGCCCCGGTACGTCCCGGCGAGCAACCCCACCAGGACGGCGCTGAGCGCGTACGTGCCGGCGTTGAGGGCGAACGGCAGCGACGCCGCCAGCACGAACAGGAACCCGCCGAGCGGGCCGGCGATCATGTTCTGCATCACCTGGGTGCCGCCGCCCAGCCAGCCGTTGGCGCGTTCCAGCAGGGAGCGCGGCACCACCGCCGGCAGCACCGCCTGCGCGGCGGTCCGGAACACCACCTCGCCGGTGTTCACCACGAACAGCACCGCGTAGAGCAGCGCGATCCCGGCCCGGTCGGCCAGCATCGCCGCGGCGAGTACCGCGAGCGCGCCGACGCGTACCCAGTCGATGAGCACCATCAGCCGCCGCCGGTCCACCCGGTCCGCCAGGACGCCGCCGGGCAGCGCGAACAGCAGCCACGGCAGCCACGACACCGCCGCCCCGGCCGACACCACCAGCGGATCGTCGGTGATCGACGCCACGTACAGCGGCGCGGCCACCGTCGCCGTCCCGCTACCCAGCGCGGACAGCGTGCTCGCCGTCCACAGTCGGGCGAAGCGCCCGCCGAGCCGTTCCCCCGTCACGGCGAGGCAACCTACCAGCGGCGACGCGCGCCGCCGACCGGTTTATCCGGGGCGGCGGGTGTTGAGGCGGGCCGCCTGCCGGTTCAGGTGGTCGCGTTCGGCCAGGCTGGACGCGCGGCGGGCCGCCTCCGCGTACAGCCGGGCCGCCCGGTCCGGGTCGCCGTCGCGTTCGTGCAGTTACGCGGCCACCGCCGTGTACCGGGGCAGCGAGTCGTCGAGCGCCGCGAGCGCCGCCAGCCCGGCGCGCGGGCCGTCCGCCTCGCCGACCGCCACCGCCCGGTTGAGCCGGGCGATCGGGCTGCCGGTCAGGCGGACGAGTTCGTCGTACCACTCGACGATCTGCACCCAGTCGGTCTCGGCCGCCGTACGCGCGTCGGCGTGCAGCGCCGCGACGGCGGCCTGGGCCTGGAACTCGCCCAGCCGGTCGCGGGACAGGGCGGTCTGGAGGATGCTCACGCCCTCGGCTATCAGCGTGGTGTCCCACCGGCCGCGGTCCTGCTCAGCCAGCGGCACCAGGCTGCCGTCCGGCGCGGTCCGCCCGGCCCGGCGGGCGTGGTGCAGCAGCATGAGCGCGAGCAGCCCGGCCACCTCGGGGTGGTCGATCGCGGCGGCGAGCTGCCGGGTGAGCCGGATCGCCTCGGCGGCCAGGTCCACGTCGCCGGAGTAGCCCTCGTTGAACACCAGGTACAGCACGCGCAGCACGGTGGCGACGTCACCGGGCTGATCGAACCGCACCCCGGACACGGTGCGCTTGGCCCGGCTGATCCGCTGCGCCATGGTGGCCTCCGGCACCAGGTACGCCTGCGCGATCTGCCGGGTGGTGAGCCCGCCGACGGCGCGCAGCGTCAACGCGACGGCCGACGACGGGCTCAGCGACGGATGCGCGCAGAGGAAGTAGAGCCGCAGCGTGTCGTCGACCGCCGGCACCGGGCCGGGCGGCGGTTCCTCGTCCACGAGGTCCTCGCGCCGGCGCCGGGCGGCGTCGGCACGGACCACGTCCAGGAACCGCCGCCAGGCCACGGTCACCAGCCAGCCCCGCGGATCGCGGGGCTGGTCGGCCGGCCAGACGCGCAGCGCCTCGATGAGCGCGTCCTGCACGGCGTCCTCGGCCGCCGCGAAGTCGGCTCCGCGGCGGACGAGGACACCGAGCACGCCCGGGATGAGGCTGCGGAGTGCGACCTCGTCCATCGGACGGATCACTCCGTGATGGTGGGCGGCGCGGTCAGGAACGGGCGCAGCTCCAGCCACTCGTGGATCGGCTTGCCGCCCTGCCCCGGCGCGGCCGACAGCTCGGCGGCCAGTTCGAGCGCGCGCTCGTAGCTGTCCACGTCGATCACCATCCAGCCGGCGATGAGGTCCTTCGTCTCGGCGAACGGGCCGTCGGTGACCGGCGGGCGTCCCTCGCCGTCGTAGCGGACGAACGTGCCCTCCGGGGCGAGCGCCTGGCCGTCGACGTACTCGCCGCTCTCCTGCAGCTTCGCCGCGAATTCCTGCATGTAGTGCACGTGCGCGGAGATCTCCTCCGGCGTCCACTTGTCGATCATCGGCATGTCGGACACCGGGGTCGGGCCGCCGCGGTAGTGCTTCAGGAGCAGGTACTTCATGAGTGTCTCCTCGTGGAGGGTGCGACCCATTCTGGCCGCGTTCACTCCGGGGACGAAGCCGGCGTTGCGTTCTCGACATCGGTGGCGGAGGAATTTCGGCGTCCACATCGCGTAGGGCATCCTAGGAGGCTAGTTCTGATGGTCCGGGCCGCCTGCCCCCGTCGCGGCGGTCCGGACCCGTCAGCGGATCGCCCGGCCGTCAGCGGGCGGCGGTCCGGCGCAGGCCGGTGATCAGCACCGCGCCTGCGACCAGGTGCAACGCCACCAGCGTCAGCGTCGCCGCACTCCCCACTCCCCCGCCCAGCGGCCCGAGCAGGGACACCAGCAGCACGAGGCCCGCGACCACCGTCCAGACGGTGCGGGCACGGGCGGTGAGCCGTTCCAGCAGGGCCAGCAGCGCCCAGCCGGCCAGCCCGGCGAGCAGCGTGCTCACCACCACGGCCACCGGCGTCACCCGCTGGTCCGTAGAGCCGCTGCGCGCGATCAGCTCCACCCCCGCGACCGGTACCGCGACCACCCAGCCCAGCAGCGCGGCGGCGGTCGCCGCGAACACCGTGAGCAGGCGGTCCCGGCGGCGGTTCGGGCGGGCGGTGACTGTCGGGATCGTGGTCTCCATCGGTGACTCCTCCACATCGGGACGACTGCCGGAAACGCTAGGTCCGGCGGCCGCCGCGCGGATCGGGCTGCGGAGCGGTTCCCGGCTCCGTCGCCCGAACGACCACCGGCCCGGATCTCCGTCTGGCGACCGATGAGAAGCGGTGGACCGGCGGCCTAGCATCCGGACATGAGGTGCGCGTCCCGGTCCCGGTTCCTGCTGCTGCTCGACGGCGGCATCGCCACCGTGAGCATCGCCGTGTGCCTGCTCGCGCTGCTGGCCTCCGACGCCGGCCCGGACACGCCCGGCGCGACCGCCGTCGCGGTCGGCCTCGCTGTGGCGCAGGCGAGCTGTCTGCTGTGGATCCGGCGCCACCCGGGGTACGCCCTCACCGTCGCCGCGCTGGCAGGCGTCGGCCTGGAGGCGCTCTGCCCGCAGCTCGGCTGGCTCGGCCTGGTCGCGGTGCCGATGGCGTACGTGGCCCGGCTGCGCCCGCCCCGGTACTCGCTCGTCGCGCTCGGGCTGCTGCTGGCGCCCACGCCGTGGAAGCTGGTCACCGGCGGCTGGCGGGACCTGCTGCTGGCGGTGACCGCGCTGGCCCTGAGCTGGACGCTCGGCGAGCTGCAACGGGGCCAGGCGCAACGGCGCTGCGCGTGGGAACGGCAGGTGCTGGCGGCCGAGCGGGAACGCATCTCCCGAGAACTGCACGACGTGGTGGCGCACCACGTCGCGGTCATCGCCGTCCAGGCCGCCGCCGCCGAGGACGTGTTCGACGAGCACCCGGCGCAGGCCCGCGCCGCGCTCGCCGCGATCGACACGGCAGCCCGGTCGGCGCTGACCGAACTACGGTCCATGCTGCACGCGCTCGCCGTCGACGACGGGTCCGAGCAGGGCGGGCCACAGCCGGGGCTGGCGCAGCTCGACGCGCTCGCCGACGCGGTCCGGGCGGTCGGCCTTCCGGTGACGCTGCACCGGGAGGGCGACGGCGAGGCGCTACCCGGCGGGGTACAGCTGTCGGCGTACCGGATCGTGCAGGAGTCACTGACGAACGCGCTGCGCCACGGGCACGCCACCCGCGCCGACGTGGACGTCCACTATCGCGACGGCGTACTGCGGCTGGAGGTCGTGAACGACGGCCCGGCGCCCGCCCGCCGGCCCGGTACGCCCACCGGGCGCGGCATCGTCGGCATGCGGGAGCGGGCCCGGCTGCTCGGCGGCACGCTCGACGCCGGCCCGCTGTCGGCCGGCGGGTTCCGGGTCCACGCGCGACTGCCGGTCGGGGCGGGCCGGTGACCGTGCGGGTGGTGGTCGCCGACGACCAGGAGCTGATCCGCGCCGGGCTGCGTACCGTCCTCGACGCGCGGCCCGACCTGAGCGTCGTCGGGGAGGCGGCCGACGGTGTCGAGGCGGTCGCGGTGGCGACGCGGACCCGACCGGACGTGGTGCTCATGGACGTGCGGATGCCCCGGCGCGACGGCATCGCCGCCACCCGGGACCTGGTGGCCGCCGGCAACCCGGCCCGGGTGGTCATGCTGACCACGTTCGACCTGGACGAACACGTCTACGCCGCGCTGCGCGCCGGGGCGAGTGCGTTCCTGCTCAAGGACACCCGTCCGGCCGACCTCGCCGAGGCGGTACGCGTGGTGGCCCGGGGCGAGGCCCTGCTCGCGCCCACAGTGACCCGGCGGCTGCTGGACCGGTACGCCGACCGGCTGCCCGCGCCCGCGCCCGCCGGCGACGTGCTCGCCGTGCTGACCGCCCGCGAGCGGGAGGTGCTGACGCTCACCGCGCGGGCACTGTCCAATGCGGAGATCGCCGCCCGGCTGCACCTGAGCACCGCCACCGTGAAGACCCACGTCTCGGCGATCCTCACCAAGCTGGGCCTGCGCGACCGCATCCAGGCGGTGGTGCTCGCGTACGACACCGGGCTGGTCCGGCCGGAGCCGCCGGTCCGGTAGTCGCGAACGGGACACCAGACCCCAGACGCGGCGAACCGGGACGGTTCGCCGTCCGGGCTGGCCCGGCATGTCCGCCGTGTCGTGGCGGCAGGGAGCACACCGGACGGCAACGAAGATTTCTCAATTACCCCCAGTGACCGCCGCAACCCTCCTAGTGTTGGCCACACCGGTGCTCGTCACGGAGTTGGCCACCCGAACGACGTCCCACGCCTACAGCGGACGAAAAGTGAGGGAAGACGCGGATGAAGGCACAGTCATTTCTCGGATCGGCGGCGTTCGGCGTGGGCCTCGGCGCACTGCTGCTCCCGGCCGCCGCGCTGGCGGACACCAGAGTCTCACCCGCCACCACCCCGGTCGGCGGCACCGTCGTGCTGACCACGACGTGCAACCCGAACGCCGGTGACGCGATCTTCCGGGTCACCGGCCCGGACCGGGACCAGAACGTCCGGTCCACCACGGCCGCCGCGGGCGGTGGCCTGAGCGCCGAACTGTTCACCGCCGGGTTCACGCTCGGCACGTACACGGTCGCCACCACGTGCGGCGACGGCAGCGACGGCGGCAGCGCCACGTTCACCGTCACCCCGATCGGCGGCGCGCAGGCCGGTGGCGGCGGACGCGACGGCGACACCGGAGTGCTGATCGCCGGTGGCGTGCTGGCCGCCGGGGCGCTCGCCGGAGGCGCGTACGCGGTCATCCGCCGGCGCCGCGCGGACGCCGCCGCCTGACCGGCTCGCCGAGCGGTCCGCCCGCGCCGGAGCATCCGGCGCGGGCGCCGCGTCCCTGTCGGACGGAGGTGGGATGCTGGCCTCGTCGCCGCACGGCGGCCGGTCGCGACTGCGCACCGCCGCCGTGGTCACCGCTCTCACGGTCGCCGCCGCCGCGGGCGCCGGCCTGGTCTCGGCCGGGCTCGGCACCACGTCGGCGGCACCACCGCAGCCCGGCGTCTCCGCCGCGCCCGCCACCGAACGACCGGGTACGGCCGGCCCGGCACTCCCCCGGTCCACGCCGGTCCGGGTCACCATCCCCCGCATCGGCGTCGACGCCGAGATCGTCCCGGTCGCCACCGACGCGGACGGCGCGCTGGAGGTGCCGCCGCTGGAACGCCCGGAGGTCACCGGCTGGTACCACCCCGGTCCCGCACCCGGCCAGGCCGGCAACGCGGTGCTCGTCGGGCACGTCGACTCGCAGCACGGCCCGGCGGTCTTCTTCGACCTCGGGCGGCTGCGCAGCGGCGACACCATTCGCGTGCTGCGCGCCGACGGCCGGACCGCGACGTTCACTGTGGACGGCGTCGGGGCGTACCCGAAGGAGCGCTTCCCCACCGCGCGCGTCTACGGCGGCGACGCGGCGGCGCGGCTGCGGTTGATCACGTGCGGCGGGCGGTTCGACCCGCGGACCGGCAGCTACCCGGACAACATCGTCGTCTTCGCCACCGCGACCCGGTGAGCCTGCGCTCAGTCCGCCAGGTCGGCCAGTTCCGCGCCGAGGAGTTCCGCCAGCAGCTCCACCCGGCCCGGGTCGTTGTCGGCGGTGATGTTCCGGCTGGGCATCTCGACAGTCATCAGCAGGTAGAGGTACAGCCGGTAGAGCCCCAGCCGCCGCCGCGCCCCGGCGTCGAACGGGAACGGCGCCGCCGCCCGGTAGGCACGTACCAGCGGGTCGTCCGGCTCGTCCTCGGCGCGGCGGAACAGCAGCGGCGACACGAGGTCCATCAGCGGGTCGCCCCACAGGTACCGCTCGCCGTCGACCAGGCCGGTGAGCCGGGGCGTGCCGTCCGGCCCGTCCACTGCCAGCACGTTTCCGGCCCAGCCGTCGAAGTGCAGCAGCGCCGGGCGGCGTACCGCGTCGAGCACTTCCGCGTGCCGCGCCACCAGCTCCCGGATCCGGGCGGCGGGCGCCGGCAGCGGCACCGCCCAGTCCGCGGCGTCGGCGAGCATGTCGTCCACCATGGCCGTGTAGGCGTCCCGCCACGTCGCCCCGGAGGCCCGGTCGCCGTCGTAGCCGTACCGCTCGCCGGTGACGCCGTGCAGCGCGGCGAGCGCGCGGCCGAACTCCGCGCGCAGCGGCCCGACGTCCGCGCCGGCCCGGCTCAGGTCCCAGAGGGTACGACCTGGTAGCCGCGCCATGAGCAGCCAGTCGCCGAGGTCGGGGTCGGTGCCGTGGTGCAGCAGCGCCGGGGTGGGCACTGCTGGTGCGCGGTCGGCCACCAGGCGCAGGTAGTGCGCCTCCGCGCCGATCATGTCCCGCTCGTAGCGCAGCAGCGGCACGTGCGGCGCCGGACCGACCTTGAGCACCACCTCGCGGCCGTCGGTGAGGCGTACCCACCAGACGGCGGCGAAGCCGCCACCGGTCAGCGGCCCGCAGCCGGCCACCTCGGCGCCGGATCCGAACGAGGCGGTGAGGTGGCGGCGGACCTGATCCGGGTCGAGGACACGCTGAGTCGGGCTCACGCTCATGGTCCGGGGAGCGTAGCGCCTGCGGCTGCCTCGCGGGCGCAGCGAATGCGAAGACGTGCGGTACCAGCCGGTGGCACGACCGTGTCAGGCAAGCACCCCCCGCAGGGCCTCCAGTTCGGCCTCGGTGGCGCCGGCAGCCTGGAGATAGGCGGAGACCGAGCCGTGATGGCTGCGGATCCACACCATGGCATGAAGCAGGTGCGCTGCGGTCACCGGGCGGGTGCCGTGGCCGATCGCCGCGCCGGCCGGCGATCCGGTGAGGTCCAGAGCGGCGTTCGAACGCAGGAAGTCCTGGGTGACCTCCGCATCGGAAGCATTCAGGAGAGTCTGGATGACGGCGACGACGACTCCGGTGCGGTCCTTGCCGGAGGCGCAGTGGACCAGGGCAGGTAGTGCACCAGGGGTGATGAGCTGCCGGATGATCGCGACGGTGGCACGACCCGCCTGCTCAGCCATGTACGGGTACAGCGCCACCTGGTCGTCCGGCCAGCTCTGCTCGGTGAACACCGGAAAGTGGCAGTGCTCGACGCCGAGACCCGCACACCGGTCCGGCCGGTCGGCCACCTCTCGGATGCTGCGGAGGTCGATGACCGTGCGTAGCCCGAGCTCCTCCAGCTCCCGGGCACCCTCGGGCGTCAGGAGATGCAGGGCGCCAGAGCGATACAGGACCCCACGGCGCAACGACCCGACGCCGCCTGCGTCGCGGAGGTTCCGGACGCCGGAACCGCCGGTGGTGGCGTCGACCGTGGCCCCACGAGTGATCATGGAGGCGACTATACGAGGTCGGTCAGCCGACGCTGGTGGCCTCAGCCGCCTCGCCGGCGACTGCCCCTCTCGACCCTCCTCGCCATCGAACAGTGCGCCCTCTCATCCTGTCCCGTCCGGGATTCCCCGGCCTACCGGCGGCGAGGGCGGTCGTGGTGTGGGAGAGAATCGCCGGGTGGCGAGACGGAAGGCGCGCGAGGGCACGGGTGAACGTCCGGCGGCCTGCCCGTGCGGCACCGGCCGGCCGTACGCGGACTGCTGCGCCCCGGTGCACCGGGGCGAGGCGACGGCGGCGACAGCGGAGGCGCTGATGCGGTCCCGGTTCAGCGCGTTCGCGCTCGGAGACGCGGCCTACCTGCGGCACAGCTGGCACTCCACCACCCGCCCTGAGCGGCTGGAGCTGGACCCGGGCACCCGCTGGACCCGGCTGGAGATCGTGGAGACCGGTCAGGGCGGCCTGTTCGACAGCGCCGGGACGGTGCGGTTCCGGGCGCACTACCGCGAGGGCGGGCAGGCGGGCGTCCTGGCCGAGCACAGCCGCTTCGCCCGCGAGGACGGCCGCTGGGTCTACCTGGACGCGCTGCCCGAGTGACGCCTCCCCCGGCGCCGACGCTGGCGGCCCGTGGCGGCGGGTGTTAACAAGGGGCCCTTCCTCTACCGGAGGCGTTAATAAGGGGCCCTTCCTTTTGCCTAGGCGGGGCGTGGGGCGGGCTGGGCCAGCTCGGCGATCTCCCGGGGCAGCTGGGACAGCGCCCGGTTGAACTGGGCCGGCCCGATCACCCGGTGCAGCGCCTGCAACACCGCCCGGGCGCCGCGCTCGGCGTCGGACGGTGTGGCGCCGGAGCGCTCGGCGACCCGGCGCAGGAATTCGTCGTACCCGAAGACCTCGGGGTCTTCGACGCGGGCGCGTGCCAGCAGCGGACGCAGCTCGTGCGCGACGTGCGCGGACAGGTCGTCGGCCTCGCCGCCGCTGATCCGTTCGGCGAGCGTGCGCAGTGTCGCCTCGGTCAGCGCGCGGGCCGTCTCCACCGGCACGCCGGCACGGGCGGAGACCCGCGCGTAGAACTCCGGTTCGGCCATCGTCTGTCCTCCCGTCGCAACGGCAGCGTGGCTACCCGCCGCCGGTCCCGGCAAACACCGCCGTGCCGCGGGCCGCGGCGGTACGGCTCAGGCCAGGGCCCGCGCCGCCGAGACGATCGCGCCGACGCCGATGCCGGCCCGGTCGAGCTGCTGGGCGGGGGTGCCGGAGCCGGGCAGCCCGCGTACCGCCAGGTGGTTGACCCGGGCCGGTTCGCCCAGGTCGGCGAGCGCCTCCAGCACCGCGGAGCCCAGCCCGCCCTCCGGGTAGTGGTCCTCGACCACCACCAGCCGCCCGCCGGTCTCCACGACGGTCTCGGCCAGGCGCTGCCGGTCCACCGGTTTGATCGAGTACAGGTCGATCACCCGGGCGTCGATGCCCTCGCGGGTCAGTTCGTCGGCGGCGGCGAGGCAGAGGTGCACCGTGACGCCGGTGCCGAGCAGCGCCACGTCCCCGCCGTCGCGCAGCATCCGGCTGCCGCCGATCGGGAACGGCGCGGCGTCGTCGTAGAGCACCGGGTACGCGCCGCGCGTCGTCCGCAGGTAGCTGACGCCCGGCTGGTCGGGCATCTGGGCGACGAGGGCCGCGCAGGAGACCGCGTCGGCCGGGCACAGCACCGTGGAGCCGGGCACCGCCCGCAGCGCGGCGATGTCCTCCAGCCCCATCTGGGACGGGCCGTCCGGGCCGATCTCCACCCCGGCGTGCGAGCCGACGAGCGCGATGTCGGCCCGGGAGACGCCCGCCATCCGGATGAAGTCGTACGCCCGGGACCAGAACGCGGCGAACGTAGCCGCGAACGGCCGGTAGCCGCGCACCGCCAGGCCCACCGCCGCGGCGGCGAGCTGCTGCTCGGCGATGAACATCTGGAAGAACCGGTCCGGGTACGCGGTGGCGAAGCGCTCCGCCCGGGTGGAGTCGCTGACCTCGCCGTCGAGCGCGACCACGTCGGGCCGGGCCGCGCCGAGGGCGCGCAGCGCGTCGCCGTACGCGTCCCGGGTGGCGACCTTCGCGCCGCGCTCGTACGTCGGCAGTTCCGGTTGCCGGATCTCCGGCGCGGCGGCCCGGGGCGCGGGCGGTGGCTTCGGTCCGGCGACCCGGATGCGCCGGGGGCCGCCGAGCGCCCGCACGGCGCGCTCGGCCAGCTCCGGGTCGAACGGCTTGCCGTGCCAGGTCGGGTTGTTCTCCACCTCGGGCACGCCCTTGCCCTTGACCGTGCGGGCCAGCACCACTGTCGGCCCGGTGGCGTCGCGTGCCTGCCCGTACGCCTCGTCGATCGCGCCCGGGTCGTGGCCGTCGACCACGATCGCCCGGCAGCCGAACGCCTCGACGCGCCGCCGGTAGGTGTCCAGGTCCCACTCCAGTTCGGTGGGGCCGCGCTGGCCGAACCGGTTGACGTCCACGATGGTGGTGAGGTTGCGCAGCCCGTAGTGGCCGGCCTTGTCCAGCGCCTCCCACACCGAGCCCTCGGCGGTCTCGCTGTCGCCGCAGAGCACCCAGACGTGGGCGGGCGACCGGTCCAGGTACTGGGCGGCGAGCGCCACCCCGACGCCGACCGGCAGGCCCTGCCCGAGCGAGCCGGTGGCGACGTCCACCCAGGGCAGCACCGGCGTGGGGTGGCCCTGCAGGCGCGACCCGGATCGCCGGTACGTCTCCAGCAGCTCCTGCTCGCTGATCGCGCCGGTGGCCCGGAACACCGCGTACAGCAGCGGGGAGGCGTGCCCCTTGGAGAAGATCAGGTGGTCGTTGCCGGGGTTGCCCGGGTAGGACCAGTCGTAGCGCAGGTGCCGGGCGACGAGCACGGCGAGCAGGTCGGCGGCGGAGAGGCTGGACGTGGGGTGCCCGGAGCCGGCCATCGTGCTGCACCTGATCGCGTCCACCCGCAGCTGGGCGGCCAGGTCCGCCAGCCCGGTCAGGTCCTCGTCGCGCAGTGTGCGCTCTGCTTCCAACGTCACCGCGATCGTCCCCCGGGGTCGCCGAATTTCCGGACCAACGCTAGGCCGCGAACGCGACCATTGGTCCCTTTTCTGGCGATTCATGCTCGACCGGTGAGCAGCCAGAGCGCCACCAGCAGGTACGGCAGCACCGCGACCGCGAAGGCAGCCGGGTTGCCCATCGCACCGGCGAGCAGCCCGTACCCGGCGTAGAAGGCGACGATGGTCAGGTCGGTGGCCATTCCGGCGAGCGAGGTGACGGTGGCCCGCGCCGACCCGGTGATCCGGGCCTGGAGCCGCACGTCGGCGAGCACGGTGGCCAGCTGGAACGCGGCGAACGCCGCAGCCAGCAGCACGAACCCCGCCGGGTGCCGCAGCAGCGCCCCGGCCGCCGTCGCCGCGGCCGCGAACACGAGCAGTCCGGCGTACCCGCTGTGGGACAGCCGCTCGCCCAGCGGCGCGAGCAGCCCGCCCACAGTCATCCCGGCCCACACCAGCAGGAGCAGCAGCGGTACGCCGACCTCGGCCATGCCGGTGTCGGCGGCCAGCAGCCCGGTGTACTCGTCCAGCCCACCCCAGATCGCTGTGACCGCCGCGACCAGCAGCACGGCGGCGCGGACGCGGCGGTCGGCCCGCACCTCGCGCAGGCCCAGGCGCAGGCTGTCCAGCCAGCCGGGCTCGTCGTCACCCGCGCTCGGGACAGGCGCGGCCGGCGGCTGGCGGTGCTCCGGGAAGCGGGCCGCGACGGCAGCCGCCAGCAGGCACGTGACCACGCTCGCCGCGCCGACAGCGAGGTAGCCGCCGAGCGCGAACACCGGCCCGGCGAGCACCCCTGATCCGACCGCGCCGAGCACCTCGGCGGTGCGGGTCCGGCCGATCAGCCGGGCGTACCGGTCGGCCGCGCCGAGGCGTTCCAACTCGGTGAAGACGAGCGCCTCCAGCGCGCCGGAGCGCAGTGCGCCGCCGGCACCCCAGAGCAGGAAGCCCACGGCGAACGCCGGATACGACGGCAGCAGCACCCAGAGCGCGAACCCGGCGGCGGCCAGCAGCGGCGCGAGGCAGAGCAGCAGGCGGCGCGACACCGCGTCGGCCCACACGCCGGAGGGCACCTCCAGCACGATGCCGGCGGCCGCCCAGAGCACGAACAGCGAGGAGATCTGCCCGACCGACAACCCGGTGTCGGCGAACAGCAGCACGTAGAGCGGGTAGAGCAGGACGAGGTCGGTGAGGAACGCGTACCCGTAGAGCGTCGCCGCCAGGCGGCGGGTCGCTGGTACGCGGGCAGGAGCGACGAGCATGGAACCTTCCCACGGGACGTGACGGACACCGGTCGGAATGCACGGCGTCCGCGGCGGCCCGCGGCCTCGTCGCTCAGGAAGGCATCAACATCGCCAGGTCATGCCGGGATCCTATCCGCCGCGAGGCGCCCGGGTGGTCCCCCGGCGGGCACGAATTCGGGGCGGGACCGTGTGGTCCCGCCCCGGTTCGTCTCCGCTGTTCGGGTCAGCGGCGGAACTTCTCCACGTCGGCCTGCGGAATGACCATGGTGGCCTCGTTGTCCGCGGCCTGCTCGGCGGTCGGCTGGCGCGGCGTGGTCGGCTGGGTGCGCTCGGAGTCGGCGTACGCCGGAATGTGCTGCGTGGCCTCCGCGCCCGCCTGCGACGGCACCGGCTCGGTGGGGTCCTCACTTGCGGCGGCCGTGGTCGACGGGGTGGCCGGGTACGCCGGCACCGGCTGCGTGCGGTCCGCCTCGGCGTCGCGGCTCACCGGCTGGGTCAGCTCGGACTCCGCGTACGGGCCGGTCGCGGCGAGCCGGGCCTCGACGTCGCGCCGGCCGGCCTGGTACGCGCGGGCGTGCGTGGCGATGGTGCGCGACTCCTCCTCGGCCCGGGTCAGCCAGTTCTCCCAGCGGCTCTGCATCGGCCGGACCAGCCCGCCGCCGACGCCGACGACCAGGATGCCGCCCACGGTGGCGAGCACCGCGATCAGCACCGGGGTGGTGACGGTGGTGGCGACGCCGATCTGGTTGAGCGCGGCGATGACGCCGAGGCCCAGGATGAACACCGAGGCGAGGTTCGCCAGCACCCGGCCGTACGAGAGGCCACCGAGCGCGCTGGAGATGATGTCCTTCACCGCGCGGGCGATGGCCGCGGCGACCACCACGATGACGATGGCGACGAACGCCCGGGGCAGCCAGGCGATCACGCCGGCGATCAGGTCGGAGATGGGGTTCGGGCCCCAGATGCCGAACGCGAGCTGCAGCGTCACCAGCAGCACCCCGTAGTAGGCCAGCTTCGCGACGATGTCGCTGGCGTCGTACTTCGAGCGGGCCAGCGCGGTCTTGATCCCGCCGCGCTCGACGGCCCGGTCGAAGTGGACCCGCTCCAGCACCTTGTCCACGAGCTTCAGCACGGCCTTGGCGATCAGCCAGCCGACGACCAGGATCGCGACGAACGCGACCGCCTTGGGCAGGAACAGCATCACCGAACGGAACGCGTCGCCCACCGCGTCCCCGAAGTTGTCTCTCATCGAAGGGCCTCCACGTGCGTGGTCCAGGTTTGTTCGGGTGGGGCTACCCGGACGGGCGCGCGCGGAAACGCGGTCAGCCTCCGGGGCAGCGGTAGACGACGCGGGTGCTGGCCTGCGCCGTCGTCGGTTCGACGATGTTGACGGTGGCGATGCCGGTGGTCGTACCGACGCCGGTGAACGTCCACTTGAGGGTGAGCGCGGCGGTCTGCTGCCCGCTGCCGACCCGTTCGGTGAGCACGGCGCCGGGCGGCGCGTCGGAGCGGAACCACTGGTACCGGATCGTTCCGCCGCGCCCGTTGGTGCGCACGGTGGCCACCACGTCGACAGTCACGTCGCAGGCGACACCGGCCGGCCGGGGCACCGCGACGGTGACCCCCTCGACCTCCAGCGGGCGCAGCCGCTGCCACAGGTAGAGGCCGACAGCCAGCAGCAGCACCACGGTGAGCAGCGTGGACAGCACCGAGACGACGCGACGCCAGGCCGGACGCGGCCGGATCGGCGGCGCGGTGGGCCAGGGCGGCGCGGGCGGCGGCGTCGTCGGCACGCCCGGCCCGAAGCGCAGCTCACCGCCCGGGGCCGGCACGCCACTCACCGCCCGCGCGTGGCCGGTCCGATCCGGGTACGCCCCGGCGCCGGTCGCCGCCGTCCCGGTGGTGTGACCTCGATGCGGTACGCCGGTGGGCTGCCAGGAGGCGGTGGGCTGCCACGATGCGGTCGGTTCCGCGCCGGGGCGCTGGGGCGGTTCCGCCGGCGGACGCGGGTGGACGGTGGCCTGTCCGGTCGCGTTTCCCGGTGCTGGGCGCATCTGGACCGTCGCCTCGCCCGCCGAGCCGTCGAGGGCCGGACTCAGACTCACTGTCCGCTCCCCCGCCCTGCTGTCCGGAGCCGCCACGAAGTGAACGGTCGCCTCACCTGTGTCGTCTGCCCGGCCTGGGCGCATGGGCACGGTCGGCTCGGCATCGGGCGGTGTCGCCGTGGCCGAGGCGGCGAGGTCTGCGGTGCGGTCGTCCCCGCCGGGGATCGCCGTCAGGTGGACTGTGGGTTCGGCGGTGGGTGGCTGGGCAGCCCTCGCCCCGGGTAGGTGGACGGTGGGCTCCGACCTGCCGGTCACCGCCGGGGTGTCGACGGCGAGCCGGACGGTCGGCTCCGCGCTCTCGATGACCAGTGCCGTCGTCGGCTCCCCACCCTCGGCAGCCGGCTCCGCCTGCATGACGGCGAGCGGCACCGTCGAGTCGGCGTCGGCTCGGGGCCGGGTGAGATGAACGGTGGGCTCGGCGGCGTCCGCGTCGCCGGTGAGCGGCAGGGCGCGGGTGGGCAGCGCCTCGGTGGGCTCGTCGGGGCGGGTCACGCCGACCGTCCCCGGGACGGGCTGCGGTGCGGGGCAGCGGGCACTGTCGTACTCCTAGCCGGGGGTGCAGTCGTGGTAGAGCGTCACGTACACCGGTGACGTCGAGGTGGTCGTGTTGCCGGCGGCGTCGGCGGCGGTGACCCGGATGGGGATGCGGGCGCTGCGCTTGGGCGTGGACAGCGGGCCGAGCGTGCCGGTGAACACGCCGCGCCCGGCGGCGGCCATCCGGATCGTGCCGGTGGCGCCGTCGACGGTGTAGCCGAAGGTGACCGTGAGCGCGGCCGGGGCGCTGCGGTCGTCGGTGACGGTGGCGGTGACGGTGCTGCTCTTGGCGCCGTAGGGGCAGCCCTTCGGGTCCAGCTCGCCCGGGTCGGCGCTCACGCCGTCCACGACCGGCGCTGTCACGTCCGGTGGCGGCGGGCTGGTGGTGCGCGACGCGCTGGGGGTGGGTGTGCCGGTTCGGGTCGGCGTCCCCGTCGGATCGGGGGTGGCCGACGGCGCGGGAGGTGGCGGCGCGGCGGACACGGTGGACGGGCCGGGTGTCGGTGACGGGCTGGGTGTCTCGGCGCCGGTCGGGTCCGGTACGGGTGCGCCGGTGGTGGCGGGCGCGGCGCTCGCCGGGCCGGTCGGGCCCGCGGCGGACGTGTCGTCGTGGGCGGCGTAGCTGTAGCCTGCGCCGCCGGCCAGGACGGCGGCGGCCAGGGCACCGGCGGCGAGGACGGTACGGGTGCGGCCCTTACGGAACCGTCCGCCCCGGCCGGTGGTGGTCGTGCCGAGTTCGGTGTGCGCGACGGCGGTGGCGCCCTCGGCCCGGTCCGGGAACGGCCACAGCGCGGCCAGCAGCAATGCCCGCCGAGCCAGCTCGCGCAGCCCGCGTTCCTCCCATTCCGGGCCGTAGCCGGTGCCGGCGACCCGTTCCAGCAGCTCCAGGAACGCCTCGGCGGACGGCGGGCGCTCGTCGGGGCGTTTGGCCATGCCGTGGCGCAGCAGTTCGTGCACCGGCGGGGGTGCCGCCTCGGCGGGGATCGGTGCGCTGGCGTGCTGGTCGCGCAGGGAGAGCAGGTCCGGTCCCTGGTACGGGGGGCGGCCGGTGAGGCACTCGAAGAACGTGGCGGTGGCGGCGTAGACGTCGCACGCGGGGCCGGCCGGGGCGCCGGTCCACTGCTCGGGGGCCATGTAGCGGGGCGTGCCGGACACTGTGGTGTCGGAGCCCTGGCCGATCGGCATGGCGATGCCGAAGTCGGCGAGTTTGCTCAGCCCGGTGCCGGTGACCAGCACGTTCTCCGGTTTGTAGTCGCGGTGCACGACGCCGTGGGTGTGTGCGGCGGCCAGGCCGGCGAGTGATCCCTTGAGGACGCAGAGCGCGGCCTCGGGTGTGGTCGGGCCGTGTTCGCGCAGCATCTGGCGCAGTGAGACGCCGTCGACCAGTTCCATCACGATGGCGGCGCCGTGCGGGCTCTCCACGTACTCGTAGAGGCGGCTGACGTGCGGGTCGTCGATCTCGCCGAGGAGCCGGGCCTCGGTGCGGAACGCGGTCCGGAACGCCGAGTCCTCGCCCAGGTCGCGGATCAGGTACTTGATCGCGACGGGGGTGCCGGTCGCGTCGTGGGTGGCGAGCACGACGCTGCCCGACGCGCCGGCGCCTAGCCGGCGGACCGGGGTGTATCCGGACAGTTCCCAGCCGCTCATGCGACAGACTCCACGGCGTCCCACGGGCGGATGTCGGACGCCGCCTCGCTCGTCATTCTCACCGTGGCGCAGCCGACGGCCATCGCCGCAACGGCTGTTTCCGGACGCCGGTCGGCGCCCGGTTCCCCGCGCGGCGCTGCGCCGCGCGGCAGGTGGTCGGTATCGGACACACCGTCACGATTACCAGACCCCGGCAACAGCCGTCACCTCGTCGATCATGAAGTTGACAGGGACAAAGAGGACGGATCCCGCCGTCAACTTCATGATCGACGGAGAGGGGGCACGGCGGGAGCGGGCGGGAGAGGGGGCGCGGGTCAGAAGCGGCGGGGCGCGGGGATGCCTGCGGGCGGCGGGGTGCGGAGCAGCCAGAGGGGGTTGCTCGCGCCCACTATCTCGCCGTCGCGGTCGCGGACCTGGGTGCGGACGTACGTGCCGGCGCCGACGCGCACCGGCAGGTCGTACCAGCCCTGCCGCAGCTGCCGCCACGGGACCTGCCCGACCCGGACCGCCGGTGTCGGGTCCGCGACACCGGCCCGGTCGACGTCGCCGGTGACCGTCTCCAGCGTGGCCCCGGCCGGCAGGTCGGTGGCGCGCAGCCGCACCGTGACGGTGTCCTCGGCGAGCACGGCGAGCGCGCCCATCGCGCTGCGGCCGCCCAGTTCCAGGTCCAGCGCGCCCCGGTAGCCGGTCAGGTCGGCGAACCACGCCTGCCCGGCGCGCAGCGCCGCGACCAGGTCGTCCCGGCCGGTCGAGGCAGCCCACACGGAGGTGATGTTGCGGTCCCGGCCAGCCCGCCAGTCGGTGCCGTCGTGGTCGTCGGTGACCCCGACGGCGGTGAGCGGGATCGCGTTGCGGGCCGCCACGTCGTACGCCCAGAGGTGGTCCTCGACCGGCCGGCGTCCGATCTCGATCAGGTCGACGCCGAGCGCGTCGCGGCTGACCAGCAGGCGGGCCAGTGATTCGCGGCGTTCGGTGTCCAGCGGGTGGTTCCAGCACACCACCCCGCCGTGCGCGTGCAGGAACTCCACCATCCGTTCGGTGGCGTCGACGTCGTTGTCCCGGTACGGCGGGGACGGGAAGCGCGGCAGTGTGCCGTCGCCGCCGAACCAGTTGAGGTGCCGCACCATCGACACCTCGTACGCCCGGTGGTGGGTGACGCCGGGGTACGCGCCGTCGTAGCCGCGCAGCACCTCGGCGCGCATCTCCTCGCCCGCCTGGCCGGCGCGGCGGGCGCGGTCGAAGACGAGCCGGTCCACCAGGTACGCGCCGCGCCCACCGCCGGCCGCAGTCACGCCGAGGCGCAGCCCGCGCAGCGAGTTGTCCCCGGCGACCAGGTCGGGCCAGAGCCGCCGCACGTCGGCGAGCAGATCGAACGTGTGCCGCCGCCAGGCGCCGGGCGGGGCGGGCAGCTCGACGGTGCCGTGCCGGCCGTCCACCGTGTGCCGGACCGTGTCCACGCCGCCGAGGCGGTAGCGCAGCACGAGCTGCCCGGCGGGCCGGCCGGGTCCGGCCGGGTGATGCGACAGCGCGAGCTCCACGGTGAGCGTGGCGTCCCGCCCCGCCGCTTCGGGGCGTACGTCGAGGTGCAGTGTGGTGTCGGAGATGTTGGCGGTGTGCGTCCAGTTCCACGCCTTGCCCGCGTACCAGAGGGTGCCGGAACCGGCGGCGGTGAGGCGCAGCGCGCGGCCCGGGCCGTCGGGGGCGTCCGGCGCGTCCACGAAGTCGGCGGCCGAGGCGGTCAGCCGTCCCTCGGTGGCGGGCTGCCAGGTCCAGGCGAGGCCGCCCTCACGTTCCTCCGGGCCGTCGAAGTGGACGACCCGGCGGTGGTCGTGGGCGGCCACCCGGAAGTCGTGGTCGGTCCACCACAGCACGTCGACGCCGTTGCGGCGGGCCTGGTCGAGGTGGGCAGCGTAGCTGGCCACGCCCTCGCTGAACGAGGCGTGCAGGTGCATCGCCATGCTGACCGGCCGCCGGCCGCGCGGCGGGGGCGGCGGCCCGTCGTTCGTGGCGGCCAGCCCGATCGGCACGCCGAGCCCGGCGACCGCCAGCCCGCCCGCGGCGACGAGCACGCTGCGCCGGTCCAGCCGCCCCCGACCCGCCATGCCACTCCCCCGTCCGCCCGGGCCAGCGTACGGGCGGAACCTCAGCGCGGGGGCACCGCCACCCGGGCGGCGAGCGGGCGTCCGGCCAGCCGCCGGATCGTCAGGTACGCCTCGCAGCCGAGGCAGAGCCCGAACGCGGCGTTGAGGAAGGCGGCGGCCAGCGCCGCGCCGGTGGCGGCCAGGCCGAGCGCGGGCAGCCCGGCGAACCAGCCGGCCGCGCCGACGACGCTGAAGACCAGGCCGACGACCTGGGCGAAGCGCACCGGCGCGACCGGCTCCAGCTCCGCCGGCGGGTCCAGCCGGGGCGCCACCAGGGCGCGGAACAGCAGGCCGTACGGGCCGACGCGCGGGTTCAGGGCGGTGAGCGCGAACACGACGGCCTGGGCGAGCAGGAGCAGCCCGGAGCCGGTGACGAGGACGATCGCGAGGACGACTGTGGTGAGGACGGCGGCGAAGCGCGGTCCCCGGGGGTCGAGCAGCATGGGGTGGGTCCGTTCGTGCGGGGGGCGGTCGGTCAGGCGGGACGCGCCGCCGCACAGAGGCTCGTGGCGAGCCGGCCGTGGTCCACCACCCGGCGGCGGGTCAGCCGTACGCCGGTCATCGCGCCGCCCCGGCCGTGAGCGCGGCGATCAGGTCGTCGCGGTCGGGCACGCCGGCGGCCCGGCGCACCACGCGGCCTGCGGCGTCCACCACCAGCACCGTCGGGGTACGCCACACGTCCAGTTCCCGGGCCGCGTCGAGGTGTTCGTCCACGCCCACCTCCAGCACCGCGATCCCGTCGAGGCGGGCGGCGACGTCGGCGAGCACCCGGCGGGCGGCCCGGCAGGGCGCGCAGACCGGGGCGGAGAACTGCACCAGCGTGACCTCGCCGGGGCGTACCCCGAGGGCGGTGAGGGTGGCCCGGTGCGGCGCGTCGGCGCCCGGTGGGCGCTTCCGGACGGCGCGCAGCCGCCCGTCGTGGCGGCGGCGCCACCAGCCGAACGCGGTGGCGGCCGCGAGCACCGCGACGAGCACGACGATCCCGGTCGGGCTGGGCGACTGCACGGGCCCAGGCTGCCACGGCGGGTCGCGGAAGGCCATGGTCCGTCCCGGTCAGCGGACGTGAGATCGCCTACTCCGGTGGTAGGAGCAACCGGCTCACCGGCCGGTGAACGTCGCTTTTGTCCTCTGGCGCACCGCGCGAGCTTGGCAATATTCTCCACCACGCGCGCAGTCGTTGCAGTTCCTTTACATCGCCCGGCGCCGGCCGGGCCATCGAGGAGGCGAGATGCACTTCGACCACCCCGAGCTGGACCGCCGTACGCTGCTGCGGGCCGGTCTCGGCGCCGCAGCGGTCGCGGTCGTCGGCAGTGAGCTCGCCCTGCCGGGCACCGCGCAGGCCGCGCCGGGCGCGGACCTCGACTGGATCATCAGCTGCGACGAGTGGGCCGCCCGTCCGCCGGCCGACCCGCTGTCGGTGAGCGCGATCCCGACCAACAAGATCATCGTGCACCACATGGCGTTCCCGAACGTCACGGACTACTCCGAGGAGCACGCCAAGCAGCTCGCCCGTGACTGCCAGGACCTGCACATGGACGGCAACGGCTGGTCCGACACCGGGCAGCACTTCACTGTGAGCCGCGGCGGTCACGTCCTGGAGGGACGCCACGGCAGCCTGGACCGGCTGCGCGCCGGCGACCGGCAGATGATCGCCGCGCACTGCCCGGGCGAGAACGGGCGGGCCATCGGCATCGAGAACGAGGGCACCTACGTCACCGAGACGCCGCCGGAGGAGCTGCTCGACTCCCTCGCCCGGCTGTGCACAGCGATCTGCCGGCAGTACGGGCTGCACGCCCACGACATCTTCGGTCACTGGGACTTCCGCGCCACGCTCTGCCCGGGCGCGATGTTCTACCGGGAGTTCCCGACGCTGCGCCGCGCGGTGTTCAAGAAGCTCGGCACGAAGCTGGGCGACGTGCCGGCCCGCCGCTGGCCGGACATCTGGCGCTTCGTCGGCGGCCCGGTGGTCCGGGTCGCGCAGTACCTGCTCACGTTCCGCGGCTACACCGTGCCGGTGACGGGCGTGTTCGACGCGGCCACGGTCGCGGCCGTGCAGGACTGGCAGGCGCGCAACGGCATCCCGGTCGACGTCGACGCCACGCTCACGGCGCCGACGTGGGAGACCCTGGCCCCGGAGCTGGACCAGAAGTCGTCGGGCGTCCCGGTGGTGGCCGCGCAGTTCATGCTCGCCTCCAAGGGCTACGCCGAGGTCACCCCGACCGGCGAGTACGACCACGCCACCCGCACTGCGGTGAAGGACCTCCAGCGCCTGCACGGACTACCGCCCAACGGCAAGATCAGCACCACTACCTGGTGCGCGCTCGTGGGGGGTGTGGTGCGCCAGTCGTTCCACAAGCACTGACGGCGCACCGGCGGGGAGAGCGGTGGGGGTGGCAACGGCGCCACCCCCACCGCGTCGTTGCGGGATGGAACGCGACGAAACGTCGGCATTGACGACTGGTGAACGACGGCTATCCCGGACGGCGGTGGTACGCCGATCATTGCCCGCAGATAGATATGAGTCATTCTCACCTCCGGGCAGAACGCCCGGGCGCGGAGGCCGAGACGCCGTCAGCCGGGCGTACCGAACGGCCCTACTCCGCGTCCCCCGGAGGATCGCCATGCCATTACCCGCCATCCGTGCCCGCCTCGCGGCGCTCACCGCCGCCGCCCTCACCGCGAGCGTCCTGACGGTCATCGCGCCGGCACCGGCGCTCGCCGCCACCACGTTCACCCCCGACGACTACTGCCTCGGCCAGTGCGCCGACATCCTGCCCCCCGGGCAGAACGGCAACGCCACACTCGCCGGCATCCTGGCCCACCAGGCGCTCGGCACCCGTCCCGCGCACTCCAGCGACCAGCTCGACGAGTACGCCAACCTGGTCTACAACTACGCCGGGCTGACCGACGAGCAGATCGCCCACTTCTACAACGACGCTTCCTTCGGCGTCCCCGACGCCCAGGTCGAGAGCAGGATCTCGCCACGCTCGGACGTCACCATCGTGCGGGACAAGGCCACCGGCGTCCCGCACGTCACCGGCACCACCCGCGCCGGCACCATGTTCGGCGCCGGGTACGCCGGCGCCCAGGACCGGCTCTGGGTGATGGACCTGCTGCGGCACGTCGGCCGCGGCAACGTCAGCTCGTTCGCCGGCGGCGCCCCCGGCAACCGGGAGCTGGAGCAGAGCGTCTGGGCCAACTCGCCCTACACCGAGGCGGACCTCCAGGCCCAGGTCGACGCGCTGCGCCTCAAGGGCACCCGGGGCCAGCAGCTCTACACCGACGTCGTCGACTACATCGCCGGCATCAACGCCTACATCGACAAGTCGATCGCCGACGACAACTACCCCGGCGAGTACGTGCTCACCGGCGCCGGGAAGCCGAAGCACTTCACCATGACCGACCTGATCGCCACCGCCGGTGTCATCGGCGGGCTGTTCGGCGGGGGCGGCGGCAGCGAGATGCAGTCCGCGCTGGTCCGGGTGGCCGCCCGGGCCAAGTACGGCCCGACCGAGGGCGACCGGGTCTGGACGGCGTTCCGCTCGCAGAACGACCCGGAGACCGTGCTGACGCTGCACGACGGGCAGAGCTTCCCGTACGGCGCGACGCCGCCCGGCGCCACCAGCGCGGTGCTGCCGGACGCCGGGACGGTGGTCGCCGAGCCGCTCGCGTACGACGCCACCGGCGGAGCCGCCGCCCGCACCGGCAGCAGCGCCGCCACCAAGGACCTGGTCGGTGGCCTGTCCAACCTGCGGGCGCACGGCATGTCCAACGCGGTAGTGGTCTCCGGCCGGCACACCACCACCGGCAACCCGGTGGCCGTGTTCGGCCCGCAGACCGGCTACTTCGCGCCGCAACTGCTCATGCTCCAGGAACTCCAGGGGCCGGGCATCAGCGCACGCGGCGCGGCGTTCGCCGGGCTGAACCTCTACGTGCTGCTCGGCCGCGGCCAGGACTACGCGTGGAGCGCCACCTCCGCCTCCCAGGACCTGACCGACACGTACGCCGTGCCGCTGTGCACCACCGACGGCAGCGCGCCGACACTGCGCTCCAACAGCTACCTCTACCGCGGCCAGTGCCTCGCCATGGAGGTGCTGGAGAAGCGCAACTCCTGGTCGCCGACGCTCGCCGACTCCACCCCGGCCGGCGCGTACACGCTGCGCTCGCTGCGCACCAAGTACGGGCTGGTGGCCTACCGGGGGCTGGTGAACGGGCAGCCCACCGCGTTCACCAAGCTGCGCTCCACCTACCGGCACGAGGCCGACTCGGCGATCGGCTTCCAGGCGTACAACGACCCGGCGGCGATGGGCAGCGCGGCGGCGTTCCAGGCGTCCGCGGCCAGCGTCGGGTACGCGTTCAACTGGTTCTACGTCAACTCGACCGAGGCAGCGTACTACAACTCCGGCTCCAACCCGGTCCGCCCGTCCGGGCTCGACCCGAACCTGCCCGCGAAGGCGGAGCCGGCGTACGAGTGGGCCGGCTGGAACCCGGACACCAACGACGCCACGTACGCCCCGGCGTCGGCCCACCCGCAGTCGGTCAACCAGGACTACTACGTCAGCTGGAACAACAAGCAGGCGCGTGACTTCGGCGCGGCCGACGGCAACTTCAGCTACGGCGCGGTGCACCGGGGTCAGCTGCTCGACGGTCCGGTGAAGGCGGCCATCGCCCAGCGCAAGGTCGGCCGCGCCGACATCGTGCGGATCACCGCCGAGGCGGCGGTGACCGACCTGCGCGGTCAGCAGGTCCTCGGCGAACTGCTGCGGGTGCTCGACAGCACGCCGGTCGCCGACCCGGCGCTGGCCGCCGCGGTGACCAAGCTGCGGGCCTGGCAGCAGGCCGGGTCGCGGCGGGTGGAGACGTCACCCGGCTCGAAGGTCTACCAGCACGCCGAGGCCATCCGGATCTTCGACGCCTGGTGGCCGCTGCTCGCCTCGGCGCAGTTCCGTCCCGGGCTCGGCGCCGACCTGTACGGCGCGCTCGTCGGTGCCCTCCAGGTCAACGAGGCGCCCTCGGGCGGCCAGAACGGTGCCCGCGACGGCACCGTGAACTGGGCGGCGCAGGGCCAGGCCCACAAGGGCTCGGCGTTCCAGTACGGCTGGTGGGGCTACGTCGACAAGGACCTGCGGGCCGTGCTCGGCGACCCGGTGGCCGGCGGCCTCGGGCGCACGTACTGCGGCAACGGCAACCTGGGCGCGTGCCGGCAGTCGCTGCTGGACACGCTCGGTCAGGCCGCGGCGGCGCCGGCGACCACCGTCTACCCGGGCGACTCGTCCTGCGGGGCGGGCGACCAGTGGTGCGCGGACTCGATCGCCCAGTCCGGGCTCGGCGGCATCACCCACCCGCTGATCGCCTGGCAGAACCGGCCCACGTACCAGCAGGTCGTCTCGTTCCCGGCGCGCCGGGGCGACGCGGTGACCAACCTGGCGCAGGGCCGTAGCGCCACCGCGTCCAGCACGCAGTTCCTGACCAGCAACACCCCGGCGAAGGCGGTGGACGGCAGTCTCGGCACCCGGTGGGCCAGCAGCTACAACGACAACCAGTGGCTGCGGGTGGATCTCGGATCGGCCCGGACGATCAGCCGGGCGGTGCTGCGGTGGGAGGCCGCGTACGCCACCGGCTACCGGATCGAGGTCTCCGGTGACGGCAACTCCTGGCAGCCGGTGTTCAGCACCACCGCCGGCAACGGCGGCGTCGACAACGTGACGTTCGCCCCGGTCAGCGCACGCTACGTGCGGATGTACGGCGTCACGCGGGCCACCTCGTACGGCTTCTCGCTCTACGAGTTCGAGGTCTACGGACGGTGACCGCACGCGACCGGCCGGCGGGTGCTCCCGCCGGCCGGTCGTCGTGTCCGGGCAGGTCAACACCGTAGATTCGAACACGTGTGCGAAGATGGCGGGGTGTCGAGCGAGGCCACCATCCTGCACGCCGACCTGGACGCGTTCTACGCCTCGGTCGAGCAGCGCGACGACCCCCGGCTGCGCGGCCGGCCGGTGATCGTCGGCGGCGGCGTGGTGCTCGCGTGCAGCTACGAGGCCAAGGCCCGGGGCGTGCGCAGCGCGATGGGCGGCCGGCAGGCGCGGCGGCTCTGCCCGGACGCGATCGTGGTGCCGCCCCGGATGGCCGCGTACACGGCCGCCAGCCGGGCGGTGTTCGAGATCTTCCGGCACACCACCCCGCTCGTCGAAGGGCTCAGCATCGACGAGGCGTTCCTCGACGTGGGTGGGCTGCGGCGGCTTGCCGGAACGCCGGCCGCCGTCGCGGCCACGCTGCGGGAGCGGGTACGCCGCGAGGTCGGCCTGCCGATCACCGTCGGCGTGGCCCGGACGAAGTTCCTGGCGAAGGTGGCCAGCGGCGTGGCGAAGCCGGACGGGCTGCTGGTGGTGGAGCCGGACCGGGAACTGGCGTTCCTGCACCCGCTGCCTGTCGAACGACTGTGGGGCGTCGGCCCGGTCACCGCCGCGCGGCTGCGCGACCGCGGCATCCGTACCGTCGGGCAGGTGGCCCGGCTGGACGAGCCGGCGCTGGTGTCGCTGCTCGGCGCGGGCGCCGGGCGGCACCTGCACGCTCTGGCGCACAACCGCGACCCCCGGGCGGTGCAGGTGGGCCGCCGCCGCTCCTCGATGGGCGCGCAGCACGCGCTGGGACGCGGCCCGCACTCCCCCGCCGACCTGGACGCGGTGCTGGCCGGGCTGGTCGACCGGGTCACCGGGCGGATGCGCGCGGCCCGGCGCACCGGCCGCACGGTGACGTTGCGGCTGCGCTTCGCCGACTACACGCGGGCCACCCGGTCGCACACGCTCGACGAGCCGACCGCGCAGACCGGGCCGTTGCGGGCCGCCGCCCGTGACCTGCTGCGCGCCGCGCTGCCGCAGATCGCGGAACGGGGCGTCACGCTTCTCGGCGTGTCGGTGGGCAACCTGGGCAGCGGGCACACCCAGCTCACCCTGCCGTTCACCGCCGAACCCGGCCCGGCGCTGGACGCCGCCGTCGACGCGGTGCGGGACCGCTTCGGCTCGCGGGCGCTGACCCGCGGCGTGCTGCTCGGCCGCGACCCGGGCGTCGAGATGCCCCGGCTGCCGGACTGACCGCCCGGCCTCCTCCCGGAGTAGGAGACGGGCTCCGACCCGTGGCCGCGGGTGCGGCCTCCGGGCGGGCGCGACCGGCCCGGCCCGTCACGAGCATCTACAGGCATGACTAACCTGCGGAACCGGGCGGCCGGATGGCACCGCCCCCTGATGCTCCTCGTGTCCGCGATGGCGGTGCTCACCGTCGTCGCCGCGGTCGGCGTCGTGGCCGACCCGCGCGTGCTCACCGGCGCGCCCATCTGGCTCAAGCCGCTGAAGTTCGCGATCTCGTTCGTGCTCTACGGCGTCACGCTCGCCTGGATGCTGTCCCTGCTGCCCCGCCGCAGCCGGGCGGCCGAGCGGGCCGCCACCGTGATCGTGGCCATGTCCGTGCTGGAGATGGTCGTCATCGTGGGTCAGGTGCTCCGGGGCACCACCAGTCACTTCAACGGGACCACGACGCTGAACGCGGTGCTGTTCGACGTCATGGGCGTGGCGATCACCGTGTTGTTCGCGGCCCAGTTCGTGCTGGCGGTCGTGCTGGCCCGCCGGTCCCTTCCGGACCGGGCCGGTGGGTACGCGGTCCGGCTCGGTCTCGCCGTGTCCCTGCTCGGCATGCTCGTCGCGTTCCCGATGGTGGTGCAGCGCCCGGCCGGCGCGGCCGCCGGGATCAGCGGCGCGCACAGCGTCGGTGTGCCCGACGGCGGCCCGGGGCTGCCGCTGCTCGGATGGAGCACCACCGGCGGTGACCTGCGCGTCGGGCACTTCGTCGGGATGCACGCGTTGCAGGCGCTGCCGCTGCTGGCGATCCTGCTCGACCGGTTCCTCGGCGCGCGGCTGGACGAGCTGACCCGGGCCCGGCTGGTGCTCGTCGGCGGCACCGCGTACGCCGGGCTCACCCTGCTGGTGACCGGGCAGGCGTTGCGCGGGCAGCCGCTGGTGGCCCCGGACGCGCTCACGCTCGCCGCGGCGGGGGTGCTGGTGGCGGCCACGGCGACGGCCACCACGCTGGTGCTGGCGCGCCGGAGCCGGCGTACCGGTGTGGTGCTGGTCGGATGAGCACCACGGTCTCCGGCCCGCTCGGCCCGGCGGTCCACCTCGGACCGCCGGGCGGGTGGCGGCGGCCGGTGAACGCGGTGGCCTCCGGCCGCACCGGTTGCCTAGGCTGACGCCGTGGCCTGGGTCGGTCGGCTGTTCGACGCGCGCGACACGCTCGCGCGGATTCTGCTGCTGGACCTCAGCGGCATCGGCTACCTGGTCTTCGGCGCGCACGGCGGCCCGGCCGCCACCGGTACGCAGTGGGCGCTGGCGGTCCCGGCGTTCGTGCTGGCGCTGCTGTGCCACCGCCGTCCGCTGCTGAACCTGCTGATCCAGGCGGTCCTGCTGGTCGCCGCGCTCGTCCTGGTCGACGACGTGATGATCAACCAGGTCGGTGCGAGCTGGGCGCTGCTGGAGCTGACGATGCGGGCCACCCGGCCCCGCACCGTCTGGCTGGGCGCCGGGCTGCTCGCCGTCGTCGACCTGACCAGCCTGATCGGCGAACCGGTCCGCGCGGCGCTCACCGGCCTGTTCGGGCTGGCCGTCACCGTCGGCCTGCCGCTGCTGCTCGGGCTGGTCGTGCGGACCACCCGGGAACTCGGGCGGCAGGCCGAGGAGCGGGCCGAGGCGGAACGGCGACGGCGCGAGTCGGAGAGCCGGGCGGCCCGTGCCGACGAGCGCGGCGCCATCGCCCGGGAACTGCACGACGTGCTCGCGCACCACGTCGCGTCGATGGTGCTACGGGTCGGCGTGGCCCGGCACGTGCTGCCGGACCTGGACCCCCGGGTCGGCGAGGTGTTCGACGACGTGCACGCCACCGGCACGGCCGCCCTGACCGACCTGCGGCGGCTGGTGGCGGTGCTGCGCGACCCGGACGGCCTCCGCGGCGACGCCGCCCTGACCGCGATCGAGCCGACGGCGCTGCCGGCCGCGCTCGGCGCGGCGGTCGACCGGGCCCGGCAGGCAGGCGTCGTGGTGGAGGCCGACATCGACCCCGCGGTCGGCACGCTCGACGCGGTACGCGGCCAGGCGGTGCTGCGACTGACCCAGGAGGCGTTGACGAACGTGGCGAAACACGCCGGCGCGGCGGCCCGCGCACACCTGACCGTGTCGGTCGAGGACGGCGCGGTGCACTGGACGGTGACCGACGACGGGCGGGGCGCCGCGCCGGCCGGGGTGCCCACCGGCGGCGGCCACGGCATCGTCGGGATGCGGGAGCGGGTCGAGGTGCTCGGCGGGCGGCTGGAGGCCGGGCCCACCGGGTCCGGCTGGCGGGTCCGGACCGTGCTGCCCCCGGCCGAGTCCGCCCACCGGGCGCCCCGGCCCCGGGCGGGCACGCCGGAGCCGGCGTGATCCGGGTGCTGCTGGTCGACGACCAGCACCTCATCCGGGCCGGCCTGCGGATGCTCTGCGACGCCCAGCCCGACCTCGAGGTCGTCGGCGAGGCCGACAACGGCCGGGACGCGGTCGCCCTCGCCGCGCGGCTGCGACCCGACGTGGTGGTGATGGACCTGCGGATGCCCGGCGTCGACGGGATCACCGCGACCAGCCGGATCCTCGCCGACCGGCCCGCCACCCGGATCATGGTGCTCACCACGTTCGGCGACGACGACCACCTCTACCCCGCGCTCACCGCCGGTGCCTGCGGGTTCCTGCTCAAGGACGCGCCCCCGGCCGACCTGCTCGACGGCGTCCGCCGCGCCGCCACCGGGGACAGCCCGTTCAGCCCGGACGTCCTGCGCCGGCTGGTCGAACGCGCGGTGCACGCCCGCGCCGGCGCGCCCCGGCGGACGGCCGACCTGACCGCGCGCGAACAGGACGTGCTGGACCTGGTCGCCGACGGCCTGTCGAACACCGAGATCGCCGACCGGCTGCACATCGGGGTGACCACAGTGAAGACGCACATCACCAGCCTGATGACCAAGACCGGCAGCGCCAACCGGGTACGCCTGGCGCTGTGGGCGCGCGGCGGCTGACCCGGTCACTCCTCGATCGCGCCGCCCACCGCCCGCAGGTGCGCCCGGAACGTCAGCGCCGGGTCCGCCTCCCGGGCCGCCAGGTACGCGCCGAACCCGACCTGCGCGCGCAGCGACTCCCCGGCCCGGATCCGGTCGGCCTGCCGCCGCTCGGTGTCCCGGATGGACTCGGCCAGGTCGAACAGTTCCCCGGCCCGATCGGCGGGTACGAACAGCACACCGTCGTCGTCGGCCAGCGCCAGATCCTGCGGGCCGACGGTGAACGGCCCGACCATGGCGTGCGCCAGCGCCCCGTCCGGACGCGGGTCCAGCTCCAGGGGCCCGCTCGGGGTGGCGCCGAGGCTGAACACCGGCAGCCCGACCGCGACCAGGTCCGCGGTGTCCCGGTGCGCGCCCCACACCACCAGCCCGGCCAGGCCGGCCGCCCGCGCCTCCAGCACCACCAGGTCGCCGACGCAGGCACGGTCGGTGCGCCCGCCGTCGTCGACGACGAGCACGTCCCCCTCGGCGGCCTGCTCGATCGCCTCCAGGAAGACGTCCACGCTGCCGGCGTGCCGGGCCGGGCGGACCCGGCCGGCCAGGCGCCGCCCGGGCAGCACCGGGACGACGGCGGCCGGGGCGCAGCGGACGGGGACACCGGCGCGCAGGCAGGCGTCGGCGACGTGCGCGGTGGTGAGCGCGGCGAAGCGGGCGGCCGGCGCGTCCTGACGGATGTCCATGCGCCGACGCTAACCAGCCGGACCGGCTCGGGCAGGTGCCAGTTCACGCCCGGTGGCCTTCGGCTGGTGCCGTCCGGCGGGCCGGCGCGGGACCGGCCGGCTCATCCGGGCCCGGACCGGCGGGCGCGCCTCCGCCTCCCCCGCCCCGGCGGCCCGGCGCACTGTGCCGTTGGCGTCCTCGGGCCGGCAGCCGGTGGCCCGCAGCAGCTCGCTCTGCCCGGTCCGCAGGTCGCTGATCATCGCCTCGCCGTAGGTGCGCACGCCCTGCGACCAGGCGCGCCCGGCCAGCTCGGCGCCCTGCCGGACCAGCTCCCGGGTGCGTTCCAGATCCTCTCCGGACTTGCAGGCCCGCTTCAGCTCCCGCACCGCCTCGCCGAGGCGGGCCACCGCGTCGGGCAGCGCGGGCGGGATCGGCTCGTCGTACTGCAACGCGGTGGCGGAGCGGCGGGCGATCGAGCGGGCGTACAGGAGCAGCCGTTCGAGGTGCTGGGTCGCGTCGGCGTACCTGTGGAACTGGGCGCGGCGGTGCCAGCGGGCCGGCGCGATGGTGACCACCTCCTCGGCCCCGCTGAGCGCGTCGTTGAGCCGCCCGATGTCCGGTTCGAGCCCGCGCAGGTCCTCCAGGGCGCGCTGGGCCGCGTCGGCGTCCCGCCGGGTCAGCGCGTGGGCGACGGCGTCGAGCTGCTCGGTGAGCCGGGCGACCACCGGTTCCACCGCCCGGTCCAGCACGCGGATCGGGTTGACCGGCAGCAGCAGCGCCACCACGAACAGACCGACCAGGCCGCCGACCAGCGCGTCGAAGATGCGGGGCAGCTCCAGGCCGGGCTGCACCGGCGCGAGCGTGGCGATCAGCACCGCCGTGCCGCCGGCCTGGCCGACGAGCGCGCCGCCGCGCCCGGCCACCAGCAGGGCGGTGGCGATGGCGAGCGTGACCACCAGGCCGGTCTGCCAGGAGCCGCTGCCGAGCAGCGCGCGCAGCAGGTCACCGACCACGATGCCGAGGCCGACGCCGACGAGCAGCTCGAACGTGCGACGGGCGCGCTGGCCGATGGCGGTGGCGATGGTGCCGACCGCGGCGGCGGGAGCGAAGACGTGCGCGCCGGAGCCGAGCAGCTCCTGGGCGAGCAGCGCGGCGAGCGCCGCGGCCAGCCCGGCCTGCGCGGAGATCACCACGGTGATCTCCAGCTGGCGCAGCCGGTTCCGGCCGGCCGCGCCGCCCTGGGCGCGGGCCCGGGAGAGCGCGAGACCGCCCCGCTCGACCGCCCGGTCCAGGGGCGAGCGGACGGTGTCGGCGCGGCGGTCGGTCATGACGGCGGTTACCCGGCTCCGGGCCGGTGAATCGTCTCCCGGCCGTGCCCCGCGCGCCGTGGGCGGGTCAGCGGCGGTACGTGCGGTCGAGCAGGTCGAACAGCGCCGTCCAGTGCCGCTGCGTGGCCTGCTCGTCGTACATCGGGGTGTCCGACTGGGTGTAGCCGTGGCGGGCGCCGGCGTACACCTCGGAGCGGTAGGTCACCCCGGACGCGTCCAGCGTCTTCTCCAGCGTGGCGATCTGCTCGGCGGTCATCGACGGGTCGGCGTCGGCGTGCCCGAAGTAGAGTTCGCCGGTCACCGCGCCGACGGCCAGGTGCGGGCTGTCCGGGGCGTCGGTGACCACCCGGCCGGCGTGGAACGCGGCCACCGCGGCGATCCGGTCCGGGAGCGCCTCGACGGCGCGCAGCGCGTTCGTGCCGCCCATGCAGTAGCCGGTGATCGCCGCCGGACCCGGCGCGACGTCCGGACGGGCGGCGAGGAAGTCCAGGTAGGCGGCCGTGTCGCGGGCCACCGCGTCCGGCGTCAACGCGGCCATCATCGGCCCGATGCTCTCGAACAGGGCGCCCCGGCGGCTGTCGTCGGCGAGCGCGCCGAGGTCGATCAGCGGGGCGCGCCCGGCGCGGTGGAACAGGTTGGGGGCGAGCACCACGTACCCGCGCTCGGCGATCGTGGCGGCCATCTCCGCGACCCGGGGCCGCAGCCCGAACGCGTCCATGAACAGCAGCACGGCCGGAAAGGGCCCGCCGGTCCCCGGCGTGGCCAGGTAGGCGTCGGCAGTCCCGTCGGGGGTGGGTACGTCCACGATCGTCGGCTGCACTGCCGGGCCTCCTCGCTGCGGGTTCCGCGCTGCACGCTACCCCCCGGCCCGGCGGCCGTTTGCGGAGGTCCAGCGTGGGAATCCGGCGATCCCGGCGGAGGAAGGCGGCGAGATGGACCAGGACCAGTTCATCGGCGCGGTGGCCCAGCGGTGCGGCGCGTCCGCGGAGCAGGCCACCGCGATCACCCGGGCGACGTTGACCACGCTGGCCGAGCGCATCGACGGCGGGGAGGCCCGCGACCTCGCCGACCGGCTGCCGGAGGCGCTGCGGGCGTACGCGTTCGGCCCGGCCGAGGACGCCGAGCCGTTCGGGCTCGACGTGTTCGTGGAGCGGGTGAGCGGACGCGCCGACGTGGACGTGGACGCCGCCCGGGACGGGGTCACGGCGGTCTTCGACGTACTGCGCGACGCCGTCGACCCGGCCGTCTACGCCCAGGTCGTCGGACAGCTCCCGGCCGAGTACGGCGACGTGGCCGACCAGAGCGCCCCGTACGTACGGCGCTCGGCGTGACGGGGACGCGATGAGCGAGGACGCGCTGCGCCGCCCGCCCGAGGCCGACGCGCAGGAGCAGCGGCAGGACGAGACGCTCGTCGGGCCGCCCGACACGGTCGACGCGGCGGTGCCCGAGGCGAGCGAGGCGGACCTGGCCGAGCAGGGCGTGCTGCGCCCGCCGAGCGACCGGGCGGGCCTGGGCGAGTCGGTGCGCGACGACCCCACCGCCGCCGACGCGGTGGAGCAGAACACGGAGATCCCGCTGCCCGACGAGGAGCACTGGGCCTGACGGTCAGTGATCCGGGCTGTCCGCCCGGGCCATCAGCCGCAACGCGTTCGGGTCCAGGCCGATGCGGACCGGCGTCTGCCCGTACGGCTCGCCGTCGACCTCGATGCGGGCCGGCCGGTCGGTGTCCAGCCACAGCTGGCGTACCGCCAGGAACGGCTCGTCGCCGAGGGTGCGGCGGTGGCCGGCTGCCACGTTGCGCGCCGTCTCGCGCAGCAGCCCGCGCCGGGTCGGCCCACCCACCGGGTACGCGACCAGCAGCCGGTCGTCGGCGGTGGCGTCGGCGGTGATGGGCCGGCCGGCGTGGAAGCCGCCG
Organism: Micromonospora globosa; assembly: GCF_000717585.1. Classification (NCBI taxonomy): domain Bacteria; kingdom Bacillati; phylum Actinomycetota; class Actinomycetes; order Micromonosporales; family Micromonosporaceae; genus Micromonospora; species Micromonospora globosa. The sequence goes on from NZ_JNZR01000025.1 coordinate 38,771, forward strand.
TTGGCCACGTACACCTGGTGGGTGGTGAACGTGTGCTCGCGGCCCTCGGCGCGGACCGTCACGGCCAGCGGCCGGTGCCGGGCGAGCAGCCCCAGCCCGGTCAGCGGGTACGCGAGCCGCCCGACGACCCGCTTCAGCCCCGGCGGCGCGGCCTGCATGATGTCGGCGGACAGCCCGATCCCGACGTGGTTGGTGAACCGGGTGTCACCGATCAGGCCCAGGTCGACGTCGATCACCTTGCCGTCGGTGAGCACCGCGATCGCCGCGTCCAGGTCGAGCGGGACGCCGACGGTGCGGGCGAAGTTGTTAGTGGTGCCCAGCGGCAGCAGGCCCATCGCGACGTCCCGGTGGGCGAGCAGCCGGGCCGCCGCGCCGACGGTGCCGTCGCCGCCGCCGGTGACCAGCAGGTCCGGCCCGAGGTCGGCGGCCTCGGCGAGTACCCGGTCCAGCTCGCCGGGCCGGTCCACCGGGTACGCGCCGAGCAGCGTGAAACCGGCCGCCCGCAGGCGTGCGTGGACGGTGTCGTACAGCCGGCGGCCGCGGCGGGAGTGGGCGTTGACCACGAGCGCCGCCCGCCGTCGTTCCCGGATCGCCGTCGACAGCTCCTGCTTGGTCCGCACGGTTGCGACCCTATCCGCCGCGGCGGCGACGGATCGGCGCACGGGTGGACGACATCGGTTATCGTCGCGACGGCCATGATCGTCGATCTTCGAGGGTGGATGTCCAGATGAGTCAGCCGGCAGCGCCGCAGGCGACAGCACCAGTGCCCCCGCCCACGCCGCCGTACCGGCCGTCGCGAGTCCTGATCGGGCTGGCGCTGACCGTTCCGGCGGTGATCGCCTGGGTCTGGTCGTACGTCCTGCCCACGCTGTCCACTGCGGCCCGCAGCTTCCAGGCGGACGGGCCGCGCCGCTCGGGCGAGTCGGTCGGCACGGCGAACTACGAGGCCGCCTTCACCGACGGGGTGGTCGGGCAGATCGGCTTCGCGTTGCTGCTCGGCCTGGTCCCGCTTGCGGTGGCGCTGATCGCCGCGCCGCTGCTCGCGGTCCTCGCCGACCGGGCCGGCCGGGCCGCCCGCCTGGTGACACGGGGCGTGCTGGCGCTGCCGCTCGCCGCGTACGCGCCGGTCGCCGTCCTCCTCGGCCTGCGCGCCGAGGGCATCGAGGACGGCACCCTCGCCCGGGACCTGCAGTCCCCCCGGCTGTTCCTCACCTCGGCGCTGGCGCAGGTGACGTTCGGGCTGGTCGTCGCGGTGGCCGCGACGCTGTACCTGAGCGCGCTGCGCCGCCGCGGGCCCGACGACCGGCCCGCGCCCGCCGTGCTCGCCGTCGGCGGGCTGCTCACCCTGGGCGTTCTCGCCACCGCCCTGCAGACGTACGCCGCCCCGGCGCTGCTGACCGCCGGCGGGCCGCGCGGGGACTCGGCCACCCCGGTGTTCGCCACCGTGCAGGGTGCCTTCCGGACGATGCGCTTCGGTCTCGGATCCGCCACGTCGACGCTGCTGCTGGTGCTGCTCGGGCTGCTCGGGCTGGCCGCGGCAGGGCTCGTCCTGGCCACCCGGCTGCGGATCGAGTTCGACGGCTGGCGGGACCGGCCGGCCGTCGGGGCGGCGGAGTCCTCCCCCGGCCGCCGGCCGCTGTTCGCCGCGCTGGTCGCGGTCGCGCTCCTGGTCGTCGTCGGCGTGACCGTCTGGGCGTCGCTGCCGTGGCTGCGGAACTCCTCCTCCGGCACCGGGCGTCTACCGGCCGCGGTCGAGACCTCGACGGTGCTCGTCAACACCTGGCTGCCGCCGCTGCTGTCCACGCTCGTCGCGGTGGGCGTCGCGGCGCTCGCCGGGTTCGGCATCGGCGCGCTGCGCCCGCTGGGGCGCTTCAGCGAGCTGCTGCTGGTGCCGTTCGCGCCGTGGCTGTTCGTCGGCGTCGGCCCGCTGGCGATCGCCGGCTACGAGCGCACCCAGGAGTCCGGGCAGCTGGGCTCGTTCCTCGGCCTGGTCCCGCCGGTCTGGCTGTCGGTGCCCGCGCTGTTCGCGTTCACGCTGCTCTTCCGGGGCCAGCACGCCCGGTGGCGCTCCGGCGGCGGCGTCGGCCGGACGCTGCTCCTGCCGGCGCTGCCGATGCTGGCCGTGACCGCGCTGCCGACCTGGCTGGCGCACGCCCAGGCGCCACTGTGGGCGATGCTCGTGAGCCGGGGTCCGGACAGCATGACCGCGCCGGTGCTGGTGCAGATGCTCGCCGACCGCCGTTTCGGCGCCGACGGCGGGCCTCCGCTGGGCCTGGTCATGCCGCTTCCCCTGCTGGTGCTGTTCGTGCTGCTGTTCGCCGCGCTCATGGTCGGCTACCTGGAGCGGCTCGCGATCCGCGTCGGGCGGCCGACCGACGTGCAGCCGACGCCCGCCGGAGCGGATCCGTCCGTCCGCAAGGTCACCGCGTAGGGAAACCCCCGATTACGGCCGGTGACGACGCGCCTAGCGTCGGAGCCATGGCATCTGACGCGCTCACACCGGCCCGGACCGCCCGTACCCACCGCGCCCGCCTGGCGCTGCCCCTGCTGCTGCTCGCCCTGCTCGCGCCGGCCGGGTGCGACTCCGGCGACGGGATCGTCGACGGCGGGTCGGCCGACACGGCGGCGGGCGAGGACGGCGGCGGCGTGGACGCGGGCGCGGTCGACGGCGTCCGGCCGCCGTGCCCGTTCACCGCCGCCCAGGTCTCCGAGCTGGTCGACCGGAAGCTGCGCGACGAGGGCAACTGCTCGTTCGGCGACGGCATCGCCCAGCTGGCGGTCACCACCGCCTCCGCCACCGCCGGCAAGGCCACCTACGACTACCAGCACGACCAGGCCGGCCAGCAGTACGAGAAGGTCGTCGACCTGGACCGGGGCGAGCGGGGCTACCTCGCGGTCAAGGACGTCCGCGGCGAGGCGGTGCTGATCGACGGCAAGGGCACGTACACGGTGACCATCAGCAGCTTCGGCGGCGGCACCGCGGGCAACGAACAGATCCTGCGCCGTACGCTCGACGCGATCCCGGCCTGAGCGGGGCAGGCATGCGAGCCCGCCGACTGATCGCGCTCGCGCTGGCCGCGATCCTGTTCACCGCGTCCGCCGGCTGCGGCGGCGACGAGCCGCCGGCCGCCGGTGGCGTCGCACCCGGTGCGGGCACGCCGGTAGCGGATCCGACCGGGGAGGCGCCGACCGAGCCGAGCGCCGAACCGGTGGACGGCGCCGCCCCGGAGCCGTGCGCGCTGGTGTCGAAGGACGACGCGGAACGCCTCGCCGGCACGCCACTGGACGAACCGGTGGTGGCCGGGCAGTCGTGCACCTACACCGGACCGGTGAGCGGGCCGACCGCCCAGGTCGAGGTGTTCGTGGGCGAGGGCGCCAAGAAGTACCTCGACATCGAGCGGCAGCTCGGGCACGAGATCCGTGAGCTGGCCGGGACGGCCGACGAGGCGCTGCTCACCGCCGAGGCGTTCTTCCTGCGCAGGGGCGAGCTGTGGGTCGCGGTGCGGCTGGTGCGGCTCAACGACCCGCAGGAGAACCGGGCGCCGCTGGAACGGCTCGCCCGTACCGTCGCCGGCCGGATGTGAGGCGGCCCGTGCGCGGCCGGCGGCTGCTCGCGGCCGGCCTGGTGGTGCTGCTCGCGCTGACCGGCTGCGGCGCGTTCGGGCCGGAGCCGGGCCCGGCCGGCGCGGGCGACGGCGAGCAGCCCCGGTACGGGCAGGCCCCGGCGCCGGGGAAGGACGTCACGCTGCAACCGGACGTGGTGCTGGTCGGCGGCGGCAGCCGCACCGTGCGGTCGGTGAGCCCGGACGGCCTGACCTGGCGGCTCGACCCGGGCGCCCGCGACGCCGACCGGCTCGCGCCCGGCCGGGTCATGTTCCTCACCGGACGCGGCGTGGGTCGGGTGCTCGACCTGACCGAGGACGGCGGCGACCTGGTCGTCACGATCGGCCCGGTCACGCTCACCGAGGTGATCCGGGACGGCACGTTCGGCGGGGACGGCGTCATCCTCGACCGCCCTACCGTCTACGTGGCGGGTGAACCGTCGTGGACCCGGGAGGCCGCGGCGGCCGGCGGCACGCTGGGCCGGTCGCGTCCGCTCGCCGTCGCGCCCGCGCAGCCCCCACCCGCGCCGGGCGGGCAGGCGGGCGCCACCGCCCACGGCTACCGGGTGCAGACGTTCTGCTGCGCCGGTGGCGTCGGCACACACTTCACGTACGACGACGGCGGGCTCCGGCTGGCCGGCACCGTGACGCTCACCGTCGGCCGCCCGGCCGCGTCGTTCCACCTGGCCGTCGGCGCCGGCCGGGTGAACCGGGCCGAGCTGGAGATCGGCGGCGGCTTCGGCATCAAGGTGGACTTCACGGCCGGCATCGACGGCGGCCAGAACCACCGCCGCACGTTCCCGGTCCCGGTGGACATCGCGTTCCCGATCGGGCTGGTCGCCGGCCTGCCGCTGTCGTTCACGGTGAGCCAGACGCTGGAGGTGGCCACCGCGTTCGGCGCGCGCCGGGGCACGTTCCGCGGCGCCGGCGAGTACGCGCTGGCCGGCAAGCTCGGGTTCGGCTACGCCGACGGCCGGGTGGGCTCGCGCGTGACCGAGGGCTTCGCGCGCCGGGCCAGCCTGCTCGACTCGCTCACCGGCGTGCCGGTCGGCGTGATGGGCCTGGTCGTCCGGCACGGCGTGCGGTTCACCATGGGGATCAGCGCGTTCCTGTTCACCGCCGGGATCTGGTTCGAGCTGATCACCTCGTACGGCGCCACCATCGGTTCCGCGCTCGGCGCGCCGTACGCGCTGTGCCGGGGCGTCGGGCTCGGCGTGCGGGCGCGGTTCGGGATCGGCTACCGGATCCTGGAACCCGTCGTCCAGGTGATCAACAAGTTCCTCAGCCTGCTCAGCCCGTCCCGGGCGCCCCGGATCCCGCCGATCGTGGCGTCGGGCGGGCCGAGCTGGAGCGCCGACGTCTACCGCAACCAGGAGGTGATCCCGCCCGTCTCGATATGCGGACAGCTTCCGGGCTAGGCCGCGCCGACGCTGGGTTAGCGGGCGTCGCTGTGCCACCATCCCGCCATGGACGCCGCACTGGTCGGCCGCGACGCGGTCGTCGAGCGGGTGTGGCGTGCCCTGACCTCCGGTACGCCGGTGCTGCTCGACGGCCCGAGCGGCATCGGCAAGACCGCCCTGTGGCGGGCAGTGGTCGCCCACGCCGGGCGGACCGGCTGGCGGGTACTGTCCGCCGCGCCCACCGAGGCCGAGACCGCGCTGCCGTACGCGGCACTCGCCGACGTGCTCCGCCCGCTCGCGGACGCGCTGCCGGGGCTGCCCGCGCCGCAACGGGTCGCCGCCGACATGGTGCTGCTGACCGGCGAGTACGACGGCGCGGTGGACGAGCGGGCGGTGGGCGCGGCCACCCGTACGCTGCTCGACGCGGCGGTCACCGACGCGCCCCGGGTGCTGCTCGCCGTCGACGATCCGCAGTGGCTGGACCCGCCGAGCGCCCGGGCGCTGCGGTTCGCGCTGCGCCGGCTGACCCGGTGGCCCGCCGTCCTGGCCACCCACCGCGCCGGGGACAGCCCGCCGGTGCCGGTGCCGCTCGGGCTGGACGACGACCCGACCGGACGGCATCCGCTGCTGCGTGCCGACGTACCCCCGCTCTCCCCGCCCGACCTGCACCGCGTCCTCGCCGCCCGGCTCGGCGGCACGCTCAGCCGTCCGCTCACCGACCGGCTGGCCCGCGACGCCGACGGCAACCCGTTGCTGGCGATCGAACTCGCGCGGGCGGTGCTGCGGCTGCCCCGCCCGCCCGCGCACGACGAGGATCTACCCGTACCGTCGTCGCTGCGCCTGCTGCTCGCCGGGACGCTGCGGGCGCTGCCCGGTCCGAGCCGCGACGCGGTGCGGCTGGCCGCGCTGCTGACCGTGCCGACGCTGCGGGACCTGGCGGCGGCGGGAGTGCCGGCCGGGGCGCTGGACGCGGCCGAGGACGCCGGGCTGGTCGTGGTCACGGCGAGCCGGATCGACTTCGCGCACCCCCGGTACGCGGCGGCGGTGCGCGAGAGCATCCCGCCGGGCGCCCGGCGGCGGCTGCACGCGCTGCTCGCCGCCGCTGTCGCCGACCCGGACGAGCGGGCCCGGCACCTGTCCCGGTGCACCATCGCGCCGGACGCCGCCGTGGCCGCCGACCTGGCCGCCGCGGCGGCCCGGCAGCGGATGCGCGGCGCGTCAGCGCTCGCCGCCGACTGGTACGCCCGGGCGGCCGAGCTGACCCCGCCGTCCGTGACCGCCGACCGGAACCGGCGTCGCCTCGACGCGGTGCAGTGCCGCATCGACAGCGGCGACTACGCGGCGGCCGGGCGGGCCGCCGAGGCGGCGGCCGGCGAGCTGACCGGCACCGAGCGGGGCGAGGCGCTGCTGTTGCGCGCGCTCGTCGCGTGGTGCGCCGACGACCTGGTCACCGCCGTCCGGGTCGCCGAGCAGGCGCTCGCCGCCGCCGGGCCGGACGGCGACCTGGCCGGGCGGATCCACACCCACCTGACCATGTTCCACGACCAGCCGGAGCCGGCCCGCCGGCATGCGCGGGCCGCGATCGCCCGGCTGTCCGACCGCGACGAGCACCGCCCGCTGCTCACCGCCGCGCTGCTGCTGCTGTTCTTCCACGAGGTACGCGCCGGCGGCCCGGCGCCCACCGAGCTGCTGGACCGGGCACTGTCGCTGGAGGGCGGTGAGCCGTCCTTCCTGGCCGGTTCGGTGCCGGCGATCTGGTGGAAGTCGGTCGACGACCACGACCGGGCGCGGGCCCGGCTGCACGTGATGCTGGACCTGGCGGTGGCACGCGGCGACGACCCGCTGCGGCACGAGGTGCTGACCCACCTCGGCGAGACGGAACTGCTGGCGGGGCGCTTCGCCGAGGCCGGTACGCACATCGCCGCCGCCCGCGACCTGGGTGAGCAGCTGGGCACCGGGCTGGTGGGCGAGAGCTGGCTGGCCGGTGTGCTCGACGCGCACCGGGGACGGCTGGCGCAGGCGGGCACCGCCGCCGCCGGGCTGCGCCGCGACGACGACCTCGGCGACGCCTGGAGCCGGCGGCTGCACCACCAGCTCACCGGGCTGGTGGCGCTGGCCTCCGGGGAGTGGGCCACCGCGGCGACGGCGTACGGCGCGCTCGCCGCCGACCTGGACGGGTCGGGCATCGCCGAACCGCTGGGTCAGCGCTTCGAGCCGGACTGGATCGAGGCGTGCGTGGGCGCCGGTGACCTGGACACCGCGCACGCCGCGCTGGACCGGCTGGCGCGGCGCCACAGCCGGCTGCCGCGCCCGTGGACGACGCTCGGGCTGGCCCGCAGCCGGGTGCTGCTGGCCGGGGCGACCGGGGCGGATCCGGGCGCGGCGCTGGACGCGCTGACGCAGGCCAGGGCGGCGGTGCCGGAGGCGGTGCTGCCGCTGGACCGGGCCCGCTGCCTGCTCGCCGCCGGCCGCACGTACCGGCGGGTGCGGCGGCGGCGGGAGGCGCGGGCGGCGCTCGACGCGGCGGTGGCCGAGTTCGACGCGCTCGGCGCGTCCGGGTTCGCCGACCGGGCGCGGGCGGAGCTGGGCCGCATCGGCGCCCGCACCCCGGCCCCGACGACGCTCACCGCGACCGAGGAGCGGGTCGCCCGGCTCGCCGCCCGAGGCCAGACCAACCGGCTCATCGCCGACGCGCTCTACATCAGCCCGAAGACTGTGGAGGCCAACCTGGCCCGGGTCTACCGCAAGCTGGGCATCGCCAGCCGCGCCGAGCTGGGCGCGGCGATGGGACGTCCGCCGGGCGACTGACCGTCAGGGCGCGGCGAGCGCGTCCAGGTGCGCGCCGAGCAGTTCCCGGGCGCGCCGGGGCGGCATCCGCTCGGGGTGCAGCAGCGCGTGCAGCGCGAGCCCGTCGAGCAGGGCGTGCAGCCCGGCGACCGCCTCGGGGTCGGCGGCCGGTTCCCCGGTGAGCAGGACGACCGCGAACTCGACGGCGCGGCGGATGCCCTCGTCGGCCTCGGTCATCCGGGCGCGCGCGGCCGGGTCGGTCCGGGTACGCGCGGCGAGCAGCAGCCACACCTCGGCCTCGCGGACGCGCTGACGGTCCAGCGGCAGAAGTTGTTCCAGGATCCGCTGGGCGACCTCGCGCGGGCTGCCGGTGCGGTCCCCGGTGGTGATCCGCTCGGCCGCCTCGGCCTGCACGTGCTCCATGGCGAACACCAGCAGCTCGGTCTGGGTGGCGAAGTAGTGCCGCAGCGCGCTCGGTGACCAGCCCGCCTCGGCCGCGATGCTGCGGACGGTGGCGGCGCCGACGCCGTCGCGGTAGACGACCCGCCACATCGCCCGTGCCAGTTCGGCACGGCGCGCGTCGTGGTCGACGATCTTGGGCACGGGCCCCTCCGGAACCTGGTCGACGAGCACTGTTACGGTTATCGCACAGCGTACTAAAAAAGGAGGGCACATGCTCGTGGCAGTGATCGTCGGATGCGAGGTGGCGTTCTGGGTGGTGCTGCTCGCCGGCCTGATCGCCCGGTACCCGCTGCGACGGCCCCGCCTCGGCGCCGCCCTGCTGATCGCCGTGCCGGTGGTCGACCTCGTACTGCTGGCCGCCACGATGATCGACCTGCGCCGGGGCGCGACCGCCACGTTCGCCCACGGCCTCGCCGCCGCGTACCTCGGGTTCTCGGTGGCGTTCGGGCACAGCATGGTGCGCTGGGCCGACCAGCGGTTCGCACACCGGTTCGCCGGCGGCCCTCCCCCGAGCCGGCCACCCCGGTACGGGATGGCGCGGGCCCGGCACGAGTGGCGGGAGTGGGGCAAGGGCATGATCGGCTGGGCGGTCGCCTGCGCCGTGCTGCTGGCCGGCATCGCCGTGGTGGGCGACAGCGAGCGCACCGCCGAGCTGTGGGCGTGGACCGGCCGGCTCAGCGTGGTGATGGCGGGCTGGCTGGTGTTCTGGCCGGTCGCGTACACCGTCTTCCCGAAGCGGGCGCCGCGCGACGCGTGAGGATCACCGACCGCGCCGGCGATCCGGCCTCAGAGCGGTCGATGCGCGTCGGTGACCCCCGGCCGTCCGGCGGCGGCCGGCTCACCGAGCCGATCGACGGCGATCGCGGCCAGCAAGAGCCCGGCCAGCGCCGCCAGCGCCAGCGGTGGCGGCAGCACCGTCCCGAGCGCGGCCAGCGGCAGTGCCGCCCCGGCGACGGCGAGCCGGGCCGGTCCGACCGGCTGCCCGGTCAGCCGGCGGAACAGCAGCCGCCCGGCCAGGTAGACGGCCGCGCCGCCGAACAGCGCCACCGCGGCGGAGCGGTCCAGCCGGGGCCCGGCCTCCGGGTCCGCGACGTGCTCCAGCACCTGTTCGATACCCAGCGCCAGGTAGATGACGCCGGCGACCAGCAGCAGATGGGTCTGGCTGTAGGCGTCCGCGGCGATCCGGTCCCGCTGCGCCGGCGACGCGGCGGCGAGCGCCCGGGCCGCCGCCGGGGACGTGCGGTGGAAGTACAGCCACCAGAGGCAGGCGGTCACCACGAAACCGACGAGCGCCACGGCGAGGACCGGCGGCTCGGTCACCGCCGAGGCCGCGCCCACCCCCGCGGCCACCACCGACTCCCCCAGCGAGATGATCAGTACCAGGCCGTACCGCTCGGCGAAGTGCGTCGGGCTGCGCAGCGGCCAGGCTCCCCGGCGGGCGTACGACAGCCGTTGACCGGCCACCTCGACGGCGAAGCCCAGCACCCACAGCACCGCGTGTGCGGCCCCGTCCAGCAGCGCGCCGAGCAGCAACGGCACCCAGCCCACGGCGCTGACGAGCGCGAAGAACCGGATCCGGGCGCGCAGCTCCGGGTCGTCCGCGGCGGTCCAGTGGAACAGCGTCAGGTGCACCACGCGCAGCACCACGTACGCCAGCACGACGATCAGCGGCCCGTCCAGCCCCGGACCCGGCGTCCACGCTTCCGGCATGGCGAGCGCGGCCAGGAACAACGCGGCCATCGCGATCAGGAACCCGCCGCGCACCACCCCGACGTCGGCGGGCGTGTGGTTGCCCAACCAGGCGTACGACAGCCACGCCACCCAGAGCAGCACGAGCAGGAGCATGCCCTGGGCCATCGTGGTCAGGGTCGGGTGCGGCTCGATCAGCGCCATGATCCGGGTGAGCGCGAAGACGAAGACCAGGTCGAAGAAGATCTCGAAGGGGGTGACCCGGCGCTGGTCCGGCCCCGGCCGGGGCGGGCGCAGCCGCCCTCGCACCCGTTCGCGTGCCACGTCCGCCGCCCTCCGCCGGTCCACCTCCTGCGCCGACGGTAGGCGGCCCCGGACGGGCGGTCGGGTGTTTCCCGCGATCACGCCCGGCGCGGTCTGCCGGACCGGTGCCCGCTGAGCGGCACGACGAGGCGGCGCGGCCGGGCTGTCAGGCAGGGCGGCGGCGGGCGGCTCAGCCGGCGTCGGCGTCCGGCCAGGCGGCGTCGGCGTCCGGCCAGGCGGCGTCGGCGTCCGGCCAGGCGGCGCGGACAAGCGCGGGCAGCACCTCGCCGGCCGGGCCGCGCAGGTTCACCGCGCAGATCGCGTCCAGCGGCGTCGGCACCGGGTTCACCTGCACCACGGGCGCGCCGAGACGGGCCGCCACGAGCGGGATCTCGGCGGCCGGGTGCACGAGCGCCGAGGTGCCCACGGTCAGCAGCAGGTCGCAGCCGGACGCCGCCTCGACCGCCGCGTCGAGCGCGGCCGACGGCAGCGCCTCGCCGAACCACACCACCCCGGGCCGCACGGGCGCGCCGCATCCGGCGCACGCGGGCGGGGTCAGCGGCCCGGCGTGCGGTTCCGGCGCATGCGACACGGGCCCGCCGGGCGGTTCCGGCCCGCCGGGCGGTTCCGGCCCGCCGGGCGGTTCCGGCCCGTCGTGCGGTTCCGCCTCGTCGTGCGCCTCCGGACTGCCGAACGACACCGGCGCGTCGGAGGGCGGCGGCAGGTCGGACGGCAGCGGCGCGGGCCGGGCGCAGGCCGAACAGCGGGGCGCGAACAGGCTGCCGTGCAGGCGTACCGGGGCCGGCACACCGCCGCGCTCGTGCAGGTCGTCGACGTTCTGCGTGATCACCACGGTCTCCGGGCACCGGGCCCGGATCGCGGCCACCGCCCGGTGCCCCGGGTTCGGCCGGGCCCGGCGCACCCCGTGCCGGCGTGCCTCGTACCAGCCCCAGACCAGCGCCGGGTCGGCCCGGAACGCGGCAGGGGTCGCCAGCTCCTGCGGGTCGTACCGCTGCCAGAGCCCGGTCTGGGCGTCCCGGAACGTCGGCACGCCGCTCTCGGCCGACATGCCGGCCCCGGTGAACACCACCGGCCGCCGGGCGGCGGCGAGCAGCCGGCCCGCCTCGGCCAGCTCCGGCCCGGTCACACGTCCACCGTCAGCCGCACGTCGACCCGGTCGCCCAGCTCGATGCCCTCGGCCCGGCGCGCCGCGACCCGCAGCGGCACCACGTACCGGCCGTCCTTGGGCCACAGCGACGTCCGCCAGCCGGTGTCACCGATGCGGACCGTCACCGGGATCATGCCCCAGCCGTAGGTGACCGACGCCGAGGCGGCCTCGATGGCCGCGCTCTGCTCGTCGGGCACTGTGACGAAGTGGTACGGCGCCGGGCCGCGCCAGAACCACACCTCGCCGCTGAACGCCAGCTCCATCCGGTCAGGATAGGGGCCGGGACCGACGCGACCGCAGCAGCCGCAGCCCGGTCACCGTCACCCAGGCGAACAGCGGGAACACGGCGACGCGTTCCATGCCGCCCACGCCGATGCCGGCGTCCACCCGGGACAGGAACAGCACGGTGCCGGCCAGGCCGAGCAGGCCCAGGAACGCGCTGACGGTCCGCAGCTCGCGCAGCAGCGGCGACCGGCCGAGCGCGGCGGCGAGCAGCGCCGCGTTGCCGAGCGCGAAGACCAGCAGCGCGCCGAGCACGTGCAGGTTCTCGTCCACGTCGGCCGGGTGGAGGCCGGCCAGCACGTACCCGGATCCGGCGGCCACTGCCGACGCGACGGTGACGGTCGCGGCGCGGCCCGGGCGCAGCGCCCGGTGTGCGAGCAGCGCGCCGAGCGCGAGCAGCAGCCCGGCGCCGACGAACACGGCGTTCATGGCCGGGTGCCACGGCGAGCAGACCGGACGCGGGCGGCTGCTGTCCCACACGCCGCAGGTCACGTTGCCGAGGTCGCTGATGTTGTGCTCGGCCCAGCTGAACCGGGGCTGCTCCCAGGCCAGGCCGACGACCACGTTGGCGACGAGGAACGACACGGCGGCGAGCAGCCAGCAGGCGCCCGCGAGGCGGTTTCTCATCCGCTGAGTGCACCGTCTCCGGGCATCCGGCACACGGGGCGTGGCGGGCCGGTTCGAGGTAGGGCCAGGCCTACCCGGAGAGCGGGGTCCAGCCGGCTGGGAAGCACGGCGTGGCCTGGCTAGCGTCACCGCATGACCGTTGATCACGGGCTGGCCGGCGCGTTGCGCCGCCGCCGCTACCTGCTGTCCGCGTGGCCGTGGCGGGCACTGGCGTACGCCGTCACGACGCTGCCCCTGGCCGGCGCGGCGGCGCTCGGCGCGGCGGTGGTCGCCGCGCCACTGCTGCTGGTGGCCGGCGCGCTGCGGCGGGGCCGCCCGGTCGACGCCCCGGCGCTGGCGGTGCTGGCCGTGCTGGCGCTCGCGGTGGTGGCGCTCGCCCCGCTGGCCGGCGCGCCGGTGGCTGCCGTCGAGCGGTGGCGCCTCGGCCTGGTCGACGACCGCCCGGTGACAGCACCGCGGTGGCGTGGGCTCGCCGCCCGCCTCACCACCGCCGCCGGGTGGCGGGAGGCCGCGTACCTGGCCGTGCTGGGTGTGGCGGTGCCGCCGGCGTACGGAACGGTCGGTCTGCTCGCGCTGCTGGACGCGGTGCTGATCGCCGGTCCGTGGCTGGCCGGCGGCGAGGACCGGATCGTGCTGGTCTGGGCCACAGTCGACTCCCCGGCCGAGGCGGTGCCGTACGCGCTCGCCGGTCTGCTGGCGGTTCCGGCGCTGGTCTACCTGGCCGGCCTGCTCGTAGCGGTCCAGGCGACGGTGGCCCGCCTGCTGCTCGACGACGCGCCCGCCGGTACGGCGCTGCGCGAGGTGACCCGGTCCCGGGCCCGCCTGGTGAGCGCCTACGAGGCCGAGCGCCGCCGCATCGAGCGGGACGTGCACGACGGCGTGCAGCCGCGCCTGACCAGCCTCACCCTCCAGCTCGGGCTGGCCCGCCTCGACGTGCCGGACGACTCCCCGGCGGCGGGGCCGCTCGCGGCGGCGCACGAGCAGGCCAAGGAGCTGATGGTGACGTTGCGCGGGATCGTCCACGGCATCCGTCCGGCGCAGCTCAGCGAACTCGGCCTGGCCGCCGCCGTCGGTGACCTGGCCGCCCGGTCGGTCGTCCCGGTCGCCGTGCACGCCGACCTGACCCGCCCGGTGCCGGAGCTGGTGGAGACCACCGCCTGGTACGTGGTCTCGGAGACGCTCGGCAACGTGGCCCGGCACGCCGGGGCCACCCGGGCGCAGGTGCGGCTGATCCGCGACGAACGGCTGCTGGTGGTGGAGGTGTGCGACGACGGCCGGGGCGGCGCCGACCCGGCGCGCGGCACCGGCCTGACCGGGCTCGCGGACCGGGTGGCCGCGGTGGACGGGCGGCTGCTGCTGTCCAGCCCGCCCGGTGGGCCTACCCTCGTGCGGGTGGAGCTGCCGTGCCGTCCGTGATCCGGGTCGTCCTGGCCGAGGACGAGGTCCTGCTGCGGGAGGGCCTGGTGGGCCTGCTGACCCGGTTCGGCTTCGCGGTGGACGCCGCCGTGGGTTCCGCCCCGGAGCTGCTCGACGCGGTCCGCACGCACCGGCCCGATCTGCTGGTGACCGACATCCGGATGCCGCCGCAGCACCGCGACGACGGCCTGCGCGCGGCGGTCACGCTACGCGCCGAGCGCCCGGACCTGGCCGTGGTGGTGCTCAGCCAGCACGTGCAGAGCGGGTACGCCGCCGCGCTGCTCGACAGCGGCGACGGCAACCGGGTCGGCTACCTGCTCAAGGACCGGGTGGCAGACGTCGCCGAGTTCGCCGCGACGCTGCGCCGGGTGGCGGCCGGCGGCACCGCCGTCGACCCGGACGTGGTGCGGCACCTGCTGCGCCGCCCCCGCGACCCGCTCGGCCCGCTGTCCCCCCGGGAGCGGGAGGTGCTGGGGCTGGTCGCCGAGGGCCACTCCAACGCCGCGATCGCGGCCCGCCTGCACGTCACCGAGGCGGCGGTGGGCAAGCACGTGGGCAACATCCTGGCCAAGCTCGGCCTGCCGCCGGACGAGGACACCAACCGGCGGGTGCTCGCAGTGCTGGCCTGGCTGCGCGCGGCGCGCTGACCGGGCGTTACAGGCTCATCGGTCCGGGGTCGGTGGCCAGCGCCCGGAACCGCTCGCGCGGGTCGGACACGAGCCGCCGTGCGGTGAGGTCGAGCAGCCCGCCGACGCCGGACACCGAGGCGACGGGGGTGCCGTCGGCCCGGGTGAACTCCTGGCCGATCCGGAACGTCTTGCCCTCGCCCCAGTGGAACTCGCAGGTCACGTCGACCTCGTCGCCGCCGCGCAGCTCCCGCAGGTAGCGCACCGTCACCTCCAGCGCGACCGGCCCGACGCCGCCGGCGAGCAGCCGGTCCTGGCCGATGCCGGATGCGCGCAGGCACTCCCAGCGGGCGTGCTCGGCGTACTGGAGGTAGACCGCCTGGTTGAGGTGCCCCTGCGTGTCGAGTTCGTAGCCGCGCACGGTGACGCGTACCCGGAACGGATCTGCCATGCCGGCAGCCTAACCAGGGGCGCAGCGGTAATCCGCGTGCGGTCCGGGCCGCGCGGCCCTAGCCTGCCCGGCGTGACCCTGGAGATCGTGACACTGGCGCAGCGGCCCGACCTGGCGCCGCTGCTGGACAACGACTTCGACGGCGCCTGGCCGCCGTTCATGCTCTGGGATCCGATGGGGGCGCTCTACTACGGCGTCGCGCACGAGCTGCACCCCGAGTTCGTCTTCGCCGCCGTCGACCCGGCCGAGCCGGGCCGGGCCGTGGCCCGCGGGTACGCGGTGCCGCTGCGCTGGACCGAGGACGAGCTGCCCGACGGCGGCTGGGACCGGGTGATCCAGCGGGCCACGCTCGGCCGGCTCACCGGGTCGACGCCGAACCTGGTGTCCGCGCTGGAGATCTGCGTGCGACCGGACCGGCGCGGCGGCGGGGTGTCCGGGCTGATGCTCGCGGCCATGCGCGCGGCGGTGGCCCGCGCCGGCTTCGACACGCTGGTGGCGCCGGTGCGCCCGAGCGGCAAGGCCGCCGTCCCGGACGTGCCGATGACCGAGTACGTGGCCCGGCACCGCCCGGACGGGCTGCCGGCCGACCCGTGGCTGCGGGTGCACGTCCGCGCGGGCGGGGTGATCGAGCGGATCGCGCCCCGCTCGATGACGGTGACCGGCACGCTCGCCGACTGGCGGCGCTGGACCGGGCTGCCGTTCGACACCTCCGGCCCGGTACGCGTGCCCGGAGCGCTGACGCCGGTGCTCGTCGACGCCGACCACGACCACGCCGCGTACGTCGAGCCGAACGTGTGGGTGCGGCACCGGCTCTGAGCGGGCCCGCGGGTCAGGCCGGCCAGGCGTGCCCGATCCCGTCGAGCAGCAGCACGACGCCCTCGGTGGCCGCCTCCCGGTCCCGGGAGATCTCCCGGTACTCCGGCGAGGTGGACCAGCGCTCGAAGTCCTCGCGGCTGTCGAAGGACAGGAGCACCGCCTTCTGGTGCGGCCATTCCCCCTCCACCACGCGGGGGGCGGTGTCGGCGGCGAGCAGCTTCCCGCCGTATCGGGCCAGCACCGGCGGGAAGGCCGCGGCATACCTGTCGTAGCGCGCCCGGTCGTGGATGGTGAGCTGTGCGAGGGCGTAGACGGTCACCGGCTCAGGCTACCGACCGCCCGACGGCTGCGGCCTCGTCCGTCGGGCCGGATCCCGCACCTCGCGAGCCGGGTCGACTGTCCGGTGTGCTCTAGCCATTATGGCCCTGACCTGCGAATACTGATAGCAGGTCCGCGCGGCGTGGGGGGAAAGAGGTGGGGCACGATGATCGAGCAGGAGACCCAGCCGGAGGCCATACCCGAGCCCCGGAACGCGCCGGAGGGCGGGCCGTCCCGGCCCGCCGCGTCGGTTCCCGGTGCGGTGTGGCAGGTCCGCGTACGGACCAAGCTCGACGACCTGTACCAGCAGCTCGCGGTGCTGTCCCCGCGCGACCCCGAGCGGGCCGAGGCGCTGCGCGCGCAGCTGTCCCGGGTGGAGGTGGTGCTCGGACGCAGCGGCGTGGTCGAGTGGTTGCGCGGCGGCAACCTGGAGTACGCGTGGCAGACGATCCACTCGGTGGAGCGGGCCATGGTGGCGCTGCGCTCCGCGGACGAGCTGACCGGGCTGCTGCCCGCGTACCGCAGCGCGGCGGCGCAGGTGCTGCCCGCCGACGACAAGGTGCTCACCGACCTCGACCCGTCGGCCGGCGCCCCGTCCGAGGCGCTGCTGCGCGCCCGGGTGCAGGCGCTGCTGCTGCGCTACCACTCGGCGTCCGACGAGTTCCACGAGTCGGCGCGCCGGCTGCGCAACCGGATGCTGGGCCTGTCGGTGTTCGCGCTGCTGGCGGAGGTCCTGGTGGTGCTGGTGCAGTGGCTCAGCCACGACGTCCGGCTGCTGGAGGCGCCGACCGACGCCGGTGGCGTACCGGCCTGGCGGCTGTTGTTCTTCGTGCTGATCGCCGGGGCCCTCGGGGCGTTCCTCAGCGCGCTGCCGTCGATGATCACCTCCCGGTCCGGCGGGCTGCCCTACAAGCTGCCGTTCCAGCAGGGGCTGCTCAAGCTCGCCGTCGGCCCGCTGGTCGCGGTGGTCGGCATCATGCTGGTCATCGGCGGCCTGGTGGAGACCAGCGTGAGCAGCACCGCCGCGCTGCTGGGCCTGGCGATCGTGTTCGGTGCCGGGCAGCAGGCGGTCACCGCGTTCGCCGACCGGCGGGCGGCCGAGCTGCTCGGCCCGGCGGCCAAGAGCTGATGCCGCGCGGGTGGCCGCCGGCCCTGGGTAGCCTGATCCCATGATCTTCATTACCGCCAAGTTCCGGGTCCGCCCGGAGGACGCCGACCGCTGGCCGCAGATCGCCGCCGACTTCACCGCCGCGACCCGGGCCGAGCCCGGCTGCCTGTGGTTCGACTGGTCCCGCAGCCTGGACGACCCGACCGAGTACGTGCTGGTCGAGGCGTTCCGGGACGACGAGGCGGGCGCCGCGCACGTGCAGTCGGAGCACTTCCGGACCGCCCAGCGCACGTTGCCGCCGCACCTGGCCGAGACGCCCCGGATCGTCAACATGACGGTGCCGCAGCAGGACTGGTCGCGCCTGGGCGAGATGGCGGTGCCGGGCGACGCCTGACCGGGTGACCGGTCCGGCGCGGGCGGCGGTCGTGCCGCCCGCGCGGCCGGTCAGGGGATGGTCAGGCCGTACGCGGCGAGGATCTCCAGGATCGGCTGGTAGTAGCTGGTGCCGCCGCTCGCGCAGTTGCCGCTGCCGCCGGACAGGACGCCGATGACGGTGCCGGTCGCCGCCACGTAGAGCGGGCCGCCGCTGTCGCCCGGTTCGGCGCAGATGTTCGTGCGGATGAGCCCGGTGACGCTGCCCTCGGCGTAGTTGACAGTCGCGTTCAGCCCGGTGACGGTGCCGCACCGCACGCCCGTGGTGGCCCCGCTGCGGCAGACCGCCTGCCCGACGTACGCGCTGCCCGCGGCGGTGACGGTGACCTGCCCCGGGTAGGTGTGGATCGCGCTCGGGTGGGCGACGGTGCCGGTGTAGCGGACCACGCCGTAGTCGTTGCCGGGGAAGCTGCTGCCGGTCCGGCTGCCCAGCACCGTGGTGCGGGCGCTGTCGGCGTACCAGGTGGCGGCGAGGCGGGTGCAGTGCCCGGCGGTCACGAAGTACCAGGTGGCGCCGCTGCGCACGTTCGCGCCCAGTGAGCAGCGCCCGCCGCCGCCGTGGATCGCCTGACCGCCGGCGATGAGCGTGCGCAGCCGCCCGGGTTCGTGGCGCAGCACCGCGCCGGCCCGGTCGGCGGTCCGGCGCAACGCGGCCAGCTCGCGCCCGCGTACCGTGTCGTCGGCGGTGACTGTCAGCCGGCCGGTGGCCGGGTCGTGCCCCCAGGCGGTGCCGGGCGTGCGGATCGCGGCGAGCGCGGCGGGCTCGGGCGGCGGTGCGGCGGCGCCGGCCCGGGCGACCGCCGGGGTGCCGGCGAGCAGGGCGGCGAGGACGAGTACGACGAGCGCGGGTCGGCGCATCCTCCAGGACCTCCTCCATCGTCTACGGTCGATTCGTCAAGCATCGGCCCGGCGACGCGATCGACTCAACCGGCAGAACCGGCGCTCCCCGAAACTTCCGGAGCCGCGCCGGGCGGTACGCGCATGCCCGCCTACCGCCCCCGCCCGGGATTCCGCCCGTTCGTCCGGTGCCGCGTGCCCCGATGTCGACGTATCGAGGTGATTAAGTTTTCGGAACGCTTCCGGTAGGCTCCGGGCAGAGATTCGCTTCGATCCACTCACGATGTGCCGGGGATTCACTCCCCCACCTGGCGCGGCCACCGGGCGGCCGCGCGGAGCCGACATCGTGGCGGGCGGTGGCCGAGGCGAGCCGATCCCATTGACAGGCTAGAGAGGCGTTCAGATGGACAAGGTGCTCGCCCGCGGCAGCGGGAGCGCGGCAGCCCGGTCACGCCCGCGGACCGCTGTGGTCGCGATGGTGGCGGGGGCCGCGGTGGTCGCCGCCACGATAGCGGCGGCGACCAGCGCCAGCGCCGGTACGACGCTCGGCGCGTCGGCGGCGGAGCAGGGCCGGTACTTCGGCACGGCGGTGGCGGTGAACAAGTTGTCCGACAGCACGTATGTCGGCATCCTGAACCGCGAGTTCAACATGGTCACCGCCGAGAACGAGATGAAGTGGGACGCCACCGAGCCGTCCCAGAACCAGTTCAACTTCAGCAGCGGCGACCGGCTCGTCGCGCACGCCCAGGCCAACGGCATGCGGGTACGCGGACACGCGCTGGCCTGGCACTCGCAGCAGCCCGGCTGGGCGCAGAACATGTCCGGCAGCGCGCTGCGCCAGGCGATGCTCAACCACGTCACCCAGGTCGCCACCCACTACCGGGGCAAGATCCACTCCTGGGACGTGGTGAACGAGGCGTTCGACGACGGCAACAGCGGCGCCCGCCGCAACTCCAACCTGGAGCGCACCGGAAGCGACTGGATCGAGGCCGCGTTCCGTGCCGCCCGCGCCGCCGATCCGGGCGCCAAGCTCTGCTACAACGACTACAACACCGACAACTGGTCGTGGGCCAAGACCCAGGCGGTCTACAACATGGTGCGGGACTTCAAGTCCCGGGGCGTGCCGATCGACTGCGTCGGTCTCCAGTCGCACTTCAACAGCGGGTCGCCGTACCCGAGCAACTACCGCACCACGCTGCAGAACTTCGCCGCGCTCGGCGTCGACGTGCAGATCACCGAGCTGGACATCGAGGGCTCGGGCAGCAGCCAGGCCACCACGTACGGCAACGTGACCCGGGACTGCCTGGCCGTGCCGCGCTGCAACGGCATCACGGTCTGGGGCATCCGGGACACCGACTCCTGGCGGGCCAGCGGCACCCCGCTGCTGTTCGACGGCAGCGGCAACAAGAAGCAGGCGTACACCGCCGTGCTGAACGCGCTCAACGAGGGCGGCACCCCGCCGCCCACCACCGCGCCGCCGACCAGCACGCCGCCCACCTCGGCGCCGCCCACCAGCACGCCGCCGACCAGCGCGCCGCCCACGACTCCCCCGCCGACCGGCGCCTGCACCGCCACGTTCACCGTCAACCAGTGGCCGGGCGGCTTCGTCACCAACGTCCGCATCACCGCGGGCTCCTCCGGACTCAACGGCTGGGCCGTGTCGCTGACAGTGCCCTCGGGCTCGGCGATCACGAACACCTGGAGCGCCCAGGCCAGCGGCACCAGCGGTGCGGTGACCTTCCGCAACGTGGACTACAACCGCCAGGTCGGTGCCGGTGGCACCACCGAGTTCGGCTTCCAGGGCACGGGTACCGCGCCCTCCGGCACGCCGGCCTGCGCGGCCGGCTGACAGTCGACGTGACCCGGCACGGGGCCACCGTGCCGGGTCGCGTCCCGGGCGGGCAGCGGCCCGCGACCGTACAGTGGGGTAGGTCCTGTTCCACCGTTTCGCCGGAAGGACCACAGTGAACCGACGCATCAGGACCGCCCTCGGCGTCGCCCTGACCGCCGCCCTCGTCACCACCGCCGCCCCGGCCCCCGCCACCGCCCACGACCGCCGCCCGAGCGTCATCGCGCTGCCCGACGGCTTCCAGCCGGAGGGCGTCGCCGCCGCCGGCCGGTACGCCTGGTTCGGGTCGCGGGCCACCGGCGAGATCTACCGCGCCGACCTCATCACCGGAGCGGGCCGGCAGGTCAGCCCCGCCACCGGCACCCCCTCGCTCGGCCTGAAGGTCGACCCGCGGGGCCGGCTCTTCGTCGCCGGCGGCACCGCCGGTGACGCCCGGGTGATCGACACGCGCACCGGCGCCGTGCTCGCGAGCTACCGGTTCGCCGACGCGCCGACGTTCGTCAACGACGTGGCGCTCACCCGCGACGCAGCCTGGTTCACCGACTCGAACCGGCCGGTGCTGTACCGCCTGCCGCTGGGGGGCGGTGGCACGCTGCCGCCCGCCGGCGGCTTCACCACGCTGCCGCTGACCGGCGACTTCCAGCAGACCGGCACCGGCATCAACCTCAACGGCATCGCGCCCACGCCGGACGGGCGGGCGCTGATCGTCGTGCAGTCGAACACCGGCACGCTGTTCCGGGTGGACCCGGCCACCGGCGTCACCACCACCGTCGACGTGCCGGGGAGCACGTTCGTCAACGGCGACGGCCTGCTGCTGCTCGGCCGCACGCTGTACGTGGTGCAGAACCGGCTCAACCAGGTCGCCGTGGTCGAGCTGAACCGCGCCGGCACCACCGGTGTGCTGCGCCGGGTGCTCACCGATCCGGACTTCGACGTGCCGACCACCGTCGCCAGCGCCCTCGGGCGGCTCTACCTGCCCAACGCCCGGTTCTCCACCCCGCCGACGCCGGCCACCCCGTACACGGCTGTCGCCGTCGACGCACGCTGAGCGGGCCGCCGCCCGCGCCGGACGTCCGGCGCGGGCGGCGTCGCTCACTCCTCCATCTCCGGGCCGAGCAGCCGGATCTCCTCGATGTCGATGGCCGCCTGGAGCTGCCGCAGCACCGCGTCGTCGATCTGCCTGGTGTTGCGCAGCCGGGTGATCTCCTGCCGCTTGTGGTCGAGCACCCGAAGCCGCAGCCGGCGGGCCATCTCCCGCTCCGCCTCCGCGTCCTCGCCACCCGGGTCGCGGGCGTCGGCCAGGTGGTCCTCGTAGTCGGCGCGCAGCCGGTCCACGGTGTCCTGGGTGGCGCCCACGTCGCTGGCGGCCCGGG
Organism: Micromonospora globosa; assembly: GCF_000717585.1. Lineage (NCBI taxonomy): Bacteria > Bacillati > Actinomycetota > Actinomycetes > Micromonosporales > Micromonosporaceae > Micromonospora > Micromonospora globosa. The sequence continues at coordinate 60,317 of NZ_JNZR01000025.1, forward strand.
GCAGCGCCTCCAGTGCCGCCTCGGTGGCCCGGATCCGGGCCCAGCGCACCTCCTCGTCGCGTTCCCGGTCGCCGGTCAGGCCGGCCCAGCTCACGACCGCGGGCAACGTGGTGCCCTGCACCAGCATGATCAGCACGATCACCACGACGGTGACGAAGATGATCAGGTCACGTTCGCGTACCGGGCTCCCGTCGTGCATGGTGACCGGCACGGCGAGCGCCGCGGCGAGCGAGACGGCGCCCCGGAAGCCGGCCCAGCCCACGGCGGTACGCATCCGGCCGTCGAAGTGCCGCGCCCGGCTCGACTCCCGCCGGTCCACCCGCTGCAGCGCCGACACCGACAGGTGCACCCAGAGCAGGCGGATCGCCACCACGACCGCTGCGACGAGCACCGCGATGCCGAGCGACGCGGTCGGCGAGTGGCTGGTGATGCTGCGCAGCGAGCGCGGCACCTGCGTGCCGAGCAGCACGAACAGCCCACCGTTGATCATGAAGGTGGAGAGGTCCCAGAACGCGAACGCGGTGACCCGGGAACGGGCCCGGATGACCCGGGGCGCGGCGTACGACAGCAGCAGCCCGGACACGACCACCGCGAGCACCCCGCTGGCGTGCACCGCGTCGGCGAGCAGGAACGCGACGAACGGGGTGAGGATGCTCAGCCCGCCCTCGCGCATCGGGTCGTCCACGTGCTTGCGGATCAGCACCACGACCGCGCCGACGAGCAGGCCCGCGGCCACCCCGCCGGCCGACTTGCCGACGAACTCGCCGCTGAGCGTCAGCGCACCGGGCACCGTACCGCCCGCGACCACGCCCGCCGCCACCGCGAACAGCACGAGCGCCGTACCGTCGTTGACCAGGCTCTCCGCGCGCAGCGTGGTGAGGATGCCGCGCGGCATCCGTTTGGCCAGGCCGGCCACGGCGGCGGCGTCGGTCGGCGCCAGGACGGCCCCGAGCACCCACGCGGCGGCCGGCTGCACGCCGAGGGCCTGCGCGGTGTACGCGACGGCGACCATCGTGACGATCACCAGCACGACGGCGAGCCCGACGATCACCGTGAGGTTGGCCCGGATCTCGCGGAGGCTGATGACCAGACTCTCCCGGTAGAGGATCGCCGGAAGGAACAGCACCAGCACGACCTCGGGTTCGAGGATCAGGTTCTCGAACGGCGGCAGCAGGCCGATCAGCGCGCCCATCGCGATCAGCAGGACCGGCGGCGCGACGCTGTAGCGACCGCCGATGGTGGTGCCGACGAGCACGGTGGCACCCAGCACCGTGATCAGCACGAGTGCTTCCACGCCGTACCCCCGTCACCGTCCGCCGGGGATCACGGTGCCCTACGGCGGCGGCCCGGCGGGGCGGAACGGGTGATCGTTACTCGAAGCGGGCCGGGTCGCCGGCGCCGCGGCGCAGGATCTCCGGCTCGGGGCCGGACAGGTCGACCACTGTGGTCGGCTCCAGCCCGCAGTCCCCGGCGTCGACCACGGCGTCGACGAGGTGGTCGAGCCGTTCCTTGATCTCCCAGCCCTGGGTCATCGGCTCGTCCTCGCCGGGCAGCAGCAGCGTGCTGGTCAGCAGCGGCTCGCCGAGTTCGGCGAGCAGCGCCTGGGTCACGGTGTGCCGGGGTACGCGCGCCCCGACCACCCGGCGCCGCGGGTCCTGCAACCGGCGGGGCACCTCGGCGGTGGCCGGCAGCAGGAAGGTGTAGCTGCCCGGGATGACGGACTTGACCTGCCGGAAGACCGCGTTGCTGAGCTTGACGAACTGGCCGAGCTGGGCGAAGTCGGCGCACATCAGGGTGAACGGGTGCCGGTCGTCGAGCCGCCGGATCTCCCGGATCCGCTCCACGCCGTCGCGGTTGCCGATCCGGCAGCCGAGCGCGTAGCAGGAGTCGGTCGGGTAGGCGATCACCCCGTCGGCGCGCAGCAGGTCCACCACCTGCCGGATCACGCGGGGCTGGGGGTTGTCCGGATGCAGGTCGTAGTACCTCGCCACGCCGGCCAGCCTATGTCCACGCCCCGGCGGGCGCAGGTTTGGCCGGGGCGGTTTCCGGAAACAGGTGGGGGCCGTTCACGACAGGGGGACCGAATCATGTCCGAAGCCAGCACAGACCGCGTCGCCGACCGCCCCGCGGAGGTGACCGATCCGCTGCTGTGGGACCTGGCCGCCGCGGTGGCCGACGCGCACCAGCCGGACGCCGAGCGCGCCTGCACCAGCCCGAGCTGCGTCGGGGCGGCGTGGCCGTGCGCGGCCTGGAACAACGCGCAGGCGGGGCTGAGCGCCGCCCGGACGCCGCGGCAGTCCGCCGCGCCCCGGCAGTCCGCCGGCTCGTCGCAGTCCGCGTCGCGGCCGGTCGCCGGACAGCCGGGCGCCGGGCAGCCGGGCGCCGGTCGAGCCGGTGCCGCCGGTGAGCCGGGCACGGCTGCGGCACGCACCGACGTGCGGAGTCTCGCCGCCACCGCCGCCTGACTCAGCGTAGGCGTACGCGTCCTCGCGCCGCCCCCGGCCGCCTCGGTCGGGGGCGGCGCTTCGTGCGGGCCGTCGAAGCTGGTCAGGGCGCTTCGCGAGGTGACCGGAGGGCCTTCCGTGCGCACGGGAGAGCGCTCTCTTTGGTAACAAGACATTGACGGAGCCGTAACCCGAACCTTACTGTCCCTTCTCAAGAGAGCGCTCTCACGACTGCCGGAACACCATTTCGTACCCCGCCTTCTCCTCGTGAAGGGGACCTCCATGAACCTCCTGCGGGACTTCTCCCCCGACCCCGTACCCCCGACCGCGCCCGTCCCGTCCCCGGCCCGCCGTCGCGGTCTGCGGGCGACCGCCCTCGTCGCCGCGTCCGTGCTCGCCGCCGGCCTGCTGGGCGCCGTGGCCGGCGGCGGCGGCACGGCCACCGCCGGCGCCGTCGGCGCGGGCAGCTACACCGAGACGCTGCCGCCCGGCGCCCAGCTGCCCAAGGGCTGCGGCGCGATCAGCACCAACCCGCGCATCTTCACCACCCCCGACGCGCCCGCCGGCGCCATCCCCACCAACGACTGGTGGTCGTCGCTGATCTGGAAGCGCAACAACTGCGCCGGCAGCGAGAACCTGCACGCCCACCCGCTGGCGTTCAAGGCCGAGAACAACGGGCTCGGCCTGTCGTACACCACCACCCCGGCCATCAGCGGCACCGCGACCGGCGTCGGCGAGTTCCACTACCCGTACGGCGAGGACGTCCGCGTCGGGATGCCCGGACTGTCCGCGCCGGTCGTCAAGGCCGCCGACTGGAGCGACTGGACGGTCACCGCCGACTGGAGCGACGGCAGCCGCACCATGCGCGCCACCATCGGCCACGGGCTGCCGTTCAGCTACTACACGGTCAGCGGCGGCACCGCGCAGCTCACCGCCACCGCGACGCCCACCGTGTGGCGCAACTCCGGCGCCACCATCGGCTTCACTGTCAACGGCCACGACTACGTCGCGTACGCACCGACCGGCGCGACCTGGACCGTCAACGGCGCCGGCATCAGCTCGACGCTGGCCGGCAAGGGGTACTTCTCGGTCGCGGTGCTGCCCGGCGGCGGCGACCGGGCCGCCCTGGCCGACACCTACGGCCGGTACGCCCACGCCCACGTCACCGGCACCCGGATGAGCTACACGTACGACCCGTCGGCGGGAACGGTGCGCACCACGTACGCGTTCACCACCACGCCCCGCGAGGGCAGCGAGACGAAGACAGTGGTGGCGCTCTACCCGCACCAGTGGCGCAGCCTCACCGGCGCCACCCCGATCACCCCGACGTACGTCTCGGCGCGCGGCGCCATGCGGGTGCTCACCGGCGTGCCGTCGTTCACCACCACGATGCGTTTCACCGGTGTGCTGCCCGAGGTGCCCGCCGTCGGCGACTCCAGCGGCGCGGACCTGGCCACCGTCACCGGCTACCTCAACGCCGAGCAGGGCAACCCGGAGGGCGTCAGCGGCCGGGACACCTACTGGGCGGGCAAGGGACTCGGCCGGGCCGCCCGGATCGCCGAGATCGCCGACCAGCTCGGGCAGACCCCGGTCCGCGACGCGGCGGTGACCGCGATGAAGAACCGGCTGACCAACTGGCTCACCGCCGGCTCGGGCGAGACCAGCCAGCTGTTCTACTACGACCGCAACTGGGGCACGCTGATCGGCTACCCGGCCTCGTACGGCTCCGACGAGGACCTGAACGACCACCACTTCCACTACGGCTACTTCATCGCCGCCGCCGCCACTGTCGCCAAGTTCGACCCGGGCTGGGCCGACGACAGCCGCTACGGCGGCATGATCGACCTGCTCATCCGCGACGCCAACAACTACGACCGCGCCGACAGCCGCTTCCCCTACCTGCGGGACTTCGACATCTACGCCGGGCACGACTGGGCCTCCGGGCTGGCGCCGTTCTTCGCCGGCAACAACCAGGAGTCCTCCTCGGAGGGGATGAACTTCGCCAACGCGCTGATCCAGTGGGGTCAGGCCACCGGCGACACCGCCGTCCGCGACGCCGGGGTCTACCTGTGGACCACGCAGTCGGCGGCCATCTCCGAGTACTGGTTCGACGTGAACGACCAGAACTTCCCGGCCGCGTTCGGGCACAAGACGGTCGGCATGGTGTGGGGCGACGGCGGGGCGTACGCGACCTGGTTCTCCTCCGCGCCGGAGATGATCCAGGGCATCAACATGCTGCCGATCACCGGCGGTCACCTCTACCTGGGCGACCACCCCGAGTACGTCAAGGCCAACTACGCCGAGCTGGTCACCAACAAGGGCGGCCCGCCGACCGTGTGGCAGGACATCATCTGGGAGTTCCTGGCCCTCGGCGACGGCGAGCAGGCGCTGCGCAACTTCCGGGCGAACAGCGGGTTCACCAGCGAGGAAGGTGAGAGCAAGGCGCACACGTTCCACTGGATCCGCAACCTCGCCGCGCTCGGCACCGTGGACACCACGGTCACCGCGAACCACCCGCTGGCGAAGGTGTTCGTCAAGAACGGCGCCCGCACCTACGTGGCGTCGAACATCACCGCCCGGCCGCTCACAGTCACGTTCTCCAACGGCACCACGCTCACCGTGCCGGCCGGGAGGACGGCCACCTCCGGGGCGTACGCGTGGAGCGGCGGCGACGCCACCGGCGGCGTGACCGTACCGACCGGTCCGCCGCCGACCTCGACGCCGACGCCGACCCCGACGACCGCCAGTCCGACGCCGACCACGGCCAGCCCGACGCCGACGCCGACGCCGACCACCGCCAGCCCCACTCCGAGTACCGGCACCCCGCTGACACCGGTCCGCTACCTGCGTACGGGCGGCGGGCTGGACGGCAGCGCCGGCACCGCCGGCACGGTGAACGTGGCGGCGGCGAACGGCAACTCCGACGGCACACCGGCCAACCCGCAGGTGTTCACCGCCACCGGGCTGACCGGCACGTACACCGGCGGGGCGACCGCGTTCGACCTGGCCGTCGACGCGGGGACCGCGATCGGCAACGGCGTCCAGATCCGGGTCTCCTACGACCTGACCGGCAACGGCAGCGTCGAGCGGGTGGAGACCTACCGGTACTTCGCCACCGATCCGATCCCGGGTGCGGAGCGCTACCGGCAGACCCAGGGCCTGCTCTCGGCCACCGGCACGCTGGGCAACCTGTCCGGCGGCACGGTACGCGTCGAGGTGTGGAACGCCATCGGTGGCGCGCCCACGATCCTCGGCGTCGGCAACGCCTCGACGGTCACGCTGCCGTACGGCTCCTGACCCACGGTTCCGGCGCCCCGGCCCGCGCGGCCGGGGCGCCGGCTCGTGCCTACCGGTTCACGGCCAGCGGGTCGCGGTGGCCTCGAACACCTCGCTGTCGCCGGCCACCGGGATGACGCAGAGCAGGTGCCCGCCCGGCGCGCGCAGCACGTGGCAGTCGAGCCAGCGGGACACCGGCGTGGCGCCCAGCCCGCACAGCCGCTCCACCTCGGCGGCCACGTCGTCGGTCTCGATGTCGAGATGGTGACGGGGCGCGTCGTCGACCGACTGCACGGCGGTGACCAGCCCCGGCACGACGTCGGCCAGGCCGGTGAACTCCGGTTCGGCCGGATCGGTGCGCAGGCTCGCGCCGAGCGCGGCGGACCAGAACGCGGCCGTCTCCCCCGCCTCGTCCTGCGGCGCGTCGATGATCAGGGCGTACAACCTCGATCGATGCATCGCCCGAGCCTAGCCACGACCGCCGGCAGCGGCAGCCCGGCGAGGTCAGGCGGTCACGTGGGCGCTGTCGCCGGCCGTCGCGGCGAACGACGTGCCGCTGACCATCCGCGCGGCGTCGGAGGCGAGGAACACCACCAGCGGCGCCACGTCCTCCGGCTCCACCCACGGCACGCCGAGCGGCGTCTTCGACCGCAGCGCCTGAATCGCGGCGTCCTCCACCTGAGCCAGGTCACCGGAGGCCGGCTTGCCCGCCTCGACGAGCGCCTGGACGTACCGGTCCCGGTGCCGGGTCAGGGCGGTGTCGACCAGGCCCGGGATCACCGCGTTCACCGTCACGCCGTGCGGCCCGAGTTCCAGCGCGGCGGACTTGACCAGCCCGATCAGTCCCCACTTGGACGCCGAGTACGCGGACCCGTTCGTCGTGCCGTGCTGCCCCTGGGTGGACGAGGTGACCACGATCCGGCCGCCGCCGCGACGTACCAGCAGCGGCGCGAAGGCCCGCAGCACGTTCGCGGCGCCGGTGAGGTTCACGTCGATCTGGTCGTGCCAGTGCCGGTCGGTCATCTCCAGCAGCGGCGCGAACGCCTGGATGCCGGCGTTGGCGAACAGCACGTCCACGCCGCCGTGCTCGCGTTCCACCGCCTCGGCGACAGCGCGTACCGCGCCGATGTCGCGCTGATCGGCCACGTGCGCCGACCAGCGGGCGCCCGCCGCCGTCACCCGCCGGCCGGTCTCGGCCAGGTCCTCCGGGGTAGCGGGCGGCAGGTCCAGGATCGGGCTGACCGGCCCGGCGACGTCCATCCCGGCCACGTCCGCGCCCGCCTCGGCCAGCGCCACCGCCGCGGCCCGGCCGATCCCCCGCGCGGCGCCGGTGACCACAGCGACCCGCCCCGACAGCACCCCCGCCACCGCGTCACCCCTCCCGTGGACTCCCCTCTCGCACCGTAAGCCCTGCCGCCATCGCCCCGCCTGCAATCGAGATCCCCGTACGCCCGCCCAGCTCACCGCACCCCGGCCCGCTCATCACCGATGCCTCCCTCAACCGGCGACCGCCTCGCCCAAGTGGAGGCGCACCTCTGGACAGAACCAGCCACCTCCCGGAGTTGGCGTCAAGCACGCACCCCACGTGCACCCGCCGATCCAAGGTCAACGCCAGCACGGGGAGGTGGTCACATCCAACCCACCCGGACCCCACCACTTCCCCGAACTGGTGTCGATCACGTATGACCTGCCCACGCCCGGCACCCCACGCCACCAAAGGCCGACACCACCTCGCCGAAGCGGCGGTATCCCCTGCATGAGAAGCGAGCCACCCGGCCAAAGCCCAGGCCAAGGAACCCAAGATCAACACCACCATCGGGAAGTGGCGCCTTCAGACCCGGCCCGACCCCACCACTTCCCCGAACTGGTGTCGATCTTGGAGGACCGGACCGCTACGGCGCGGTCACCTCGGCCAGCAGCTCCAGCAGGTGCCGGTACGGCTGCCCGGTGGCCCGCGCCAGCCCGATCTCGCAGGTGCGGTTCACCGAGGCGTACCCGTCGAAGGGCCGTGCCGCGACGGCGGCGGCCTCGGCCCGGGTGGCCGACGCGGTCAGCTCCGGATGCAGCAGACCCCGGTCGCCGGCGAAGCCGCAGCACTGCCAGCCCTCCGGGACCACCACCTCGTCGGCGACCGCGCGGGCCACGGTGAGCAGCGCGTCGTCCAGGCCGAGCCGGACCGACGAGCAGGTCGGGTGCAGCGCGAGCGAACCGATCCGGCGGCGCACCGTCAGCCGGGGCAGCAGCGTGCCGGCGGTGTACGCGACCGCGTCCACGACCCGCACGTCCCCGGCGCCGTCGAGCAGCCGTTCGAAGCCCTCGGTGCAGGACGCGGCGTCGCTGACCACCGGCAGCGCGCCGTCGCGGCTCGCGGCGCGCAGCACCGGGGGCACGCGGTCGCGGACCGCCCGGTAGCCGTCGGCAAGACCCTTGGACGACCAGGGAGTGCCGCAGCACAGGTCACCGATGCCGTCCGGCACGAGCAGGCGTACGCCGGCCCGCTCGGCGAGCGTGAGCAGCGCTGCGGCCACGCCGGTGCCACCCTGCGCCGGGGCGAACAGCGTGCCCAGGCAGGACGGCACGAACACCGCGTCCGGGTCGTCGGCCGGGTGGGGGCGGCGCGGGGTGCCGCCCCGCGGCAGGTCCCGCTGCCACCGCGGCACCCGGTCCGCGCCGAGCACCGCGCGGGCGGCCCGGGTGGCGGCCTCGGGCAGCGCGGGCGGCAGCGTCCCGGCCAGGTCGAGTCCCCGGGCCATGCCCCGGGTGGTGGCGCCCCAGCGGCGGGCCGCGCCGCGCCAGGCGGTCCCCGCCGTCCGGCCGTGCTCCTGCGCGCGCAGCCGCTTGACCAGGTCACCGGTGTTGATCAGCACCGGGCAGGCGGTGGCGCACATGCCGTCGACCGCGCAGGTCTGCACCGCGTCGTAGTCGTAGTCGTCGGTCAGCTCCCGGACCAGCGCGGTGTCTCCGGCGGCCTGCGCGGCGACGATCTCCCGGCGCAGCACGATGCGCTGCCGGGGCGTGGTGGTGAGATCACGGCTGGGGCAGACCGGCTCGCAGTAGCCGCACTCGACGCAGCGGTCCACCTCCTCCTCCACCGCCGGCACGGTCTTGAGGTGCCGCATGTGGATCTCCGGGTCGTCGCTGAGCAGCACTCCCGGGTTGAGCACGCCGTCGGGGTCGCACAGCGTCTTCAGCTCGCGCATCACCTCGTACAGCTCGTCGCCGAACTGGCGCCGCACGTACGGGGCCATCACCCGGCCGGTGCCGTGCTCGGCCTTGAGCGTGCCGCCGTGGCCGAGCACCAGGTCGACCATCTCCTCGGTGAAGTCGGCGTAGCGCGCCGGGGCCGCACCGCCGTCGAACCGCTCGTTGAGCATGAAGTGCAGGTTGCCGTCCTTGGCGTGGCCGAAGATGACGCTGTCGGCGTACCGGTGCCGGTCGAACAGGTCGGCGAGCGCCGCGCACGTGCCGGCCAGCGCCTCGACCGGCACGGCGATGTCCTCCAGCAGCGCCGTGGTGCCGGACGGGCGGGCGCCCGCGACCGCCGCGTACAGGCCCTTGCGGATGTGCCACAGCGCGGCCCGGGCGGCCGGTTCGCCGCTGAGCCGGGCCGGTGCGCTCAGCGGCAGGCCGGCCAGCACCGGCCCGGCGGCGGCGACCCGGTCGGCGAGCGCCTCCGGGTCGGACTCCTGCCACTCGGCGAGCAGCGCGGCGTGCCCGCGCACGGCCAGGCCGCGCAGCGTCGCGTCCGCCTTCGGATCGCGCTGGGCGACCCGCAGGGCGGCGGCGTCGAGCAGCTCGATCGCCGCCGGCCCGGCGGCCACCAGCGCCGGCATGGCGGCCATCGCCGCGCCCAGGGTGTCGAAGACCAGCAGGCCGGTCGCGGCGTGCCGGTGCACGGGTACGGTGCGGAACGTCGCCGAGGCGACGAACGCGAGCGTGCCCTCGCTGCCCACCACGAGCCGGGTGAGCAGGTCGGCCGGGTCGTCGTGGTCGAGGAACGCGTTCACGCCGTACCCCATGGTGTTCTTCATGGCGTACTGGGCGCGGATGCGGCGCACCGAGTCGGGATTGCCGCGTACCCGGTCGCGCAGCCGCAGCAGCCCGGCGTGCAGGTCCGGTTCGGCGGCGCGCAGCCGGGCGTCGGCGTCCGGGGCGCCGGTGTCCAGCACGGTGCCGCCGGGCAGGGCGAGGACCAGCGACTCCAGCGTCCGGTACGTGTTGAACTCGGTTCCGCAGGTCATGCCGCTGGAGTTGTTGGCGACCACGCCGCCGACCGTGCAGGCGGACTCGCTGGCCGGGTCGGGGCCGAGTTTGCGGCCGTACGGCGCGAGGCGCGCGTTCACCTGCCGCAGCACCACCCCGGGCTGCACCCGTACCCGCCGCCCGTCGTCGAGCACCGTCAGGTCGCGGAAGTGCCGCCGCACGTCGACGAGCAGCCGGTCGGTGACCGCCTGGCCGCTGAGGCTGGTGCCGCCGGAGCGGAACGTCAGCGCGGTGCCGGTGCGGCGCCCGTACGCGAGCAGCGCGGCCACCTGACCGGCGTCGGCCGGCGTGATCACCGCGCCGGGGTGCAGCAGGTAGTGCGAGGCGTCGTGGGCCATCCGCAGCCGGTCCGCGGCCCGGGTCGTCACGCCGCCGGGCACCACCGACTCCAGCCCGGCCCGCGTGGACGCGCTCAGCTCCGTCATGATCACCGCACCTCCCCCGGCTCACAGTAGTCACGCACGGCGGGGGTCACCGCGCGGTGATCCGGTCCAGCACCCGCCGCTGGAACGCGCGGGCAGCCGGGCCGGACGGCGGCGTGCCGCCCCGGCGGGCCGCGATCGAGGCGCGGATCAGCGCGGCGTCCGGGTCGTCGGCGGCCACCCGCAGCCCGGCGTCGACCTTGCCCAGCCAGACGCCGTCGCGGATGCGCACCAGCGCCCGGCAGGCGCCGAGCACCGCGTCCTCCGCGCCGGGGGCCGGTTCGTCGCCGGGTGGCGTGGGCAGCGCCAGCCACCAGCGCAGCGCGTCCGCAAGCAGCGCCCGCAGCGCCTCCAGGGACGGGTCGGCGAACACGTCGGCGGCGGGCGGGCCGAGTAGCGTCCGGCCGGACTGGCGCAGGATGCTGCGGTCCAGCGCGTACCAGAACCGCCCGTCGGCGGCGGGCCGGTCGGCCGGGTCGTAGGTGGCGCGGAACGGCATGGTGGCGCCGGTGTTCAGCTCGACCTCGAAGCCCGGCTCCGGGGTGCCGGAGGCGGCCACGTCGCGGCGGTAGACGACCAGTTCCAGGCCGCGCGCCGGGCATGGCAGCGACTCGTGCCGCAGCCGGTTCACGAGCAGGCGCTTGTCCGGCTCCGGCATCGGCCCGGCGGCCACCAGCGCCACGTCCACGTCGCTGCGGCCCGGCTGGTACGCGCCCAGCCCGACCGACCCGGCGGCGTACGCGCCGACCAGGTCCTCACCGAGCACGTCCCGGGAGCGGCGGACCACTTCGGCCAGGTAGTCGCGGATGTCGTCGCGCATTCCGGCATCCTGCCCCGGCCCGGGCGCGGTCAGTCCGCCGGGTCGGGACAGCACACGGTCAGCGCGCCCGGCACCACCTTCACCTTGAGCCGTTTCGCCTTGCCCCGGGCGCCGCCGTCCAGCTCGTACGTCTTCGGCGCGTCGAACCGGACCTTGATCTTGCGACCCCGGGTGATCCGCACGAACGGCGACTCCTCGGAACGCCCGGCGGCCATCCGGCCCAGTGTGCGCGCCCAGTCCACCGCGCCGCTGGCGGTGGACACGCCGACCTCCAGCGCCCCGTCGTCCGGGCGGGCGTCGTCGAAGGCCGGGATGCCACCGGTGATGGTGCCGACGTTGCCGAACAGCACGCAGCTCGCCTCGTCGTCGAACCAGTCGGCGCCGTCGACCCGGATCCGGGTCCGTACGCACTCGCCGCGCACGTGCCGCAGCCCGGTCCAGACGTACGCGATCCGGCCGAACCGGCCCTTGAGCTGCCGGTCGGCGTCACGGATCAGGTCGCCGTCGAACCCGGCGCCGGCCATCACCGCGAAGTGCTCGCCGTTGATCCGGCCCAGGTCCAGCTCGCGCCGGCGGCCGTGCAGCGCGATGCGCACCGCCTCCGGCAGGTCGACCGGGATGCCCAGGTTCACCGCGAACAGGTTGGCCGTGCCGGCGGGCAGGATGCCCATCGGCACGCCGCTGCCCGCGAGCGCGTCGGCGCACCGCTGCACCATGCCGTCGCCGCCCCACACCAGCACCAGCTCGGCACCCTCGTCCAGGGCCGCGCGCACCCGCTTGGGCGCCTTGCGGCTCTTCGGCACCTCGTACCAGAGCAGCCGCCCGACCCCGGCGGCGACGAGCCGCGAGCGCAGCTCGTCGAGCCCACCCCCGAACGTCTTCTTCCGGTGGGCGACGACAGCGACCACACCGGCCGGGGGCGCGGCGGGGGCGGGGTCGGTGTCCGGGCGTTCGGCCGTGCGCGTGTCCATGGCCGGCTGGTACCCGGACGCCGCGGATCCCACGCCTGCGCCCGGCGCGACGCGCCCGACACGGATCGACGGCGTACTGTGCCCGGGCCGCCACGTTGGGTACAGTGCGGGGCGTCGATCGGTGCCGCCGGGCGTGGATCCGAAGGGTGCGGGATGTCGGAACGGACCGGGTGGATGGCGCGCTGCACGCTGCGCCTCGGCCTGCTGCTCGGTGCCGTGGCGGTCGTCTGGGGCGCCCACGAGGTCGCATCCGGCTCGGCCGCCCACGCCGCCGACCGCGAGCCGTCCGGCCCGCTCACCGCCACCGTCGGGGTGCTCACCCACACGCTCGGAACGGTGCTCGGCCTGCCCACGTCCGGAACGGGCGCCGCGCCCTCCACCGGATCCGGTGACGCCGCGGCGCAGCCGGCGACGCCCGCCGCGCCCGCGCCTGCTCCCGACCCCGCCGCACCCGGCCCCGCCGCACCCGCGCCCGCGTCCGACTCCGCCGCGCCGGTGCCCGCACCTGACGCGACCGCGCCGAAGCCCGGCACGCCCGCGTCCGGAACGCCGTTGCCCGGCACGGGCCGGCCGAAGGCCCAGCCGGCCCCCGCGGCGCCGGTCACCGGCCGGGTGGTCGACGCGGTGGTGACGCCGGTACACGACCACGTGCTCACGCCCGTCACCGACGGCCTGCGCCCGGTCACCGACCCGGTAAGCGACCACGTGCTCGCGCCGGTCGCGGAGGGCCTGCGCCCGGTCACCGACCCGCTGAGGGCAGGCGTGCTCGACCCGGTGGCGGACGTGCTGGCCCCGGTCGTGGAGCCGTTGCGCCCGATCCTCGGCCCGGTCTGGCGGGGCCTGGAACCGGTACTCGACCCGCTGGATCCGGTGCTCGATCCGCTCAGCCCGGTGACCGATCTGATCGACCCGCCGGCCGCGCCGGAACCCGGCTCGCCCCCGGCGCCCGGCGAGCCCGTGCCCGGCCCGGCCGCTCCCGGCGCCCCGATCGTCCCGGCCGACCCGGCCGCGACGCCGGCACCGGCTCCCGAGCGTACGCACGACACGCCGCCCCGCATCGGCGGGCCGGTCCTCGCCGCCCCGGCGGCGCGCAGCCTCACCGTCGTCGGCACGCGGTGGGTCGAGCCCGTACGCAGCCGGGCACCGGCGACCGTCGGTCCGGCCGCGCACGTCACGACCACACCCGCCCTGCCGCTGCCGCTCGACGGCGTCACCCACGGCGGCGGCGCGGTGCACAGCGAGGCCGCCGACGCGGACGCGAACCGCTGGCGACTGCCGACGCTGACCCACGGGTACGCGCGACCGTCGGCCGACCCGCTGCCGCCGTCGCGCACGTCGCGCCCCGGCACCAGACCTGCCTGAGCGGACTCCACAGGCACCACCTCCGATCCGGAGCACGGGCGTGTCCCGCCCGACTGCCGCATGCCGCGGCGGCGCCGTCGACAGTCGTCCGGCGCCCGCAACCGACCCGACCACGCCTGGAAAACAGGAGTTCGTTCATGAGCACAGCCCTGCCCGTCGTCCGCGCCCGATGGTGCGACATCGGCCGGATCGCCGATCTCGTCGCCGAGGCCCTCGCGCCCACCGCGCTGGCCGCCTGGCTCGTCCCCGACAAGTCCCGCCGCCTGCCGGTCCTCGCCGCCGTGGCGCGGATCTGGACCGAACACGCGTTGCTGTTCGGCGACGCGTTCCTGCTGCCCGACGGCAGCGCCGCCACCGTGTGGTTCCACCGCTACCGCCCGATCCCCGTCCCCCACCGGTACGCCGACCGGCTCGCCGGCGCCGCCGGGGCGGACGAGGACCGGTTCCGCCGCCTCGGTGAGGAACTGGCGGCACGCCGTCCTGCCGAGCCGCACAACCATCTGGCGCTGCTGGCCGCGCCCCGGGGCGGCGCGACGCAGGCGCTGTCCGCGGCGCAGCGCCGGATGGACACGTTGAGCCTGCCCACGTACGCGCACCCGTGCGCCGGTGAGCAGGAGGAGGAGCTGCTGCGGCGGCTCGGCTACGCCGAACGGGAGACGTTCGCCGCCCCGGACGGCACGCCGGTGCGGTCGTTGTGGCGGTCGGCGCCGTTCCACGCGGGCGGCAACGACAGGTGGCGGACCCGCCGGGCCGCCCGCCGGGAACGCGACGACCGGGCCGTCGGCTGGGCGGCACGCTGACCGGCTGAGCCCCGGGCCGGGGTGGACGACCGCCGCCCCGGCCCGGACCGGCGCCACACCGTCCGGCTTCTTCGGCCGGTGCCGTCGGCGCAGCTCGGTTAGCCTGCGAGCCGGGCACGACTCAGCCGAGCAGTCGGAGGTAACGCGTGCGGAACAGCGGATCCACCCCGGAACCGGGCGGCGCGACCCAGGTGCGCCCCAGGCGCAAGCGGCGGCGTCTGCTGGTCGTCCTCGCGGTCTGCACGCTGCTGGCCGGCTGCGGGCTGGTCGCCGGCGGCTACTACTTCGACAGCGTGCCGACGCCCAGCGACCTGAAGCTGCCCGAGTCCACCACCGTCTACTACGCAGACGGGCGCACGCCGATGGCGAAGCTGGGCGCGCAGAACCGCACCATCGTGCCGTACGACCAGATGAACGACTCGGCGAAGCAGGCGATCGTGGCGGCCGAGGACCGTACGTTCTGGACGAACCAGGGCATCGACTTCAAGGGTGTGCTGCGGGCGGCCTGGGCCAACGTGAGCGGCGGGCAGCGGCAGGGCGCGTCCACCCTCACCCAGCAGTACGCGCGCATCGCCGCGGACCTGCGCGGGGTCACCTACTCCCGCAAGCTGCGCGAGGCGGTGATCGCGTGGAAGCTCGACGACGCGTACTCCAAGGAGGAGATCCTCGGTTTCTACCTGAACACCGTGCCGTTCGGCCGGGGCGCGTACGGCATCGAGGCGGCCGCGCAGACGTACTTCGGCAAGACGGTGCGCCGGGACGCACCCGCCGCGCGGCAGCTCACGCCGGCCGAGGCGATGGTGCTCTGCGCGATGGTGAAGCAGCCGGAGGCGGACCCGGCCGACCCCGAGGGCTCGCCCGGCTACGACCCGCGCCGCAACGCGCTGGCCCGCCAGAACTCGATCGACAGGTGGAACTACATCCGCGACGGCATGGTCAAGCTCGGTTACCTGACGCCGCAGCAGGCGGCGGATCTCGCGTACCCGGACACGGTCCGGCCGATCGACAAGGACGCGGGCCGCTCCGACCTGGACCGGCCGACCGGCCTGGTGGTCAACCACGTGCTCGCCGAGCTGCGCGAGACCGACCCGTTCCGCGGCAAGCCCGACGAGGTGATCCGCGACGGCGGCTACCGGATCGTCACCACCATCGACAAGCGCGTGCAGGACGCGGCCGAGGCGGCGGCTGACATCCGCCGCGACACCGCGCCGCAGGCGGTACGCGGCCAGCCGCGCAACTGGCAGGCCGCGCTGGTGGCGGTGGAGCCGGGCACCGGCCGGGTGCTCGGCTACTACGGCGGCGACAAGGGCTCGGGCGCGGACTACGCCGGCTGGTACTACGACGAGAACGGCGAGACCCGCGGCTTCGGCCAGCATCCGCCGGGGTCGTCGTTCAAGGTGTACGACCTGGCCGCCGCCGTACGCGACGGGATCTCGGTGAAGCAGCGGTTCGACTCGCCGGACACCAAGGAGTTCCCCGCCTCGGGGCGGACGAAGGGCAGCGCGGCCGGGCCGATCCGCAACGCGGAGCGCGCGCCCTGCCAGCCGGACTGCGCGCTCTGGGAGGCCACTGTCGCGTCGCTGAACGTGACCTACTTCGAGCTGACCGAGAAGCTGGGCACCGCCAAGGTGATCGAGACCGCGCGGCAGGCCGGCGTGGAGTCGATGTGGGAGACGGTGCGGGGCAATCCCCGGCCGCAGCGCGTCGACCTGCGCAGCGACCCGGCCGACGAGGTGGCGAAGCGGTTCTCCACCGAGGTCGGGATCGGGCAGTACGGCATCACCGTGCAGGACCACGCGAACGGGATGGCGACGTTCGCGGCCGGCGGCAAGCGTGCCGACGCGCACTTCGTCCGGTCGGTGACCAAGGACGACGAGGAGGTGTGGACCGAGCAGCTGCGGACGACGGACCTGGGCCTGGACCGGGAGGCGATCGACCAGCTCGACTGGACGCTGCGCCGGGTGCGGGCCGCCGAGCTGGGCAACGGCTGGGACTCCGCCGGCAAGACCGGCACGTGGCAGGCGGGGCAGAGCACCACGCAGAACGTGCACACCTGGATGGTCGGCTGGACCGGCGCGCTCGCCTCGGCCGTCTGGCTGGGCACCACCGACGGCAAGCCGCTGCGGACGAAGGGCGGCAGCTACGAGGTGTACGGCTCGACCGGCGCCGCGCCGATCTGGCGGCAGTTCATGACCCGGGCCACCGCGGCCATGAAGCTCGACCCGGGCAAGTACCGCTTCGGTGAGCCGGCGTTCCCCGGCGAGACCCCGGAGCCGACCCGGTCGGCGCCACCGCCGCCGACCACCGCCGCGCCGACGCCCTCGGAGTCGCCGAGTCCGAGCCCTTCCTCGTCGAGCCCGAGCCCGGGCCCGACCGGTCGGCCGACGTCACGGCCGACGCTGACGCCGTCGCTTCCACCGCTGCCCACCGTGTCGCCGACGCGTACCCGCGGCCCGCGCTGACCCGTCCGGGCGGCGGATCGGCCGCCGCCCGGCCGCGCGCACGGCGGCCTCGCGTCTATGCGCGCCATTCGCACACAGCGGCAACGTCCGCAATTTGCACGCCCGCCCATCCACAGTCGGCGATATTCGCCCTGATCAGGGCCTATTGAAGATCATGGTTGCCTGAATCGACGCGCGCGGCGACACGCCCGACTGTCAGCCGTTGCCCAGGTCACCCATTGCTCCGGGCTCGGGCGGCGTGTGATTGTGCACCAGCGAGCCGCCGACCCCCGGCGACTCGCGACGGTCGATCTGTCGACCCGGAGCCACGCCGGCAGCTCCGGTGACCGGCCGTCACCCTGCCTCGCACCACCGCGCCGCCCGTCCCCACCGGGCTCCGTGCGGCGCGCCTGTAGAACAGGAGCAAACCCCCGTGAAACTCTCACCTCGCTTCGCCGCGCTCACCGGCGCGGCCGCGGCCGGCATCCTCGCTGCCGGCACCGCCGCGGCCGTGCAGGCCGCGCCACCCGGGCCCGCCGCCCCGGACCCGGCCCAGGCCCGCGCGACCGCCGCCGACTCGGCCCGTGCCCTGGTCGCGAACCGTCCCGCCTACCTGCAGGCCGGCTCCGACGACGCGTTCGTCCAGAAGCCGGTCATCTCCTCCGAGGGCACCCAGTACGTGCCCTACGAGCGCACCTACAAGGGCCTGCCGGTGGTCGGCGGCGACTTCGTGCTCGCCACGGACGCGGCCGGCAACCTGAAGTACGCCTCGGTCGCCCAGCAGCGGCCCATCGGCGCGCTGGCCACCACGCCCGCGCTGACCCGGGACGCCGCCGCGAAGACGGCGCGCGCCCAGCTCACGACCGTGAACGCGGTCGAGGGCACCACGCTCGTGGTCTACACGCTCGGCGCCGCACCGGCGCTGGCCTGGGAGACCACGGTACGCGGCACCGGCGCGGACGGCCCCAGCCGGCTCACCGTCGACGTCGACGCCCGCACCGGCGCGGTCCTGCGCAAGCAGGAGCACGTGGTGCGCGGCACCGGCACCGGCGCCTGGAACGGGCCCAGCCCGCTGACGCTCAACACCACCCAGTCGGGCTCGACGTACACCATGAAGGACCCGACCGTCACGAACCTGAGCTGCCAGGACGCGGCGAACAACACCACGTTCAGCGGCTCCGACGACGTCTGGGGCAACGGCACCGCCACCAACAAGGAGACCGGCTGCGTGGACGCGTTGTTCTCCGCGCAGACCGAGCACAAGATGCTCGCCCAGTGGCTGGGCCGCAACGGCGCCAACGGCAACGGCGGCTACTGGCCGATCCGGGTGGGCCTCAACGACCAGAACGCCTACTACGACGGCAGCCAGGTGCAGATCGGCAAGAACACCGCCGGTCAGTGGATCAGCTCGCTGGACGTGGTGGCGCACGAGATCGGCCACGGCATCGACGACAACACCCCCGGCGGCATCTCCGGCGGCGGCACGCAGGAGTTCGTGGCTGACACGTTCGGCGCGGCCACCGAGTGGTTCGCCAACGAGCCGTCCAGCTACGACGCGCCCGACTTCCTGGTCGGCGAGAAGATCAACCTGGTCGGCTCCGGCCCGATCCGCAACATGTACAACCCGTCGGCGCTCGGCGACCCGAACTGCTACTCCAGCAGCATCCCGTCGACCGAGGTGCACGCCGCGGCCGGCCCGGGCAACCACTGGTTCTACCTGCTCGCCAACGGCAGCAGCCCGACCAACGGGCAGCCGTCCAGCTCGACCTGCAACGGCAGCAGCGTGACCGGCCTGGGCATCCAGAAGGCCATGAAGATCATGTACAACGGCATGCTGCTGAAGACCTCGTCCTCGTCGTACCTGAAGTACCGCACCTGGACGCTGCAGGCGGCGAAGAACCTCTACCCGGGCAGCTGCGCGGAGTTCAACACGGTCAAGGCGGCCTGGGACGCGGTGAGCGTGCCGGCCCAGTCCGGTGACCCGACCTGCGCCGGCGGCACCCCGACGCCCACCCCGAGCACCACGACCACCCCGCCGTCGGGCGGCTGCTCCGGCAACAAGCTCGCCAACCCGGGCTTCGAGTCCGGCAACGTGAGCTGGAGCGCCTCGTCCGGCGTCATCACCACCGCCAGCGGCCAGGCCGCGCACGGCGGCTCGTACAAGGCGTGGCTGGACGGGTACGGCTCGTCGCACACCGACACGCTCAGCCAGTCGGTGACGATCCCGGCCGGCTGCCGGGCGACGTTGAGCTTCTGGCTGCACATCGACAGCGCGGAGTCGACCACCAGCACCGCGTACGACAAGCTCACCGTCAAGGCGGGCAGCACCACGCTGGCCACGTACTCCAACCTGAACAAGGCCACCGGCTACGTGCAGCGGTCCTTCGACATCTCGTCGCTCGCAGGCACCACGGCGACCATCTCGTTCAGCGGCGTGGAGGACAGCTCGTTGCAGACGTCCTTCGTCGTCGACGACACCGCGGTCACCCTGAGCTGACCGTGGCGTGCGCGGCCGGTCGTCGTCCTCCCGGCGGCCGGCCGCCTCGCCGTGTCCGGACCGGCGTCCCGCCGTGTCGGGCGGCCGTTTCGCCGTGTCAGGCCCGGCGCGCGCCCTGGGACGCGGTGCCGCGGTCGCGGTGGATCCGCGCGGCCGCCTCGTGCATCGCGCGGCCGAACAGCTCGGCCTGGTCGCCCATGCTGCCGAGCCGGGCGGCGAGCGCGTCGGCGTCGGCCCGCGCCGACGCGCTGACCCGGGCGTCCAGCTCGGACAGCGCGGCGTTGGCGGCGGTGACGAAGTGTCCGCAGAGGACGTCGAGGGGCTCGCCGGCCAGTTCCGGGTCGATCGTCACGGAATCCAGCCGGCCACCCTGGACGGCGACCGCGCGGACCCGGCCGCCGGCGGCCGTGCCCTCGGCGCGCAGCAGGTCGCCGGGCTCGCCGTCGGCGTGCGCCGAGGCCCGGGAGCGCATCGCGGTGAGCGCCTGCTGCGTGCGGGTCAGCAGCTCGTCGATGCTCGCGGCCGCCGAGAACGGGTCGTTGGTCATATCCGCGCTTTCTTCACGTCTTAGCCGAGCATCGTGACCCTAGCAACCGGCTCCGACGAATCGCGGTCACCACCGTTGCGGACCGTCTCCCGGACGCCGGGAGCAGGCCGGACACCGTCGACGCGGCGTGTCGCGGACGGGGCGAACGCCCGACCGGGTCGCCCCGGCCGGGCGTTCTCGGACCGCTGTCAGCGCAGCCGCAGCCGCTGACCGGGGAAGATCAGGCCGGGGTCGTCGCCGACCACTGCGCGGTTGCGCTCGTGCAGGGCGCGCCAGCCGCCGTCGACGCGCTGCGTCACGGCGATCTCCGACAGCGTGTCCCCACGCCGGACCAGGTACGTCCCGGCGCCGGACGACGGCTGCGGCGCCACCGTCGTCGTGGCGCGCTCGGGCGCGGCCCTGCGGGTGGCCGCCCGCTCCGGCGCGGCCTCGCGCGTGGCGGCCCGCTTCGGGGCCGCCTTTGTGGTGGCCCGCTCGGACCGGGTCGCCGCGCTCGCCGAGCCGCCCTTCTTGCCGCAGACCGGCCACGCGCCGATGCCCTGGCCGCGCCGCACCTTCTCCGCGACGGCGATCTGCTCGGACCGGCTGGCCAGGTCGGCGCGGGCGGCGTACTTCTTGCCGCCGTAGCCGTTCCAGGTGGCGCGGGAGAACTGGAGCCCGCCGTAGTAGCCGTTACCGGTGTTGATCTTCCAGTTGCCGCCCGACTCGCAGCGCGCGACCGCGTCCCAGTTGACGCCTGCGCTGGCCGGAGCGGCCGGGCCGAACAGGGTCGCGGCGCCGACGGCGGCGCCGGCCAGGACCGCTCCGAGGGCGGTACGGCGGCTTCGGGCTGAGTATTCAGTTGCCATGTGGATTCCTCCACGCCGACGAGGTGAGCTGTCGGGTTCGGGCCGAGGAGCCCGGCCGCCGGTGGCGGCTTCACCCCGAGGTGACGATGCACCGTGGAACGTGTGGTTCCCCCGCTCCCGCGCGAGGTCCGGTTACCGGGGACGGCGGCGGGATTTGGCGTTTCCGGCCCGTGGTGTCCGCGTCTGCGAACGAAACCGACGCTAGGAGCGATTTGCGACGATCGTCCACTTCTTGTGACGCTCTTCACCCGGCCGGGCTACCGGCGGCGGCGCTACGGTGGCAGGGCCAGGCAAGATCACGGGAGGGCTTGACGGATGACCGATCACGGACACGAGCTGACCTTCGGCGGCTTCATCACCCCCGCCGCCGGGCAGCCCGACCAGGTCGTGGCGCTGGCCCGGCTGTGCGAGCAGGTCGGGCTGGACCTGGTCACGTTCCAGGACCATCCCTACCAGCCGGGCTTCCTGGACACCTGGACGCTGATGTCCTACGTGGCCGCGGCGACCGAACGCATCCGCCTGGCCGGAAACGTCCTCAACCTGCCGTTGCGCCAGCCGGTGGTGCTGGCCCGCAGCGTCGCCAGCCTGGACCTGCTCACCGGCGGCCGGGTCGAGCTGGGACTCGGCGCGGGCGCGTTCTGGGACGCGATCGAGGCGGCGGGCGGGCGGCGCCTGTCCCCCGGCGCCGCCGTCGACGCCCTCGACGAGGCGATCCGGGTGATCCGCGAGGTCTGGGACACCGGCAGCCGCGGCATGATCCGTGTCGACGGCGAGCACTACCGGGTGGTCGGCGCCAAGCGCGGCCCGGCGCCCGCGCATCCGGTCGGCATCTGGGTCGGCGCGTACAAGCCGCGCATGCTGCGCCTGGTCGGCCGCGCCGCGGACGGCTGGCTGCCGTCCCTGTCGTACCTGCCGAAGGGCCCCGACGAGCTGCCCGCCCTGAACGCGCTCGTGGACGAGGGCGCCCGGGCCGCCGGGCGCGACCCGGGCGCGATCCGCCGCATGCTCAACGTGACCGGCACGTTCGCCCGCTCGTCGGCCGGCTTTCTGGCCGGGCCGCCGGAGCAGTGGGTGGAGGAGCTGGCCGGGCTCACCCTGGAGCACGGCATCACCACGTTCATCCTCGGCAGCGACGAGCCGCGCGCGATCCAGATCTTCGGCCAGGAGGTGGCGCCCGCGGTCCGGGAGCTGGTCGCCGCCGAGCGCGCCACGCCCGCCGGCGGCGCCCGGGAGGCCGCCGACGAGCCGACCACCGCCGGCGGCCCGAGCACGCTCGGCGTCACCCCCACCCCCGACCCGGGGGTACGCCTGAGCGCACGCCGCCCGTGGGACGAGTCCACCCGCCCGAGCGCCCCGCCGCCGCCGGCCGGACAGGTCTACCCGGCCCGGGGACAGGCCGCCGGGCAGCACCTGGTGGACGTGCACGACCATCTGCGCCAGGAACTGGCCCAGGTGCGCGACCTGCTGGAACAGGTCAAGCAGGGCTCGGTCTCGCCGGGCCGGGCGCGGGCGGCGCTCAACGAGATGACCATGCGGCAGAACAACTGGACGCTCGGGGCGTACTGCGCGGCCTACTGCACGATGGTCACCCAGCACCACGGGCTGGAGGACGCCTCGGTCTTCCCGCACCTGCGCCGCTCAGAGGCCGGGCTGGCCGCGGTGCTGGACCGCCTCGAGGAGGAGCACGTGGTGATCCACGGGGTGGTGGAGAGCGTCGACCGGGCGCTCGTGGAGCTGGTCCGGCGGCCCGGCGACTTCACGCAGCTCCAGGAGGCGGTGGACCTGCTCACCGACACGCTGCTGTCGCACCTGTCGTACGAGGAGCACCAGATCGTCGAGCCGCTGGCCCGGCACGGGTTCTTCCCCGGCCAGCTGTGAGGTAGCTGACTTCTGATTCCCTAAGTCAGGGGGTACCGTCGACGCCATGACGGACCTCCTTGCGCAGCGTGACTCCTGGTCCACCGCCAACTGCTCGATCGCCCGGGCGCTGGAGGTGGTCGGCAACCGCACCACGCTGCTCCTGCTGCGGGAGGCGTCGTTCGGCACCCGCCGCTTCGACGACTTCGCCCGGCGGGTCGGCGTCAGCGAGCCGGTGGCCGCCGCACGCCTCAAGCAGCTCGTCGCCGACGGGCTGCTCGACCGGCGTCCCTACCGGGAGCCCGGGCAGCGCACCCGCGACGAGTACGTGCTCACTGCGAAGGGAAGCGACCTGATCCCGGTGCTCGTCGCGCTGCGGCAGTGGGGCGACACGTACGCCGCCGACGAGGCGGGCCCGGCGGTGCGGGTGGCCCACGAGGAGTGCGGCGCCGCGGTGCACGCCCGGCTGCGCTGCGGCGCGGGGCACGACGTACCCCCCGGCGAGCTGGCCGTCCTGCCCGGTCCGGGCCTGCTGTCCGCCTGACCCCTCCCTTCTCCACACCTCGGAGCGAGACATGAAGATCGCTGGAAGCACCGCCCTGGTCACCGGCGCCAACCGCGGCTTCGGCCGGCACCTGGCCGCCGAACTCGTCGCACGCGGCGCCACCGTCTGGGCCGGCGCCCGCAACCCGGACACCGTGGACCTGCCCGGAGTCACCCCGGTACGCCTCGACATCACCGACCCCGAGTCGGTGGCCGCCGCCGCGCAGCGGGCCGGGGACGTGACGCTGCTGGTCAACAGCGCCGGCGTGAGCACCGGCACCGACCTGCTCGACGGCGACCTCGCGCAGATCCGGCTGGAGATGGAGACGCACTACCTCGGCACGCTGTCGGTGGTACGGGCGTTCGCGCCGCAGATCGTGGCCAACGGCGGCGGCACGATCCTGAACGTGCTGTCGGCGCTGTCCTGGTTCACGTTCCCCGGCGTCGGCGCGTACGGCGCGGCGAAGGCCGCCGAGTGGTCGATGACGAACGCCCTGCGCCTGGAGCTGGCCGGCCGGGGCGTCCGCGTCGCGGGCCTGCACGTGGGCTACATGGACACCGAGATGGCCGCCGCCGTACCCGGCCCGAAGGCCCACCCGGCCGACGTCGCCCGGCTCGCCGCCGACGGCATCGAGTCCGACAGCTACGAGATCCTCGCCGACGACGTGGCGCGCCGGGTCCAGGCCGGACTGTCCGGCGGTGTAGCCGCGCTCTACCCCGCGCTCCCCTGAGCCGACCCGCCTCGCCGAGGCGGCGGCGTCATCTCGGCGAGCCGTTGCCGACCAACCGGCTGCCACGACAACCGCCTGAGGTCCCTCCATCTGGCACCAGCCTCCCCCACCCTGGGACACCCAAGCTCCCACGACTATCGCCCGGGCACAGTCGATCAACAGCCGTCGACAAGAGCCTGACATTCAGCCGGTGCCCGCCGCGCGGCGCTCCGCCCCATCCACACCGACCCACACCTGTGCACCCGGGCAGCCCTGCCGACGCGGGCGGAAGCCCCTAGCGTCCCGGGCATCCCTCCAGATGGGATCGCTCGTCCCCAGTCTGGGAGACCCACCGTGATCAACACCAGTTCGGCGAAATGGCGGGGTCAGAGCCCGTCCGATACCACCACTTCGGCGAGCTGGAGTGGATCACGCAACTGACCCGACACCCGCCCGACCATCGACTTCCGAGCGGGGTCGACACCGGCTCGGCGAGGTGGCGGTATCGGTGGCATGCCGATACCGCCACTTCGGCGGCATGGAGTCGATCACGCCGGCCCGCCGGGGCGGGTCGGGCGAACCGGGTCGGGGTGGGGCTACAGGCCGCGGGCGAGACGGTCGGCGAGGATCCGGGTGAACCGGGCCGGGTCGGCCAGCTCGCCGCCCTCGGCCAGCAGCGCCATGCCGTACAGCAGCTCGGCGGTCTCGGTCAGCGCGGCCGTGTCGCCGCCCTCCCCGTGCGCCTTGCGCAGCCCGGTGACCAGCGGGTGGGCCGGGTTCAGCTCCAGGATCCGCTTGACCCGGGGCACCTCCTGGCCCATCGCCCGGTACATCTTCTCCAGCGTCGGCGTCATGTCGTGCGCGTCGCCCACCACGCAGGCCGGTGAGGTGGTCAGCCGGGTGGACAGGCGCACCTCCTTCACGCTGTCGGCGAGCGCGCCGCCGAGGAACGTGAGCAGGTCGGCGTACTCCTGGCGCTCCGCCTCGGCCTTCTCCTTCTCCTCCTCGGTCTCCAGGTCCACCTGCCCCTTGGCGACCGAGCGCAGCGTCTTCCCGTCGTACGCGCCGACGCGCTCGACCCACACCTCGTCCACCGGGTCGGTGAGGATCAGCACCTCGTAGCCCTTGGCGCGGAACGCCTCCAGGTGCGGCGAGTTCTCGATGGTGGCCCGGTTCTCGCCGGTGGCGTAGTAGATCTCGGTCTGGCCGTCCTTCATCCGCTCCACGTAGTCGCGCAGCGTGGTCGGCTCGGCCGGGTCGTGGGTGCTGGCGGTGCGAACCAGTTCCAGCAGCGTCTCGGTGTTGTCCGGGTCCTCCAGCAGACCCTCCTTGACCACCGCGCCGAACTCGGTCCAGAACGTGCGGTACGACTCGGCGGACATGTCCTTGAGCGTGGCGAGCACCTTCTTGACCAGCCGCCGGCGCACCGCGCGGATCTGCCGGTCCTGCTGGAGGATCTCCCGGGAGATGTTCAGCGACAGGTCGTGCGCGTCCACCACGCCCTTGACGAAGCGCAGGTAGTTGGGCATCAGCGCGTCGCAGTCGTCCATGATGAACACGCGCTTGACGTAGAGCTGCACACCCCGGCGGCCCTGCGGGGAGAACAGGTCGAGCGGGGCGTGCGACGGCAGGAACAGCAGCGCCTCGTACTCGAAGGTGCCCTCGCCGCGCATGTGGATCGTCTCGAGCGGGTCGGCCCAGTCGTGCGCGACGTGCCGGTAGAACTCCTTGTACTCGGCCTCGTCGACCTCGTCCCGCGAGCGCGCCCAGAGCGCCTTCATCGAGTTGAGCGTCTGCTCCTCGCGGGTGGTGGCGCCGTCCTCGCCGGGCTTGTCGACAGTCATCCGGATCGGCCACGAGATGAAGTCGGAGTAGCGCTTGACGATCTCGCGGATCGTCCACTCGGCGGTGTAGTCGTGCAGGTTGTCGTCGGTGTCGACCGGCTTGAGGTGCAGCGTGACCGAGGTGCCCTGGGGCGCGTCCTCGACCTCCTCGATCGAGTAGGTGCCCTCGCCCGCGGACTCCCAGCGGGTGCCGCCGGACTGCCCGGCGCGGCGGGTCAGCAGCGTCACCCTGTCGGCGACCATGAACGTGGCGTAGAAGCCGACGCCGAACTGGCCGATCAGCTCCTGGGACGCGGCGGCGTCGGCGGACTCGCGCAGCTTGCGCAGCAGCTCGGCGGTGCCGGACTTCGCGATCGTGCCGATCAGGCCGACCACCTCGTCGCGGTTCATGCCGATGCCGTTGTCCCGCACGGTGAGCGTACGGGCGTCCTTGTCGACCTCGATCTCGATGTGCAGGTCGGAGGTGTCCGCCGACAGTTCCTTGTCGACGAGCGACTCCAGCCGCAGCTTGTCCAGCGCGTCGGACGCGTTCGAGATCAGTTCGCGCAGGAAGACGTCCTTGTTCGAGTAGATCGAGTGCACCATCAGCTGCAACAGCTGACGAGCCTCGGCCTGGAACTCCAACGTCTCGACGCGGTTGCTCACACCGACTCCCTCTCCTCTGGCGGGCCTACGGCGGAAAGGATACGAGGGGTGACGGCTGCGGCACGCACCGGCCGCCCCCGAAATCCACTGGTACAACCAGTTGACGGGTTGATGTGTTCGGGGCCACACTTCTGCGCATGACCTTCGATCCCGCGCCTCGTGTCTCGGTCTCCGACCACGTCTTCGGGCGGCTGCGCGACGCGATCGTGTCCGGCCGGTACGCACCGGACGAGACGCTGCCCGGCGAGCGGGAGCTGGCCGGCGCGTTCGAGGTCAACCGGCACGCGGTCCGGGAGGCGCTGCGCCGCCTGCAACAGCTCGGCCTGGTCCGGGTCAGCCAGGGCGGCGCGACCCGGGTACTGGACTGGCGGGTCCACGCCGGGCTGGACCTGGCGCTGTCCCTGGCCCGCTCCACTGACGTACTCCCGGTCGAGACGCTGGTGCGCGACATGCTGGAGATGCGGGCCTGCGTCGGGATCGACGCGGCCCGGCTCTGCGCCGAGCGCGCGGACGCGGCGGTCGTCGCCGCCCTGGTCCGGGCCGCCGAGGAGTACGGCGACCTGGCCCCCGACCTGGACCTGATGAACGAGGCGAACATCGCCATCTGGCGGCTGGTCGTGCGCGGCAGCGGTAACACCGCCTACCAGCTCGCGTTCAACAGCCTGGTGGCCGGCACGTTCGCGGTCGGCGACGTCCCCCCGGACGCCCGCGCGGCCGAACTGCTGGACGTGGCCGGGCACCGCCGTCTCGCCGCGTCGGTCGCCTCCGGTCAGGGCGCGGCGGCGGCCCGGCACGCCCGGGCGCTGCTGACCGCGCCGGTCACCACCCCCACCACCCCCACACCCGGAAGGAAAGCGCGCGCATGATCCCCGCCGTGCTGTACGCCGTCCCGGCGTTCCTGCTCCTGATCGTCATCGAGGCGGTCTCCTACCGCTTCCTGCCCGACGACGACGAACGCGGCTACGAGCTGCGCGACACCACCACCAGCCTGTCGATGGGGCTGGGCAGCCAGATCATCGGCTTCCCGTGGAAGCTGCTCACAGTCGGCCTGTTCGCGGCGCTGTGGACCGTGGCGCCGGTGCACCTGTCGCCCGGCGACTGGTGGACCTGGGTGATCCTGTTCTTCGCCGACGACCTGGCCTACTACTGGTTCCACCGCTCGCACCACGAGGTACGCGTGCTCTGGGCCAGCCACGTCGTGCACCACTCCAGCGTCTACTACAACTTCTCCACCGCGTTGCGGCAGAGCTGGACGCCGATGACCTCGCTGCCGTTCTGGCTGCCGCTGGCGCTGCTCGGCATCCCGCCGTGGATGATCTTCCTCCAGCAGTCGGTCAGCCTGCTGTACCAGTTCTTCCTGCACACCGAGCGGATCAACGTGCTGCCCCGGCCGATCGAGTGGATCTTCAACACGCCGTCGCACCACCGGGTGCACCACGGCTCGAACACCGAGTACCTGGACCGCAACTACGGCGGCATCCTGATCGTCTGGGACCGGCTGTTCGGCAGCTTCGAGCCGGAGCGGGCCACCGCGCGCTACGGGCTCACCAAGAACATCGGCACCTACAACCCGCTGCGGGTGGCCACCCACGAGTTCGCCGCGATCTGGTCCGACGTACGCGGGGCCGACTCCTGGCGACACCGCCTCGGTTACCTGTTCGGCCGTCCCGGCTGGCAGCCGGCCCGATGAGGCGCTCCTGGCTGCTGCCCCTGTTCGGGCTGGTCGCGGCCGTCGAACTGGTCGGGGTCGCGCTCGACTCGACCGCGCTCCAGTGGCTGGCCAAGCCGCTGCTCGCGCCGGTGCTGCTGGCGTACCTCTGGGCGCACCGCCACCGCGTCGACGCGGTGGCGGTCGGCCTGGTCGCCGCCACCGCGGGCGACGTCGCCCTGCTCCTGCCGGGAGACACCGCGTTCCTGGCCGGCATGGGCTTCTTCCTGGTCACCCAGATCGCGTTCATCACCGCCTTCGTCCGGTACCGGCGCGCCCGGGGCGTGGCGTGGGCCGGTTACCTGCTCGCCTGGGCCGGCGCGAACGCGCTGCTCTGGGGCATGCTCGGGCCGCTGCGGCTGCCGGTGCTCGGCTACAGCCTGGCGCTGTGCCTGATGGCCGCCGCCGCGACCGGGGTGTCCGCGCGGGTCGCCGCGGGCGGGGCGCTCTTCCTCGTCTCCGACCTGCTCATCGGCGTGGGCGCGGCCGGTGTGGACCTGCCCGGGCGGGGCCTGCTGGTGATGACCACCTACTGCGCCGCGCTGCTGCTCATCACCACCGGCTGGGTGGCCGCGCGCCCGGCGACCGGCCCGCAGCCGCCCCCGGCGGGTACTCTGCTCGCGTGGCCAGGGAGAACGGGCGCAAGCTGATCGCCTCGAACAAGAAGGCGCGGCACGACTACGACATCCTCAAGACGTACGAGGCGGGCATCGTGCTGGCCGGCACCGAGGTCAAGTCGCTGCGCGAGGGGCGGGTGTCGCTGGTCGACGCGTTCGCCCAGGAGCGCGACGGCGAGATCATGCTGTACGGCCTGCACATCGCCGAGTACGGCTTCGGCACCTGGACCAACCACGCGCCCCGGCGCACCCGCAAGCTGCTGCTGCACCGGGTGGAGATCGCCCGGATCCTGGAGAAGCTGCGCGACGGCGGCATCACGCTGGTGCCGCTGTCGATGTACTTCGCCGACGGCTGGGCCAAGGTGGAGTTGGGCCTGGCCCGGGGCCGCCGGTCGTACGACAAGCGCCAGGCGCTGGCCGAGCGGGACGCCAAACGCGAGATCGCCCGGGAGATGGGCCGCCGGCTCAAGGGCCGGACGGCGGCGCGGCGGGGCTGAGCGGGCCGTTTTCTGTCCCAGGGCGGTGGCACGCTGAGGCGCATGACCGATCTGACCTGGAACCCGCTGCTCCGCGAGCAGCTCACCTGGCACTGGACCTACCAGTTGCGCGACCGCCTCGCCGGGCTCACCGACGCCGAATACCTCTGGGAGCCGGTCCCCGGCTGCTGGAGCGTGCGCCCGCGCGGCGACGACGGCATTCCGGCGATCGACTTCGCGATGCCGCAGCCGGACCCGCCGCCGTTCACCACCATCGCCTGGCGGCTCGCCCACGTCATCGTGGGCGTGCTGGCCATGCGCAACGCGTCGCACTTCGGCCGCGCGCCCACCGACTACGCCTCGTTCCCCTACTCCCCGACCGCGGCCGGCGCGCTTGCCCAGCTCGATGAGGAGTACGCCGCCTGGACGGCAGGGGTCGAGGCGCTCGGCGAGGACGGCCTGGCCCGCCCCTGCGGCCCGGCTGAGGGGCCGTTCGCCGACGTTCCGATGGCCACGCTCGTGCTGCACATCAACCGGGAGGTGATCCACCACCTGTCCGAGGTGTGCCTGCTGCGCGACCTGTACCGCCATACACCGGAAGCAGCGCGATGAATACAAGACTCCTTGTACATCATTCCTTGTCGGTCTAGCCTGGCGGCATGACTGACGGAACCGGCAACCGGCGGGTGAGCGACCCGCGAGCCATGCGGGCGCTGGCCCACCCCACCCGGCTGCGGCTGCTCGGCGAGCTGCGCCTGCGCGGCCCGCAGACGGTCGGCATGCTGAGCGAACGGACCGGCGAGGCGGTCGGGTCGGTCAGCTACCACGTCGGCAAGCTGGCCGAGCACGGCTTCGTGGCCGAGGCGCCCGAGCTGGCCCGGGACCGGCGCGAGCGGTGGTGGCGGGCCGCGCACGCCACCACCGACTGGGATCCGCTCGAACTGCTGGACGACCCGGAGCGCCGGCTCGCCGGCAACATGCTGCGCCAGGCCGCCATGCAGCGCTATGTGGACCGCTACCAGGCGTACCTGGAGTCGGAGGCGAGCCTCGACCCCGCGTGGGTCCGCGGCACCACCAGCAGCGACATGGTGCTGCGCCTGACACCTGACGAACTGGTCGAGCTGCGCGACGAGTTGTCCGCGCTGGGCCGGCGCTGGCAGGAGCGCGGCGCACCCGGCCGGCCCGGCGCCGAGATGGTCACGCTGATCTGGCAGGCGTATCGGGGGCCGCAGTGACCCGCGACCGCCGGCCCCTGGCCGGACTGCTGATCGGGCACGCCGTCTCGCTGACCGGCAACGTGCTCACGCTCATCGCGCTGCCGCTCTACGTGCTGGCCGAGACCGGCTCACCGGCCGCCACCGGGCTGGCCGGGGCGTTCGCCACCGCGCCCGTGGTGCTCGGCGGCGCGTTCGGCGGCGTGCTCGTCGACCGGATCGGCTACCGGCGCTCCAGCGTGCTCGCCGACGTGGTCTCCGGCGTGACGATCGCCGCCGTACCCCTGTTGCACGCCACAGTCGGCCTGCCGTTCCCGGCGCTGCTGGCCCTGGTCTTCGTCAGCGGCCTGCTCGACACGCCGGGGCAGACCGCGCGCACCGCGTTGCTGCCGGAGGCCGCGGCGGCGGCAGGGGTGCCGATCGAGCGGGCGGCCGGGTGGGAGGACGCGACCTCGCGCGGCGCCCGGATGATCGGCGCACCCGTGGCCGGCCTGCTGGTCGGTGTGTTCGGGGCGGTGCCGGTGCTGGCGCTGGACGCGGTGACGTTCGCCGTGTCGGCCCTCGTGGTGACGCTGCTGGTGCCGCGCGGCCTGCGGCCGTCCGACGACGGGAGCGAGCCGGAGACCGGCGGCTACTGGCGGCAGTTCGCCGCCGGGCTGCGCTTCCTGGTCCGCGAGCCGCTGCTGCGCGCCATGGTCCTGCTGGTGCTGGTGACGAACCTGTTCGACGCGGCGAAGAGCAACGTGCTGCTGCCGGTGGTCGCCGAACGGGAACTCGGCGGGCCGGCCGCGTTCGGCCTGCTGGTGGGCGTCATGGGCGGCGGCGCGCTGGTCGGCTCGCTGGTGTTCAGCGCGATCGGGCACCGGCTGCCCCGCCGGGCCACGTTCGTCACCGCGTACGTGCTGTGCGGCGCCCCACCACTGTGGGCGCTCGCCGCCGCGCCGCCGCTGCCGGTGGTGGCCGCCGTGGTGGCGATGGCCGGGCTGGCCGCCGGCGCGCTCAACCCGCTGATGGGCGCGGTCCAGTTGGAGCGGGTGCCGCCGGCCATGCGCGCCCGGGTGTACGGCGTGATCGGCGCCGGCGCGTGGGCGGCCATGCCGGCCGGCGCGGTCGGCGCGGGATTCGCCGCGGACCGGTTCGGCCCCACGTCCACGCTCGTCGTGATGGGCGCCTGCTACCTGCTGGTGGTGCTGACGCCGCTGCTGGGCGGCCCGTGGCGGGACATGCGCCGATCCACTGTGGTACGGCAGCGGGAGCCCGAGCCGACGTCGGAGCGCCAGCGGGAAGCGCTCTCTTGACATCGACCGACTTCATTCATACCTTCATCGAAGTCTATTTGTATGGTTTGTTAACCGTTGGGCGGGGCCGGCCGCCGTGACGGTAACGGCCACCACCCCCGCAGGAGGCGCCCCGTGCGCACCATCCGTACCCTCGCCGCCCTGGCGGTGACAGCGGTCGGCCTCACCGCCGCCCTCACCGCCGTCCCCAGCACCCCGGCGGCCGCCGCCCCCGGCGCGGTCACCTGGTCCGACGACTTCAACGGCCCGGCCGGGGCCGCCCCCGACGCGAGCAAGTGGCGCTACGACATCGGTGGCGGCGGCTGGGGCAATAACGAGCTCCAGTACTACACGAACAGCACCCGCAACGCCGCGCTCGACGGCAACGGCAACCTGGTCATCACCGCCCGCAAGGAGAACCCGGGCGGCTACTCCTGCTGGTACGGAAGCTGCCAGTACACCTCGGCCCGGCTGCTCACCAACGGCACGTTCGCCCAGGCGTACGGGCGGTTCGAGGCACGCATCAAGGTCCCGCGTGGACAAGGGCTGTGGCCGGCGTTCTGGATGCTCGGCAACGACATCGGCACGAACCCGTGGCCCGGCAGCGGCGAGATCGACATCATGGAGAACGTCGGCTACGCCCCCTCGACCGTCTGGGGCACGCTGCACGGCCCCGGCTACTCCGGCGGCGGCGGCGTCGGCGCGTCCACCTCGCTGCCAGGCGGCCAGGCGCTCGCCGACGCCTTCCACACGTTCACAGTGGACTGGGCGCCGGACTCGATCACCTGGTACCTCGACGGCGTCGCGTACTCCCGCAAGACGCCCGCCGACATCGGCGGCAACCGCTGGGTCTTCGACCACCCGTTCTTCATGATCATGAACGTGGCGGTCGGCGGCAACTGGCCCGGCTCGCCGGACGGCAGCACCACGTTCCCGCAGACCATGACCGTCGACTACGTCCGCGTCCAGGCCTGGGACAACGGCGGCGGGGGCACCGGCGGCCAGATCGTCGGGTACGGCAACAAGTGCGTGGACGTGGCGAGCGCCAGCACCGCCAACGGCACCCCGGTGCAGCTCTGGACGTGCAACGGCACCGCCGCCCAGCGCTGGACCTGGAACGCCGACGGCTCGGTCCGCGCACTCGGCAAGTGCCTCGACGTGGCCGCCGGATCGACCGCGAGCGGCGCCAAGGTGCAGCTCTACGACTGCAACGGCACCGGCGCGCAGAAGTGGGTGTTCAGCGCGGCCGGGGACATCGTGAACCCCCAGGCGAACAAGTGCCTGGACGCGACGGGTCCGAGCTCGGCCGACGGCACCCGGCTGCAGATCTGGGACTGCACCGGCGGCGCCAACCAGAAGTGGCGGCGCTGACCGGTCCCCGACCCGGGGCGGGCGGCACCCCGCCCGCCCCGGCGCCCCTCATCCCCGCCCCCGCC